>NZ_CP051680.1:3312500-3612500 GCF_012849095.1 Cohnella herbarum
CCACCGCGCTAACGGCGACTTTTATAATATACCACAGTTCGTACTATCAATGCAAGCACTTTTTTTAATTTCTTTTTGCATCGTTTGTTTTCGCTGTGTCCGCATCCTATAGCATTTTCAGCGGCGAGATATAATTTATCACAGAAAGATGTGCCCAGTCAACCGTTTTTTCGACATTTTTTGAATTGATCTTATTTACTTAAAGAAGCCGTATATCTTAGCTCCAATAATCCGTTTAAACCGTACCGTGATGGCTTCGCAACTTCCCGAATACAACCGCGACTCACAAGCTTCTGCAGTAGAACGGATAGCTCCAACGACAACCCCGCAAGATCGGGATGCTGCAGCAGTTCGGACGGTGCCCACGACTCGCTTCGACTTTCGATAAGACGGATGAGCAACGAACAGGAAGACGCCATTTTGTTAAGCATGGAAAATTCGCAAGCCAGCAGCACGAGTTGCACTCTTTGTTCCAGCGTCTCTCCGCTTGTCGTTAATTCTTCGAATAGCTTATAGATCCCAGGATTAACTCTGCGCATTTGCTCCCACACTGTCAGTTCCGGATGCATCCCCTCTTCTACTAACGCAATGTGCGCCCAATAGTGCAGCGAAGCTAACACATTAGAATAGGCATCTAACACTTGGCCATCTCTTAGATCTTGTTTCGCTTGCAAATAGGAACGAACGAATTGCGAAAACTCGCTCAGCAGCTTCTGCTCGCGAATTAGCGGAGACCATTCCATCAATCGTTCGCGCAAGTTAGTCAGATAGTTATCGCGATCGATCAAGATCTCGCCCTGAACGAGCCAGTAGATAACGTTACGATTCGGACTGTTGACGATCCAGCGCTCCAGCTTATCCGGTGTTACCCTTCTTACTTGGATACGCGCGTCTCTCCAAATCCAATGTTCAGTTTCCTTGTCGTGATTAGATACGGTCGTTACGATTAAAGCCAATCGATCCATACCGTCGATAAGCGGTTGATACGAAAATGGATTCGCCACGAGCAGAAGACTGACCAATCCTTCTTCTTGGCCCAACCTTTCTAAATAGAAGGCCCTATTGTCCATTGTAGACACCTCATTCACATCCTTATCGGCGTTACAGACCTCGTTTGAACCTCATATGGTGGTCTGCGCACAAAATGTGAGCTATAATTAATTTTACGAGTATGGTCTAGTTCTACAACATAAGCCCTGTTTCCTGCTAACGTTCAGGATCGGAGCTAAAGGCGTGAAAAGAAACCTACCTATAACGTTTAATTAAGACGGGAGACTACAACATGAAATGGAAAGCCAGCAAAATATCAACATTGCGTACTTGGGCACTGTTGCTCGTATTCGTCGGCATGGGAGTTATGGTCTTCGGAACAAGCGGAATTCTCTTGTTCGGAGAAGTCGGAAAAATCATTGCCGCGATATTCATGGTTCTCGGGATAATCAGTTGCTTCATAAGCATGGGAATCTATTTCTGGGTCGGAATGTTATCCACTAGCGCGCCCGTCATCGACTGCCCGGAATGCGGTAAACGCACGAAAATGTTAGGTGCGACGGATCGATGCATGTATTGCCATACGATACTAACGGTCGATGCGGAGAAAGCAACCGAAGGAGCCGAGCACTTAACCAAATCCGGCAACGCTTCGGATGCCCCATTGCCCACTCAAACCTAACACACTAACGCAAAAGAACATAAGCTTAAACGTACCCCCGCCATCCCTCAGGACGGTGGGGGTACGTTTATACAACAAACCTCCGAGCACTGAAGCAAGCCAGCTCGGAGGTTTTCATTGATTAACGTGGTTATGGACGACTCTGCAGCGTCTTATCCAGCGCCGCCCAAACATCTTTAGACTCGAAGCCTCGTCTCCATGAAGCAATTCCAGCTAGCTCGTATTTTTTAGCTAGCTCGGCGCGAGCTTGTATGGAAGCGGCATTCTCAATCCAGATCTTCTTAGTGAGTTTTCCTTCTTTGAATTCAACGTAGCTTTGACCCGTTTCTTCGGAATACGCAGGCTTAAGCCCCTTCTCTTTAATCAGCTCCTGGACGGCATTCATGCTCATCGTTTTAGACGAAACCTTGTCGCCGTCTTTACCGTCAGGATCTTCCGTCCAAATTCTCGTATAAAAAGGAACGCCTAAAATCAGCTTGCCCGACGGCACTCCGTCCTCTTCCAAAATACGTTTAATCGCGCTCTCGACCCAAGGAAGCGAGGATACCGATCCCGCTACCGGGCTCGACGCCCAGTGTTCGTCATAAGCCATGATCATCATAAAGTCTACGATGGAGCCTAACCGTTCGCGATCCAAGAAGACCGACCACATCTCGCTATTGGATTTCGGGGTCACGTCTATAGATACGACTAGATTTTGTTCGTGCATGAGCGGGGTCATCTCTCTCATAAACTGCACTAAGTTATCCTTGTCTTTCGTATAAACGTTCTCGAAATCGATGTTGATCCCTTGTAACTTAAACGTCTTCGCATAAGCCAACATCTGCTGAATCATCGCAAACCGCGTTTCATAAGAAGCAAGCGCCTCATGCGTACGATCCGGTTCGAATCCGTTGCTGAAGAGCCCCCACACTTGAATGCCTTTTGCCTTGGCCCAAGCGGAATAGCCGGCATCCGCGTTGCTGCGAATATTCCCCTTGCCGTCCATTAACTCGAACCATGACGGGCTGACTACGTTAACTCCGGGAAGTTCTCCGATTTTGTCCGTATCCGGATTCGCGGAGTATACCGCCTCCCACGTCAGATTAATACGTTGGCCTACCCCTTTCCAAGCTACGAAAGGCTCTTCGGAAGCGACATCCGATGGAATGGTCTCCACGGCAAGCAAACTAACTCCGCCTTTGGTCACATATCCAATATGGCCGGATTGCGACTGAACTTTGTACCAGCCATCCTCTTCGCCCCATATCCGTAAATTCGCTCCCGCAAGCAAATCTTCTACGATCGCATAGGATTTATCCGGGCCTTCCCGAAGCTTGATTCCTTTGTCGGTCTTCTCCGGTACTCCGGCATGCTGAATGGCTTCACCGGATCTGAACAGGGATACGATACCGGTAGATTCCCCGATCTCCGTCTTCACGCCGAATAATTCCGTAAGCGGAGCAATCGGTAAATACAGAATACCGTCCACTTTTTTCGCGGCGAAACGCATCGAAAACGGTTTGCGATTTAACGTCGCGTCTAATTCGCCCGTCTTGAAATGCAACACTTTCGTCTCCGTCGTCAGCACGATCGTTTCCGTCTTTTCCTCGTAATGCACTCCGTCCCCTACTAACAGTTGGGCGGTCGATAGAGGAATTAACAACCCCTCTTTCTTTCCTTGCGCATAAGCATTCGTCCATTTTCCATCGACCATTACGGGAAAAGGGTTCGAAGTATATTCGGGCTTAATATAAGAGGTATTCGCCGAATGAGATGATTTCCACCACATGACGGCAACAGCCGCTACTACGAAGAGCAGCAAGAAGAACATCCATCCTCCGGATTTTTTGCGCGAACGTCGCGGTCCGGTCGTTAATTCGGTATTCAAATCCTTTCACTCTCCGTTTCTGCCGATCTTGGTGCATCGCTTGTCCTCTTACAGAAGAACGATCCTCCGGATCGAAAGGTTGCTAGGTTTCAATTGCCGGATCCCCGGCGAACAAGCATAAACGGCTTCCGCCGTCCTTTGGGATGGCAGAGGAACGTTTATGTCGGAGGTGATTCAGTATTGAATGTCATGAAACATATAAATTCTGAATCACTTAAAAAGCACGCTAAGGCGTTTCTCCCCAGCGTGCTCTATGATGAATCATAAGTTAAGAATGCATGCCTTTGCATGTCGGACAAAGCCCGTATATTTCCAGACGATGACCAAAAATGCTAAATCCCGTCGAAGCCTCCGCCGCCCGTTCCACTTCCTTAACCGGAGGGTGATCGAAATCGACTATCGTACCGCATTTCGTACAAGTCACGTGATAATGGTCCGACATATCCGCATCGAAACGACTGGAATCATCTCCGTAAGTCAGTTCGCGAACAAGTCCGGCCTCTACGAATACTTTCAGATTGTTATAAACCGTTGCAACGCTCAAGCTCGGATACTGAGGAGAGAGCGCCCGAAAGATATCGTCAGCCGTCGGATGCGTGAACGAATCCATGAGATAATGCAGTATGGCGTACCGTTGCGGAGTCATCCGGACACCGCCGGATTTGAGCTGGTCCACGGCATGCTCGACCTTGGAGTCCATGCTCTCACAGCCTTTCGTATAACGTCAGCGCGTAGAATAAATTGATTACCTATATTCTACGTTTCGTATCCGACGATTGTCAATGGAATATCCATCCCTACCGATCCGCACCGGAAAACGGAGCTAATTGCCTTTACGTTGATGACCGCGGGATTCCCAGAACCACAGCGCCACTCCGGCCGCTATTAGTACAACCGCGCCAAACATGGAGCCGGCGGAATTAAATAACCTGTGCGTCCAATCCGTTCCCGACATAAGCAGGAAAACGACTCCCGCTCCGGCTAGCAATACGACTCCGATGGGAGGCAAGCCGCGGCCTTCGGTAGGCGGTTGAGGAGAAGACGATGACATCTGAGGAGCCGACGGAACGAATCCGCTCCCTGCCCAACCGCCGCCAAAGCCGCCGAGGGTTCCCATAGAATCATTGCGTTCGTTCACGGCATCCGTGCTTTGGATCGCATCGAACAGATTATAGAAGTAAATGATTGGCATCAGTAAGCTAAGCAACACGATAGATAATACGTTGTCTATCTCCATAGAGGCGAACACGATGGCCGTAATATCGAGCGCGACAAGCAACATAAGAACGATGCCTTTTACCATCAACCCTAAATACATATGCCCGATTCCCGGAACTAGAAACGCTAACAATCCGGCGACCCACTTGCTTTTTTTACCTTTCCGCTGCTGACTGCTTACCGGATAACCATTAGGGCCGTAACCCGCCCATTGCTCCTGTTGCTGAACGCGTTCAGCGTCAGGACTTGGAGGCAGCGGTACCTCGTTCATATTTTGACTCCAATCCTCCGACTCCTTCATTCCAATACCTCCATCTCCAATATTCCGCCTACGCCGATAATATCATCGATTCATTTTCGTTATTGTAACATGCTGGAATTTGACCTTACAATGGTTTGCGGACGGGGGGTAAACCTAGGCTGAAGTCGGAGTTGACAAATCTATTTAATTCCCTCGGGGTTTACGAACCAGCCGAACCATTTCAATGCCCGGGATGGGTTTGAAGGTATCGTGGCGAGCAAAACCGAAACGTTCATATAACGCAATGGCCGGGAGATTCCGAATTTCCGCCGTTACGGAACAGGTCGCGGAATGCGGCAGCTCCCTTAATAAATGCTCCAATAACGCGCCCCCTATACCTCGACGCATATGTTCCGGATGTACCATGAGCCTGCAAATCGAATATTTGCCTAATCGATCTCGCTCGAACGAGACGGCGCCAAGCAGTTCCCCTTCGGCATCCATATAGCCAAGAAAAGTTTCTTCGCAAGCCTGCAACGTTTGAACCGTATCCTGAAGCGGCGGCAGATCCGAAACTCCTATCAATTGCGCCTCGATCCGATAGGCCGAATGTTGTAAAGCCCATACCTCTTCCGCGATATCTCGTCGCTTGATATTCACTGCGTTAATGGACATAACAGCCTCTCCTTTGACTCGATAAGTAACAAAACGACAAATCCGCAACTAAGCGAATTTGTCGTTTACTCTGTTATTTATGCGTTCAATCGTTCGATCAACATCTTGTTTACGAGACCCGGATTCGCTTTCCCCTTCGTTTCCTTCATGATTTGGCCGACAAGGAAACCTATGGCCTTCTCCTTGCCGTTGCGGAAATCTTCGACGGATTGCGGGTTAGCCGCGATAACGGCGTCAACGATCGACAAAATCGCACCTTCGTCGCTAATCTGCACGAGACCTTGCTCTTCGACGATTTGTTGCGGCGATTTCCCGGTTTCGATCATGCCTTTGAACACGGTTTTGGCAATTTTCGTGCTGATCGTACCTTTTTCGATTAATTGAATCATTTCGCCTAAGCCTTGTCCGGTAATCTTGACTTCGCCGAGTTCCAAGTTGTTGGCATTCAAATAGCCGAGCAAGTCTCCCATGATCCAGTTGGCGGATGCCTTTGCATCGCTAGTGTGCTTAAGGCTTTCCTCGAAGAAATCCGCAAGTTTCATCGAAGCGGTCAGAACGCCGGCATCGTACGACGATAGGCCGTACTCCTGCATATATCGCGCTTGCCTTGCGTCCGGAAGCTCCGGAATCGAAGCTTGCACGCGAGCTTTCCACTCCGCGTCGATATGCAGCCGAACAAGATCCGGATCCGGAAAATAACGATAGTCGTGCGCTTCTTCTTTACCTCGCATGCTGATCGTTTTACCTTGCGCTTCGTCCCAACGGCGCGTCTCTTGCACGACGGTGCCGCCACTATCGAGCACGTCCGCCTGACGAAGTTCCTCGTACTCCAAACCGCGCTGAACGCCGCGGAAGGAGTTCATGTTCTTCAATTCGGCACGGGTTCCGAATTTCTCTTGCCCATACGGACGGATACTAATATTCGCATCGCAACGAAGGCTTCCTTCCTCCATTTTCACGTCGGAAACGTCGCAATATTGCATGATCGCCCTTAACTTCTCCAAATAAGCTTTCGCTTCTTCCGGAGAACGGATGTCGGGCTCGGAGACGATCTCCACGAGCGGAGTGCCTACTCGGTTCAAATCGACCAAGGAGCCGAAGCCTCCGTCCATATGCGTAAGTTTGCCGGCGTCCTCTTCCAGATGAAGGCGAGTGATGCCGATCCGTTTCGTCTTGCCGTTCACCTCGATGTCGATCCAGCCATTCTGGCCGATCGGTTGATCGAATTGCGAAATTTGATACGCCTTGGGCGAATCGGGATAAAAATAGTTTTTACGGTCGAACTTACACCATTCCGCGATTTCGCAGTTGATCGCCATTGCGGCTTTCATCGCGTATTCTACCGCTTGACGGTTAAGAACAGGCAGTACTCCCGGATGGCCTAAGCATACCGGGCAAGTGTGAGTATTAGGCGGAGCGCCGAAAGAAGTCGAGCAACCGCAGAAAATTTTCGAATTCGTATGCAGTTCGACGTGAACTTCTAGACCGACGACCGTTTCATATTTGGACATGTTGTGCTCCTCCTAAGACAGTGCCGGACGCAGGTCATGAAACCCGGTTTGGCTTTCGAATGCGTGCGCGGCTTTCAGTACCGTCGATTCGTCGAACGGCTTGCCGATGATCTGTAAACCGACCGGCAATCCGTCCGCCGTTCCGCAAGGAATGCTGATCGCCGGTACACCCGCCAAGCTGACGGGAATCGTGCAAATATCGTTCAAATACATCGTAAGCGGATCCCCGACTTGTTCGCCCAGCTTGAAAGCCGGAGTAGGAGCCGTCGGTCCGATAATCAAGTCGAATTTCTCGAACGCTTGATCGAAATCTTGCTTGATCAACGTACGAACTTGCTGAGCCTTCTTATAATAAGCGTCATAATAACCCGAGCTTAACGCATAAGTACCTAACATGATCCTACGTTTCACTTCCGGTCCGAAGCCTTCGCTGCGGGAGCGACGGTACAGATCGATGAGATTAGCCGGATTGTCGGCCCGAACTCCGTACCGGACGCCGTCGAAACGGGCCAGATTGGAGGACGCTTCGGAAGAAGCCAGCAAATAATAGGTGGCGACGGCGTATTCGGTATGCGGCAGGGAAACTTCCTCCCAAACGGCGCCCATCGCTTCGAACACCTTCAATGCCTCCAGCACGCGTTCCTTCACTTGCGGATCGATGCCTTGACCTAGATATTCTTTAGGTACGCCGATTCGCAAGCCTTTAACATCCCCGGTCAATGCCGACAAATAATCGGGGATTTCCACGTTAGCCGAAGTGGTATCGCGTCCGTCATGACCCGCGATCGCTTGAAGTACGTAAGCGGAATCCTCTACGTTCTTCGTAATCGGGCCGATCTGATCGAGCGACGAAGCGAACGCGACTAGTCCGAACCGCGAAACGAGGCCATAAGTCGGTTTAAACCCGACTACGCCGCAATAAGCCGCAGGCTGGCGAATCGAGCCGCCCGTGTCGGAACCTAACGTGAAATACACTTGTCCGGCAGCGACGGCCGCCGCGGAACCGCCGCTGGAACCGCCGGGGACGCGTTCCAAATCCCATGGATTGCGAACAGGATGGTAAGCGGAGTTCTCATTGGAACCGCCCATCGCGAACTCGTCCATATTCAGCTTGCCGATCGTTACGGATTGCGCGGCGCGCAGTTTGGTGACAACCGCGGCATCGTAGATCGGATCGTGGTTGCCTAGGAACTTACTGCCGCAAGTCGTACGCAACCCTTCCGTTACGATGTTATCCTTGATTCCGGCAGGCACGCCGAATAATAGTCCGCGTTCTCCGCCAGCCGCGAGTTGAGCATCGAGTGACTGAGCCTCTTTACGCGCGCCCTCTTCATTTAAAGCAAGGAAAGCGCCAATCTTGTCGTCCGTATCGGAAATCCGTTTAATGGAATGCTCCACCAGTTCGGCAACGGATAATTGTTTATTTTGAAGACGATTATGTAGTTCCGCCAATCTCAAGTCGAAAACCGACATGCTAAGCTCCTCCTAATCTTTATTCCAGAACCGCAGGCACTTTGAATTGCCCATCCTCTTCCTCCGGCGCGTTGAGAAGTACTTTCTCGATCGGCCAAGAAGGTTTAACGACATCTTCCCTCATCACATTAGCGAGAGGCAGTACGTGACTGGTCGGCTCGATGCCGTCCGTATTTAATTGGTTCAGCTTCTCCGCGTATTTCAATATGGCGTTCAATTGTCCCGCGAATTGTTCCTTCTCCGCATCGGACAGCTCCAGACGCGCCAAATTGGCAACATGTTCGACTTCTTTGATCGTGATGCTCATGCTTGTATAACCCTCCTTATTTCCGCATATCCGCTCATTCTTTTCATTATATCGGACAAACTAAGGGAACTCAATGACGGGAAAATGCTTTACGACTCCGTAAAACGGGTAAAATAATACAAACGTTTCCGCGGCAAAGGAGGACTATGATGCCCCATTACAATCGAAAGATATTGTCCACGCCCTTGAGAGATGCCGGACTCGTAGAATTCGCAGCGGACGATCTTGGTTTCCGAAACATCATAAACGACGCGATCGCCGAATGCGCTCAGCTTGAAGAAAATAAGCTTGCTATGCGTTACGACAATCATCGCCAACTTCTTCAACTGCTAAGCAAGCTGCAGAGAAACGTCCCCACCGAAGATGCCCGAGCTATTCAATGTCGGATTTCTTACGGGGAGCATGACGAAAAACCGGCAATTGAGCATAAAGATAAAGGCAATGTCATGCACTCCCCAGAGGACGGTTGGATCGCGCTTTCCGGTCTATTCGGCGAGGTTAGCGGGCGAAGCGTGTCCGAATATATTCTGCATCGCTTGTTCACCACGTATTTACAGCCGATCGTACAGCCAAGCGGTCGTATAGTCGGATATGAGTTCTTGATGCGGCCCTTGCCGGAACAGATGCCCTTTCGTCCGGCAGAACTATTCCGGGAAGCAAGTAAAATCGGTCAGCACTCCTTCCTGGATCGAGCGGCCAGACATTCGGCCATACAATTGGGCGCATCGCACCTTCCAAGAGGGATTAAACGTTTCGTTAATTTCCTCCCATCTTCCCTGCACGATCCGGAACAGTGCCTGAATTGCACGTTTCAAGCGATGGAGGATGCGGAAACCGACCCGAGCGACTATGTATTCGAGGTCATGGAGACGGAACCGCTCGACGATCCTCGTCTGCAGCAAGTATTCGACATTTATCGGAATAGAGGAGTAAGACTCGCGTTAGACGACGTTGGCCAGGGTTTCGCGACATTGGATGCGGTAGAACGATTGCAGCCCGACTACGTGAAAATGGATCGCAAATGGGTCAGCCGATGCGACGGGGATACCGATAAACAGCGATATATCGAAGGTTTATTGGAACGGGTATCCCGCTTCAACGGCGTCGTGCTCGCCGAAGGCGTCGAACGCGCAGAAGAATGGAATTATTTACGAGGAGCCGGCGTGCCATTATTTCAAGGATATCTCTTCGGACGCGCTTCTCCCGTTCCCGGCGATGCAACGGCCAATCTTATCATGACCAAATGACCATATGACCATATGAACTAACGAAAAAGCACCCGAGAATCTCTCGTTAGAACGAGAACCTCGGGTGCGTTTCTATTAGATCCAAGCCTTCAGATTGACTTGCCGGATAAACTCCTCGCGGCTAAGCACTTCCTTGCTGGCCTCTTCGACGGGTTGCTCCTCTTCCTTGCCGCCGTTCATGATTCGCTTAAACAGCTCCTCATTGCGGGTGACTAAGGCGAAATCGATAAGCGCCTCCCTCTCGATGCGGTCGACCTCAAGCTCTAGTAATGTCTCTTCCAGCTCGATATCTTCGCCTGGCACGTAAAACTGTCTATTTGCTTTCGGTACACGAATAATATAATCGAACGCGCTATCGTTATTTCGGTCATAGGCGATGACGTACCCATATTCGCCCAAAGGCAAATTTTGCTCAAACCGGTCATCCACGATGACGATTTTCTCCCCCAGCTTCAGCATACCGATTCTCCCCTTCCTATGCTTCCGGTAATACTACTATCCTACTAGAAAAGCATTACCTTATGCAAATGGAGTCGTATTTAGGCTGACTAAGAGAGTGATTTATCCTTTCTTCCTTATTCCCGCCCCTTTGGCCGCAACCCATAGCAACGCCGGAATACAGATCCCCGTAACGATCGCGGCGCCCAACCAACTGGGCGAAATTCCGGTCGTCAATCTGGACATCGCCGCGGCGTCGAGACCGGATGGCAGCCAGGAGAGCTCATTTTCGAATAGACCGCGCACAAGTTGCAGTGCGATCGCGCCTGCGAAGGCAACGAATGCGGCCGCGGCGGGAGAACGGAGCAAGGCGCTGCTCGCGATCGTGATCGTACCGATGAACACAAGCCAGATATAATATAAAAACGCGGAAAAAAGGACGTCGCCCGAAATCGGTATGCCGATTAATAGATTCGTGTAATACCATGCTCCGCCAAACCCTAAACCAAACGAAAACGCGATAATCAGGCATAACATGACCCATTTGGATGTCACGTAGGCAAGCGGGGAAACCGGCTTGACGAGTATCCAATCGGCCGTGCCGTTACGCTTCTCTCCGGCTATCGTTCCCATGAACGCCAGACATACGGCCAGCAACCCCATTGTACCGAACTGGCTTAACGTTTGCGCCATTACCTCGCCGGGAGTAGGAACCGGAATCTGAATAACCGTGCCTTCGGGCAGATTACCGGCCGAGGCAAGGATATCGGGCATGAACTTTGCCGTAAGCGGTTGGATGATACCGAGCAATAGAAATACCGCCGGCAACCAAATTAATTTAGCCGATCTGACGGCTTCTCGCCATTCTTTATGAAGCAATATCCCGAAACCGCTCATATCTGCACCGCCTCGACGAACCATTGCTCGAGCGATTTGCGGCTGACCTCGAAGGTTAGCAGCTTCACTCCTTCATCAAGAGCGCTTCGAAGCACCCGATCTCTTACGGAATCCATTTCGTTGGTGTGGATGCGACATTGGCATTTCCCGCCTTCCGCTTCAACTTTCAACACGCCCGGAATTCGTTCTAATCTCCCGATCCAGTCGTTCGCTCCTCTTCCTTCCTCGACGACGATATTCAAGTAGGGATTGCCTGCGGATAAGCGCAAATGTTCCATCTCCCCCTGCAACATGACGCTGCCTCTATTCATTAAGATCAGCTCATCGCATACTTGCTCCGCATCGTGAAGCACGTGGGTGGAGAGTACGATCGTCATCTCCCGCTTCCAATAGTGCAACATCGTCAGCACGTCGCGTCTTCCGATCGGATCCAATGCGGATACGGGCTCATCCAACAGCAGCAAGCGGGGACGATGAACGACAGCTTGGGCCAAACCCAGCCGCTGCTTCATTCCCCCGGAGTATCCGGAAACCCGACGATGGGCCGCTTCTTTCAAACCCGCGGTTTCCAGCAATTGTTTGCCGCGCTCCGTTGCTTCCTTGGAAGATAAACCGCATAACCGGCCAGCGGTAACCATCGTCTCGAGTCCGGTCATCCAACCGAAAAAAGCCGGCTGTTGCGGGAGAAAACCCATCCAACGGCGCCTGTCCTCGTTAAGTTCCTTATTCATTGAGAGCGTGCCGGATGTCGGATCCAATAATCCCGCCATAATGGATAACGTCGTCGTTTTCCCGGCCCCGTTAGGTCCTAGCAAGGCTATGCAACGATTATCTCCGATGACGAAGTCGGCTTGACGAAGCGCTTCGGTATTTCCGTATCTGCGGGATAAGCCTTCTGCTTTTAGTAGATACATGCTCAGTTCTCCTTCCTCCCAAACGCGAAAAACAATATCGGTCCTATGATGTTAACGAAGATGATTACGAGAACCCATACCCATTTCTTTCCCCGAACGGAACTCGCCCGATATAAATAGGTCAACGCCGTCGCCATCAAAATAAGCTGAATGAGGAACACGGGAAGCAACAGCATAATCAAATCGGATTTATCCATCGTTCATCCCTCCATCTTCTCGTTCGGCACTTTCTGCGGCTATCAGTCCGCGTTTACGGTTTCTCCGCCATTGCAACAGCAAATATACGAGCGTAGGACAAGGAAATTGCGTTAATCCCCATAGTCCCCAGAACCACGCTCTTCCCCCCCGGCTTCGGGCATGCAAGAACAGCACCGTGCTTTGCGACAGCAGTAGAAGACCGATGCAAGTCCACAGCCACCAACTTACTTGCGCGGATGCTTCATTCATACGTCGATGCCCCCTTGCGCCATGAAGATTTGAATTCGTTAATCGCCAGAGGGATACCTACGATTACGGATACTCCTTGCAGCAACCAGAACCATACCGACATTCCCGAGCCGAGGAAAATAAAGCCCGAAACGAACGGCACGGCTACCAACCAGAAAAAAAGTAAATCTCGCCATAGGCGACGCTTGCTTACCCGGCGTTGTCTCCGGACTAACGATTCCCATACGTCCAACGATTCCGGAGTCGCGGGATACGTTCGGTCTAGCTTTTCCCAATCCCGTTGCAATTCCGAAATGAGTTCATTGTCTTGATTCTGATCAGTAGGCTTCATCCTTGTCTCGCTCCTCTCTGACTTTTCGAATGACGTAATGAATTCTCGATTTGACCGTACCCGGCGGGAGGGACATCATCTGTCCGATTTCTTCGTAGGTATATCCGTAATAGTGCTTGAGGACAAGCGGGATTCGGTCTTCATTCGCAAGATTCTCCAAGCTTGATAGCAACTCGGTCCATTCCGCGCCTCGAGATTCCGTCTCCCATTGCAAAGCGGAAATATTGGAATGTTGCATTAAGCTTTCCCGTTCTCTTTTGCGTTTACGAAGATAATCGAGATACAATCGCGTGCCGATCGTAATAAGCCACGACGAGAACTTGGAGCTGCCATCGTATCTATCGATCTTCTCGATCGCACGAATCATCGTCTCTTGGGTAATATCCTCCGCTATCGAACGATTCATCGTCGCTTTGAGCAAATAATGGAACACGATCCCGTAGTGTTCTCGGAGCAACGAAGCCAGCTCGTCAGGCCGGATTCGTCCGGTGCGTGAATGGCTAGGGATAGATTGCGGCATGCGGTTTGACTTCCACCTCCTTAAGGAATTCGTGTTGGCTCTCTAAGAATGCAATTAATACGTTTCCCAAACGCGAATCGTTCAAGCCGACAAAAAAATAACGATAACCCTATTCCGGTTATCGTTATTGCGCTCAAGGCAAAACATAAATTTTGTCCGGAGACACCGTTAGCTCCTTGCATCCGGTGTCCGTAATGAGGTACGTATTCTCCACGCCGACGACGCCTCGACCCGGAAACGTGAACTTAGGTTCGACCGCGATCGTCATTCCCGGTTCCAGCGGGGTCCGGAAACCTCGCGCAAGCACCGGCCACTCGTCGATCTCGAGTCCGATCCCATGCCCGAGGAATTTAACTTGATCACGGCCATACCCCATAAAATGCTGCGACAATCCTGCGGCTTTCGCCATCTCTACGGCTTGGGAATAAATATCTTCCGGGATCGCGCCCGGCCGGAGCGACCGTTCGCTGACCCTCATGATCTCGGCGGCGGTATCGTATGCGGCGAGCAGATCAGGATCAAGCTCGCCAATAACAACCGTTCGCGTCTGGTCGATCACGTAACCATCGACGCAACAACCGATATCGATCAGTATCGGTTCATTGCGGCCGATCGGGCGAAGACTGACGCTCTTCGGCGCAGCCGGAGATAGTCCCCTTCCCCCTGCGGGACCGTCGAAATACGAAGGTTCCGCCGCAGCTTCTCCCGCCGCGACGATACCGGTCATAATCTCTTGATTGTAGTTTCTCATCCTCATCAATCCGATATGCCCGTTTCTTCGGATAGAATATTCGATAACGGCCATGAGATCGAGCTCCGTCATCCCTTCGCTTAAACTTGCTAAGCCCGCCTCAAGAGCGGACGCAACGACCTCGGCCGCGTGAGTAATCCGACCGATCTCGTAAGATGATTTAACGCTCCGATCGTTCCTCAGAATTGCGGAAGCATCGGTCAATCGTACCTGCGGAATCGTATCGGCAAGCCGAAGATACAATTGGGCAGGCATCACGTCCAGATCCGCTCCTACAAGTGGTAGCTCGTCCGATGTTGCCCCTAAAGCAGGGTAATCTGCTTCTAGCTGCTTGCCGAAAGAACGAAACGAGCCAAGCTCGACGGTTCGAACATGCGATTCGTTAAGCGCTCTTTCCAAGCTTCTTCGGACATAATAAGTAGGCTCGCCCTTCACAGGCATATACAGATAACCGGTTTGCATCGAACCGGTATAATAGTAGATCCCAACGTTCTGCGTGACCAAACAGCCTTCCAGACCGTTTTCGGTTAATTTTTGTTGCAGCCTGAGCTTCCGTAACAACCACTCGTCTTGCGGCGGGTTAACATGCATTCCAATGACGCCCCTTCGAATTGTTCCAATTGACTATAATTAGAACAAAGTTGCGACAGGACGTCAACAGACCGCATTTCACCCAACGGTTCAACAAGAACCCCAACAACGCCGAGAATTTAGAACTAACCCTCAAAACACCAGTTCCGCCGAACCTTTCAAATCCCATTCCACGGGAGCAAGCACGCCGAACAGACGTGGATATTTCACGTGTACGATCAATACGATCCCAGGACGATCCAGCGTCACTTCATAATCGAATAGGGAATTGCGGTACGTATAAGGAAAACCGGCATCCTCGTTTATGATCTCGAACACAAGCACCTCCACCGCCTCTCTGAGGAAACTGCCAGGCAACGGTTGAAGCTCGGCATCCAGTGATAGATTCTCGCGCAAATAAGTTAGGGTCGCTTCTTCGGCAAGCTCGGCCTGAATCGAAATCACGCCCATCTCCAGCTTGTCCCGGTCCATTTGCTGTGCGGCGGCATGCGCGGCTCGGTCGACTGCCCGCTTGGCGTCATGTACCGTGCCCATCGCGATCTCTTCATCCATCTGCAACGCATGCAGCATCCACCAAACGACGATCATAAGCACGCTGAACAATAACTTAGCCATATGTCGGTGTCTACTCCTTACTATTGGCTAGGGACATACTCGCTCATCTTCATTCCTCCGCCGGCGATCCGGGCGTCCGCGGAAGGCGGGGCTAAACCGATCAGACGATCGATATTGAGCAAATTATCGTACGGATAAGTGATCCGCAGCCGAATTCCCGTCCCCCTTAGTAAAGGAGAGGCCGCGTTATCCGCCGGTGCTCCCGTGGTGGAGATCACTTCATATTGAAGCGAGGCCGCGGAAAACCCATATTCCGATAACCGATTCCGCGACTCCTCAACCATTCTGCCGTCAATATAACCGTATCTTCCGCTTGCGCCGATTTCCAGCATATAGTCCGCTTCTTGTTGAAGCAGCGCTTGCCGAATGACTAGCACGTGTTTGTAGATCGGAGAGAACATCAGCCAGCAAAACAATGAAGCGAACATTACGAACACGAGCAGTTGCTTCACGGGCTAATCCGCGAAATATGATCCGCCATCCGTCCTCCGGAAGTCTCTATCTGCTCCCTAGTCCCTCCGTCTCCTTGCGCGATCGAGGAATAGAGTAACGCTACCGTAACGATAAGCAACATCGTCATTAATAATTGTCGCATCCTAATCCTCCTCCCCTTCTCTTATGGCTCCATGTTTCCGAGCGTCGTATTAGCCGTGGTGCCGTGCGTCTCGATACGCGCTCGCGTTCCCGTATTATCCTGGGCCACGATTGAATTGAACATCAGCGCAACGACGATCAGCATCATTACCGTAATTAGAATGTTTCTCATCCAAACACCTCCCTTCTATAGGTAACTAAGGATTTAGGGCGTCGAAGAGCTTAGCCGCTTCTTGAACCCATGGATACAGAAAAATTTGAAACGTATACAAAATCGGAATCCCGGCCAACACGAACAAAAGGTAGGAAGTCGTCTCTTTCCGGCTGTCCTTCGCGAGCTCGATTTGCGCTTTATAATCGCGAACGATTTCCCGCAGCATATCGTAGATTTCTTCGCTTTCGTTAAGCCTAAGAGATCTCATGCTTTCGGCAAACCCATAGGCTTCATCGGTTCCCAGCCTTTCCTTGAACCGTTTCAACGCCGAATCCGCATCATGGTACCATTCGTTCAGCAACAGCCCCATTTCGCCCCGGATATGCCGGGTCAGAACGAGGCATTTCATCAGTTTCCCATGAAGATGAAGCCTCGACCCCGTATAGTAAAGCAACTGGCTGCTCACCGCGACGATCTCCCGCCTAATCCGGTCTATTCTGTAGCGGCGTAGGGATTGAAGCCACATCCGATCGGAAACGATCAATCCGACGACAAGCAAGAGCGCAAAAAAGATATTCCAGCTTAATACGACGGATATTACGCCCTTCTCTTGCATGACGTACACGATTCCTCCGAAAAGCGGAAGCGTGAACAACAAGCAGCGGCGGTAGGCCAGGTATGCTTCGGGAGGATAACGAATGCCGCATCCCGCAAGCAGCATCCGCCTTTCTTGCAAGGCTACGCTATCCTTATCAGCTCCCCATATTTTCAACCACCACCTCGGAGTGTCCCGGGTATGCCAACCTCGCATATGAATTCGCCAGCGATTACGGGGAGCGAACGAGAGTCTCAAGATCAAGAAAATGCCGGCGAAAATGAGTACGAATTGGACAAAGCCGCCTATCCCGATAATGAGCGATTGCATGTAATCCGTCATAGTCGCCCCCCTCTCCTATATTTCTCTGCGAGATAGATAGAGTCCCATCATCAGCGACCCGAACAGCAGAACAACGGCATTCAGCAGCATCCCCCTACCTCCCGAATCCAAGATGTAATACTGGTAACTTCCTTCCGGGTTCAAACGAAAGTTAACTCCTACGAACAGTGCCAGGAACATAATAGGAGCAAAGTTAGCCAACCGAATCTCCAACAGTCGATGGCGTTCCACCTGATTGGCTAATTGGGCTTTGCGCATATCGGATATCAACTCCTTCAGATTATCCGAAACGTTGTTCCCTTCCTCCAGCGCCACCTTAAGAATGCTGCCGAAATAATCGGACCACATGCTGCCGAAAGACAATGAAAACCGGCGTAAGCTTCCCTCGTCATCTCCTTTCACCGATAAATTCCGATATAGCTGTTCGAATACCGCTTGAACTTCTCCGGGGAGGCGACGCTCTTCTACCGTTTTCTGCAAAGCAATCCGAATATGTCTGCATCCGGTAATGAGATAGCTCTGGTAGAACATTTCCACGGCGGGAAGAAACTCCAGTCTGGTCGCCATTTGTCTATTGATTAAGGACATCCTAAGCAACAGATAAGGCAGACATCCTAAGACGCAGATAAGAATCACGACCGATCGGAACG
This sequence comes from Cohnella herbarum, assembly GCF_012849095.1. Lineage (NCBI taxonomy): Bacteria > Bacillati > Bacillota > Bacilli > Caryophanales > Paenibacillaceae > Cohnella > Cohnella herbarum. The sequence continues at coordinate 3,330,554 of NZ_CP051680.1, forward strand.
ATTGAAAAACGAGAATACCCGCAGCAATTCCAAGTGACCCCATCGCCAGCGAGCAGATAACGAAGCCTTGCGGCTTCATCCGCCATCCCAACGCCAACATCAGATCCGAGATATGCCGGTGCGGTTTGCTCAGCCTCGTCCATTGGTGCGACAGATCCGCGCTCCATCGATTGGAATGACTCGCTTTTAATCTTTTTTTGCGGGATTGACCATCCCACCAAGCCAAAATTCCGAATCGGAAACTCACGTACAGCAGGAGAAACAGCACCCCGATGAGTGAAATGATCGCTATCTTCAACATAAGGCCGTTCCCCCGGATGATAGTTTCTCTATCGCTCGCAAACCTACCGGCTCCATCCTGGATATCTTCTGTAGAGCCTTCGTCGAGAACGACTCCGGAAATGTCCATTGTCCGGTAGTTTCTTCGTATCGGACCAGATCCCTGATTCGGACCGCCCCGTCAAGCCATTCGAATTCCCCTACCCGCACCAGCTTTCGTACCCCGTCGATCATGCGCATCTCGAATCCGATATGCGTCACATGCTCCGTAATGCGCCTAATCATCGAGACGGGATTCATCCCTCTGCCGTCAAGCATGCACATGTCGGTAATCGTATCCGGCACGTCTTCCAAACCGTTGGCATGAACAGACGTGATGCTCCCTTCATGTCCGCGCGTACAAGCACGCACGTAGATATTGGCGTCCTCGTCCCTGATCTCCGCATGGCATATTCGTTGCGGGGATTGTCGTAAGGCCAGCTTAAACGCTTGACGCGGACCATGGAGAGGATCGTCCTCGTCGGACTCGTATTCCACGACGTTCTTATCCGGGAAGTCTCTTGCCAACATCAGCTCGTACCGACTCTCGATCGTCACGATTCTTTCTTCATCGGGCATTTCGGAGATCAACGCCTTAATCAGGTGGGTCTTACCCGTATTCGTCGCCCCGATCACGACCATATTCAATCGGCTACGCACGATAACGAGCAACAGCTCGCGGACGCGTTCATCCATCGTTCGATACTCCGGTTTGCATAACGTCTCCAGATTAAACCGTTTCACCGTATACAACCGGATGGTCAACGTTGGCTGCGCGGTAAACCCGAATCCCGTCAAAGTAACGCGAGAGCCATCTAACAGAAGCACTTCCGCCCAACGCTTGCGGGGGTTGATCCTATCGTTATTGAACAGCACCAGGTTCTGCTGAATTCTCTCCACATGGCTCAGTTCCTGAAAGCGATAGGGAGAAGCCGTTGCTTTGCCGTCCCGCACTTCGAAGATCCGGGTACCGACGACTTGCACTTCCTCCAGCCCCTCCCGGTTTCGCAACACAAGCTCCAGCACGTTCATCCCGATGACTTCCGCGAATAGCGCTTCCGCCAAGGTCGCATAGGGCAAGCTGCCGAAGGCTACGTGCTGCAGCCGCTTGCGGATAATCCAATCGGAAATAATCGCAAGCATCTCGGTGCGTTCCTGAGGAAACCCGATTACCGCCCGGTTCAACTTCTCGGCATATCGCCGACGCTCCTCCTCGCTCCAACCTCTCGGAGTCGCGAGCATATGGCGCACTTCCTCCGTATAAGCTCTAAGGCTAGACAAACCGTCCGGCTTATCCCCGTTAGCTACGACCGATTTGTTGGATACGGTTTGCAGATTAGCCGCATACGCGGTAGAGGAAAACCGCTTCGCGGCGTTATCGGCGCTCACTTGCCCCTCCGTCTGTGAACCATCAGCCTTCGCAGCCAAGGACGATCCGTCTTCTGCAGTCTCTGCGCCCAGTTCAACCGGTTGAGAAGCGGATTCGCTACCGCGTCGAAAGCAGCCGCATTCCTTTCTTCCGCCGCCAGCCATTCGTCCAATCTGCCGCTATCCAATTGCAAATGAACGCTTTCCAGCAGCTTCAACTCCGTAAATTCGGTACACCCGGTTTCTTTGCGAATTTCCTTCATCCCAAATCCCCCCGTCTTCCGATGGTTATTGTGCAGCAATACGAGCTGGAATTGATCCGGCATCATCCCGAATTGCGAGCCTACCTGACCGGTCCAACGATGAATATCTTCTTGAAAATGGCTTAGGCTGTCCGTCGTGACCAGAAATCGGTCATCCGCTTCTCTCATCGCGCATACGGTCGCGGCATTGTCCCAATAAGCGCTCACGTCCGCGATCGTCAGATCGAATGCTTCCCTGGAGGCCGCAAGCAATCGCTGCATATCAGCGGGTTCGTAATACTCCGCCTGCTCCCTCACCATATTGCCGAACAAGACGTGCAATCCCCCGAGTTTGGGTGAACGGAAGGCATATTGCCTGAGCTTGTCTCCGGTAAGAGTACCCGCTCTTAATTCGGGCCTTACCCCGTCTAACGTAACGTCCGGCTTGTCTACTCCGAGATACAAGTGGGTTTTGGCGCTTTTCAAATTCAGACATAAGTACCCTACCTTGCGCCCGGTTAGCGCCGCGATGCGGTAAGCCGTTCCGAATGCCGTCAGAGATGTGCCGATATTCGGCGTCGAGCCTGCAAAAGCCGCCAATCGTCCCGACATTACTGTTCATCCTCCTTTATTGACGAAGCCTGGAAAGCGATGATCAGCTTAGCGGTTCCGCCTTTGCAAGCCGTATCCATCGCTAACCATTGCTCTTCGGTCAAGTTCAAGTTGATTGCATCGATCGTCCCGTTGGCGTCCCGCCTCGAGGTGTACATTCCTTCCTTGTCATCGTTGGCCATGGAAAGTAAATTGGGGTTTTTCGGATTGTCGATCTCTAGATTCGCCGCGGTCTTCACTCCGGCAACTCGGATCGCGTCCGGATATAGCTTGCGCGATGCCGTCGTCTCGTCCGACAAATAAACGACGACCTCATCCCCGGCGCGTATTCCGTTGGAAACCGATTTGACGTATTCCCTCGGGATCTGGAAGGTAGATTGCCCGGCGCTCGGCAGCAAGCGATACTTGTCTACCTTCCAACGCAGCAAAGGCTCGTTGCCGCCTAGAGGCATGGAAGTTTCCATTCCGACCGCTTCCGACGCGTCGGTAATCATCTCCGAGGATACGGCCGAACGCGGCAACGAAACGATCGTTAAATGCTCCGGTTCCAGCTTCGTCCCCGTCGCGATGAATCGCTTCGGAACGACGACCTCCGCAGTCTCTTCCAATTGAATCTGCTTGAGTTGAACCAGGTACACGCCATATACAAGCAGTCCCGACAAGACCGCCGCCGATAAACTAATCGCAAGCTGTCTACGCCTGTTCATCCGATCACCCTCTTCTCCGAAAAATAAAAAAAGAACGCAAGCGTAGAAGGAATTTTCCTTCATCGCCTGCGTTCTTCGCAGCGAACAAGTAGCCTATAGGGGCTTGACAAGGCTCACTATATCAAAAGCCCGAACACCTGTAAAGCCTTTTTTTTGCAATTAACGACAACTGTTGCCTATTATCTAACGAAAGGATTCTCGCGCCGCTCGTCGCCGATGGTCGTTTCCTGCCCATGTCCGGGCAGAACTAGCGTATCCTCGGGCAATACGTAAAGCTTCTCCCGTATCGAACGATACAACTGCTCTTGGTTGCCTCCCGGCAAATCCGTGCGTCCGATCGAGCGGTGAAATAACGCGTCTCCGGCGAAAACAAGATCGCCGACCAGGAAGCTCACGCTGCCCGGGGAATGCCCAGGCGTATGCTTCACGTGAAAGGTTTCTCCGATCAACTCAAGCTTCAGTCCGTCGGTCAGCAGTTGTTCCGGCAATTCGGTCATGATCGGCGGAGTAACTTCCGCCCAACGCGTCGAGCCGTTTTTCCCCGCGTCGGTCAGCCAGTCTTTCTCGGCCGAATGAATATAGACAGGGCAGCTATATCTTTTGCGCAATGCGTCCACGCCGCCGATATGGTCGAAATGGGCATGCGTCAGTAAAATCGCTTCTACCTTCAATCCGTCGAGCTTGCGGATCAAAGCCCCGTCCGCCGTTCCCGGATCAATGACCACGGCACGCGTGCGCTCCGAGTTAACGACGACGTAAGCATTCGTCTGCAAGGCTCCTAACGAGTAACGTTGAAATGTCAGCATCGGTTATCGACCTCAAACCCCGGACAATATTTCGCGAATTTCCTGCAAAATAATCGTCTGATAGCCGGTATCCTCTCCGTAGCGACGTCCCATTTCCTGTCTTGCTACCGCGATTTTTTCTTGATAGTCCGCAGCTTCCCGATCGGGATTAGCCGCTTTGAATTCGTTCATGACTTCCTGTACGTATTTCGGACGAGCGCCCCACTTCCCTAGAAGATGTCCGCCCGTATCCGTGAACAGCACGACAGGTATCGCGCGTCCGCCCATTGTCAGATGCTGATCCATCAGGTCCAGGTGCTCTTCCATGATCAATACTTCCGTCGGAATTCCGGCTTTCTCCATCGCTTGGAACACGACGGGCACGTTGCGGACGACATCTCCGCACCAATCGGCGGCAATAATCAGGCAACGCAGATCGTCGCGATTGTTCAAGGATTCGTAGAACTCTTCCAACTCGGCATCGTTCCATTGAAACTGATTAAACCAGGATTGGAATGTGTCTTGATTCTTGCTCATCGCTTCTACGAATTGACTTGGCGTAAGCCCTTTATGTAATTTGCTCGCGATCAATTGACTCATGCGGAATAATCCCCTCTCAGGTTTGAAAGTATGATTTATTTTAAATCGTTTTGCCTCTTCTACGCAAATATTGATACACGAAAAACACGACTAACAGTGCAAGCGCGATCAGAATAACAGGTTGAACATAAGGAGCCGCTTTTTCGTCGATTTTCTCCCAATTCTCGCCCAGAGACGAGCCTAACCATACGAACAAGATGGACCAAGGAATGGATGCCAACGTCGTAAGCCAAGTAAATTGCCACAGATTCATCCTCGCCATCCCAGCCGGGATGGACACTACTTGACGCATGACGGGCACGAACCGCCCCGTGAATACGATCATCGGGCCGTACTTCTCAAACCATTTTTCCGCGATATCGATATGCTTGGACTTCAGGTGTAAATATTTGCCGAACTTGTCGACGAACGGTCTGCCTCCGTAACGGCCGATCGCGTAAAGCAGCCATTGTTGCAAAATTGCTCCGATAACTCCGCAAATGACGGCAACCGGAAAGGAGATCACGTCTTGAAACACAAGATATCCCGCGTAGCCTAATACGATTTCGCTAGGAATGACTTCAATCGCAAGTCCGATAATAATGCCCCAATAACCTAAACTCTCGATCCAAATCAATAACTGGGCCAACCAATCATGCAACGTATCCATCATGGCACAAAACCTGCTTTCTTTCCCTTAATTACCGTCTCTATTCTAGCATACGGCAACGGTCTCCTTCCAGTTATACGAACCTCTGACAAAATCGTTGCAGGCTTGTCATGACCGGACGGGCCCATGCATAGACTGCGATAGGTGGACAAAGTTGAAGAGGAGAGAGCGGAATGAGCAAAATCGTTATATTAAACCGCAAGAAAATTCAGTTGTACACGGTGATCGCGGCTGTCGTCATCTTGGCCGGCGCATACATCGGTTGGCAGCAATCCAAGCCTGCTTTGGCTCCGATGGGAGATAGCGCGAACGCAAACGCGAACGCCAATGTCATTCAGCTGGTTACGGGCGAGTTTACGGCTACGCTGGATAGCGGCAAGAAGCTCGAAACGTATCTGTTCTATCCCGGTACCGTCGTCGTCCAGAAAGGCGAGCCCGTCGAATTGCGCATTTCCGGTATCAACGGCCAGTCCCATCCGTTCGTCATCGAGGGCTTAAACGTTTCCGGAGAAATCAACAAAGGCAAAACGACGATCGTCCGCTTTACGCCTAAAGAAGCCGGTACTTACTCGATTGTCTGTCAAACCCATGCCGATTCGAAATCGGGCGGCCCCATGGTCGGTTACATCGTCGTGCACTAACGAGTGACCTTCCCTTCATTCCATGCATAGGGTATGGAAAAAGAGGTTGGGTGAAGCCGGATGAAGATGTTCCAGGAGAAGCATTCCTCGCCTCTTCCAAGTCCGCGAACCATTCGCAGGGCATGCGGAAAAGAGCTCTATCGTACGGTGAAACGTTTGAAGCAACACGTCCCCGCCCTTCTTGTTAAGCAGGCAGAAGAGCTTTACGTGAAGCGGGTCATTGGGAATTTGATGTGGATTACGGAGAACCGAAGCAACCGCAAAGCGCTTGCGGATTGGTGGGACGAAGAAGTCAGCGGCGAGATCGCCGAGCTCTGGAACGTCGATCGCGCGAAGCTGATGCAAGCGTTCCGCGATGCGTTCGGCGGCTAAACTACTCGCGAATAAGGGTTGGGCAGCGTATTCCTTCTGCCCAACCCTTATTCCGTTTAATCAACCGCTCTATTATTATCCGATAATAGCGAAAGTTTGCACGCCGGCCGGGATCGTGCGCGTACGGAACAAGACTCCGTTTCTGTTAAATACTCTGAGCGTGAACGCTACGTTCGTAAGCGTACCGATGTTATTGAAGCGAACGACGCCGAACCGATCGAAGTGCGCCGTGGATACGAGAACGTTGCCGCGAGACAGACGCGCGAAAAAGCCGGTCGTATCGAAGGGTACTCCGTTATTTTGCACCCAAACGACGGTCAGACGATGAAAGGTTGGTCGAGTACCCAAGTTTCTTGCACGAAAAGGAGCTTTTGCCCGTTTCACGATTCGAGATTTTTTCGAATCAATTCGCAAGGGTTTGAGACGTTGGACAGCCATAAAATCACTCCTTTGCCACGTTTGATTCAATGTATGTGACAGAGGAGCTTGCCATCACGGACACCCTCCTACCCCTTCGTCCATTTTATGACGAATCCGCGAAAGTTTCGCGGCGTTCTTCGTCACGCGAACGGGATAAAACAAAAACAGGCCTCTCGATGGGCCTGAATCGTTTCGTTTTATTCCAATCTCAACCGTTAAAGTTACGTTTCCTGCTGTGATCTTTACGCGATTGGGCGTTCTTCTGCACCTGTTGCCGTAGAATCAACGCCCTGAGCGGACGAAGCATCTCCGGCTCGAGTACGTGCATCTTAGCCCCGCAGTGCATCCGGTTATCATGCCGTTCCCGACGAACGATCTCCAACTCGCAATTAAATCCGAAGCCGATCTCGATCTTGGCCTTCAAACGCGATTTCGCGGCAAAATGAGGGGAGTCCAATCCGGAAAAGCTGATCCCCGAGATACTTATGTCGTGTATCGTCAGTTCGGCTTCGTTGTTCAAGGGCATTTCTTCTCCCGAATCGCTCACCACGTGCATGATTTGAGCATTACCGCTGATCTCTACCCTTGGATGCTCTCGCCTCTCCTTAAACCGCTTCTGTACGTCCGGCGGCTGAAGCAGAGCAATCGCGCCTTCATACTTGGCGAATACGATCGAAGGCATCGATTGGATACCCGCCGGGGAATACACCGTTAGTTTTACATTCTCCCCTAGCTCGAACTGATCGTATTCCGGGAGCTCGACTTCGAAGAGTTCTCCCTCAAGATGGGTCATAATGCCAGTCGTAACAAAGTTCTTCCCTTCGACGACGGTTCGGCAATGCAGCAGCACGTTTAACGGAAGCAATTCCTTGTCTAACTCGGACATCGAATACTTGTTGTCTCCCGTTTGAGTCATCCCCGCCAAACCACCTTTCTATGACAACTAACTTATAAAAAAAGGCCGCCTCCGATTGGAAGCAGCCTGATTCGCCTTATTCATCCACTAAGGACCCTTCGGCAGCCAGGCTGTCATCGTTCGCGAGAACATTAGACCCTGTGGCTTTGCGTCCTTGCTTTTCAGCAAGTTTGCCTTTATCGTCTTTCGGTATCCGACCCAATGATTAATCTTGGAACGATTGTACCATATTACCTTTAGTCGCGACATAGATTTCTATGAAAATTCGCGTAAAATATTGCGGTTATCGCGCCATGACGACACGGTTTCTTCCTTCGTTCTTCGCTTTGTACAACGCGGAATCCGCGCTGGAAAATACCTCGCGCAAATATTCCTTCGGATCGTCGAACCGGAGGTCCTCGCTCGATTCCGAGAGAACGCCCATGCTAATCGTTACGTGTACCTTCTCCGTGCCGGCATCGACCCAATTGTCCCCGACCGCGAGCATGATTCTCTCCGCCAACAGCTCCGATTGTTCGCGATTCGTATGCGGCAAATAAATCGTAAACTCTTCTCCGCCATACCGAGCCAGAATATCCGTTCTGCGCAGTTTCGTGCGAACGATATCGGCCGTGCTACGAATGACTTCGTCACCGACCAAATGTCCGTATTTATCGTTTATCTGCTTGAAATGATCGATATCGAATAGGAAAATAGCAAACGGAATCTGGTATCTCATATTGAGCAATACTTCATGCTCCAACTGCTGCATCAAGTACCTGCGGTTAAAGCATCCGGTCAACCCGTCCGTGACCGCCATTTGTTCGAGCTTCTGGTTGACCCGGAACAATTCTTCCTGAATCGTGATCAGTTCCAGATTCCGCTCGTGCAGCGCCTCGTTCTTCCGATTCATCTCGACGACAAGCTTCCGCAGCTCCGTGACGTCATGGAACGTAATGATGCGGCCGAGCAACGTTCTTCGATCATCCAACACGGGAGAAATCTGAATGGATACATGCCGTCCCGCGCTTTCTTGCAAGGAAAACTCCATTTGCATTTTCTCGTAAGGATGATGAAGGTAACGATATAAGAACTCGTACGCTTCCCCCTGCGCTTGCAACGGAGCTAGAAACTTCTCCATTTCGAACGTTTCGCCTTTGACCGATTGGACGAACGGAGACGCCCCTTTGTTCACTTCGAGCACTTTGCCGTTCTCGTCCACGACGATGATACCCGTCGTCATATGTTCGAAGATATCCCTCTGAGCCATGCTTAGAATGTCGAACATTCCAAAACGGTAGATCGCGATAACGAAGCACAAGTCGGACAATAGGATACCTAACGCCAGCAATCCCGGAATGACCGGCATCCACTGCGCCAATAACACGTTAACGAGCACGTCCAGAAGCCCGAAGCCCGTTAAGACGAACATGCCGATTAAAGCGGTTGCAAGCTGTCTCCGCTGATTGATGGAACTAACCGTCTTAAGCGTATGGAACATGCTCATCAACGCGGTGAAGAAGTAAGCGAATTGAATCAGCACGAGCAACCAGAACAGCGGCCCGTACATCCGATCCAAATAACTTCCCGATACGGGAGACATGAATTGATAGTTGGGATTCCAAAGAGCGCCGACCACGCAGATAGCCGCCGGCAATATATAGTAGAGTATTCTGCTAACCTTCAACTGGGCGGCTCGTCCGGTAAGAAAAAAGACGAATAGCAGCCAACCCGGCCCGAGCATTCCCATCGCTACGAAGGACATGTTAATGAAGAAGAGCTGGACGTCCGGATAATCCGTCAGCTTTACCGCGAATTGGCCTAGAGGCCATAACATCATAACAAAGTGAAAGGCCAAATATACTTTGTGCGTCTGGGTAATTCTATTAAAAGCGATTACGCCGATAAACAAAATAAATAGCATCACAAAAAGGATAAAATCAGTCCATTGTAAGCCCAAGGCATTCACCTTTTCAGAAAGTGCTATATTTTAAAAATGGATAAGCTTGTTTGATTTTACCATATCCCAGCTTTTATCGACAACCGCTTGGCCTTGAAAACTTACATCTTTAATCAAAATTTACGATAATTAAGGGACTTTTTTACCTTATTTTTGTGACCTTAGACGTATTCACTTCATTGTTTTTCCATAAAAGGTTTAATGCCCATAAAATCCCTAAATTGTGCATACTCCCTTTCGAGCTCCGCGACATCCGTTTTTCCGACTTTTACCGCACGGATGAGAATGTTTTTCGGCGTGTGCTCCAAATCGATGAATTCCAGCAACTGCGTCCTGTAGCCCGCGATTTCAAGCAAATTGGCCCGAACGGCATCCGTCACGAGCGCGGAGAAGCGCTCCTTAAGAAGGCCGTGCTTTAACAGCGGCTTCAAGACGGGTTGCGAGATTTGACGAAACAACTCGTGCTGACAGCAAGGTACGGAGAGAATCACGCTCGCTCCCCATCCAATGGCTTTAAGCAATGCGGCGTCCGTAGCCGTATCGCAAGCATGGAGCGTTACGACCATATCGACGGATGAGTGCCCTTCATAGTCCGAGATATCGCCGACCATGAAGGTCAAGTTGTCCCATTTCAACTCTTCCGCCAGTTTGGAACAAGTCTCGATGACATCCTTCTTGAGATCCAAACCGATAATGCGAACCGGAAGTTCCTCTTTAATCGCCAGCAGATGGTATAACGCGAAGGTCAGATAAGATTTGCCGCACCCGAAGTCCACGATCGTCAACGGTTTGCCGCGAGGCAAGTCGGCTATGACGTCGGACACCATCTCGAGAAAACGATTGATTTGCCTAAACTTATCGTACTTCGCCTTCACGACCCGCCCTTCCGACGTCATAACGCCAAGGGAGATCAAGAACGGGATCCGTTCCCCGTCCTGCAAGACATAGGACTTCGTTCGGTTATGCTCTTGCGGCGCTGCCTCTCTCTTGGTCGTTCTCGAATGAGTAATGAGGGACAGCTCGCCTTTCTTATTCGCTAGAATCTGAACATCGGCCGACGAAGTTTTGAATAGGGCTTGCTTATACTGCTCCATCGTCGTTTGAAGTTGCTCCCGCACCCGATCGGCGGCTACGTTGTCGTGAAACGCTTTGTTGTGCAGATGACGTTCGAATTGATAGAACAGTCCCGTCTTCAGCTTGACCGGACGAACCGTCAGCTTCTTCGGAATCTCCTCGTCCTTGCGCCTCGGCGAACTGAATGAGGCTTGTATGAGAGAGCTTTCGCTCACGATTTCATCTAAAAAAGAGAGCCATTCCCTTGGTTGAGCCTTACCGTTCATTTAAACATTCTCCTTCGTTAGGGCATCCCATTGCCTGCGCCCTTCTTCCATCTCGCTTCTTGGCATTCCGCCCGCCTCGAGCACGGAATCGTCGCGGGAGGAAAGTCTTTCGTAGAAAGCGGCGCCTTCTTCCGCCGTGACTTCCCCCTCTTCCCTAAGCTCATATAACAAATCTTCGGCATCCGTGAACTCGCCGTTCGATTCGTGCCACGGCCATAAAGACGATTTCGTCGTCGTATCGAGTTCGTAAGGGGAAAGCGCCGCCAGCAATTGCGCTATGCGATCGCGAACGTTCCACTCCGCGACTTCGATTTCCATATCGTTCCGGATCAGATACAGGTTCAAGCGCAGCGCTTTCTCGTATCTTGGAAGACTATCGTCCGTTTGCCCAAGATCTTCGAGCAGATCCGCCTCTTGCTGCAGGAACGCCGCAACGACGGCTACCGATTCGGCGTTCGGATTTCCCGTTACCGATAGCATCGATAATAGATCTTGATCCGATAAGCCGATGGCAAGACGGGACCGAAGCCGCAGTTCTTTGCCGAGAAACTCGTCGATCAAATCGAGCGCTTCCTTCTGCTTCTTCTGCTCTTTCAGCCCCATAGCCTTTCCGAGTACAAGTCCCGCTTGGGTGAGCAATCGAATTAAATAATCGCGTTCAAACACTTCAGATCCCCCTATTCCGTTCCAGAAATTCGCCGACATTTGCCGCGAATGCCTGCGGATTCTCCATCATTCCCATATGAGCAACGCCCTCAAGCGTAATCTTCGTCACATTGTCTTTCGACACCGGAAATCTTTTGTCCGGCGGAATCACTTCGTCAAGCTCGCCCGCGAGCAACAGGATAGGAACCTCCAACCGTTCCAGCACATCAACCCGATCTCGCCGGTCTCTCATGCCTAAAGCGCAGCCGGCGGCTCCATCGACGGACGTTCCGTAACCGATGGCTTTCGCTTTCCCGAGTTGTTCGGACAGGTTTGACCGATGTTCGGCCGTAAACAACTTCGGAACGAGACCGTCCACGAAAGGAACGATTCCGTCCTGCCTGATCGCGGATGCCGCTTTAAGCCGATTCTCCTTCGCCTGTTCGGTATCGGGGTATGCCGTCGAGTGCGCTAATCCGATCGTACGCAATCGCTCCGGATACTTCTCCGCGAACGCTAACGCTATGTAACCGCCTAACGAATGTCCGATGAGATCGATTTGCGGTAATTCGAGCTCGTCCATGAGCGCCGCCAAGTCTTCCGCTAATTTCTCCATGGCATATACGCCCTCTCCGGCCGTCGACTCGCCGTGTCCGCGAAGATCCGGAGCGATAACCCTACCGTGGACCGCCAGTAAAGGCAACACTTCGTCCCAATAGCTATGGCTTCCGCAAAAACCATGCAGAACGACGATGGGTCGGCCATTTCCCGCTTCAACGTAAGCTAAGGTCGTACCCGTGGAAAGTTTAATTTTATTCATATCGTACACCCCTTCATATTAGGTTCATGTTCGCCACATCCGACCGATCGCTGCCGAGATTTCGTTAGCCATCCCCATGACGCGATAAAGCGAAGTGGATTGCAAAGTCCAGTAAGGCTTTAAGCTGGTCGCGTTCACGACTCCCGCAATGCTGAACTCCCCTACGGCGCCGAATCCTCTATTAACCGATTGCGCCGGGATTAACGGTCCTTGCCTGACCAGATACGCGCCTATATTTTCGGAACGGCCCAAACAAGCGTCTATCGCAATAATTGTACCCTTTCCTTCCAAGTTAGACACTATCCGAGGAAGGCTATTCGCGTCGCACGGCTCCTTCAACGTTCCTATGACCCTGGTAAAGCCCTGTTCCTCTAACAACGTTCCGACCCACGGCCCTAGACTATCCCCCGTCGAGCGATCGGTACCGATGCACAGGAATGTCACTTCTTCCTTCCTATGTATGGCGGCGATTCGTCCCAAGAAGGCGAACAGCCCTGCCGCATCGACTCGCTCGGCGGATGGCGCAACGCGATCTAACATCCTGTCATCCTCTTTCCCGCTTCGATCGGTTCATTTCTTTCAGGTTACCATTCCGTCCTTCCGAATGCCACTTTATCGCATATCAAACGTTTTTAGCGGCTGTCCGTTATAGTATGGTACAATGAACAATACAATTTACTGTACAATTCACAGCATAACTAATCATGCATGAGAGGAAGTTATCCATGGACTTAAATCAACCGACGCAACAAAACGTCGAATATATGATCGAGGCGATTAAAACAAAGCTGCGAATGGCAACGGGCGCGGCTATGCAAGCCTCGAGTTTTACCGTCGATAAGTACGAGGATCTTAAAGATATTTACGATATGGTAAACTCCAAAGAACGATTCAGCATAAGCGAAGTCGAAGCGCTCGTATCCGAGCTTGGCAGATTGCGGGTATAAGCATCGGCGATGAGAATAAGTGGATAAGAGGCTGCCCAACAAGCGATAAGCTAGGGGGGGCCTCTTTGTTTTTTCCGATTTCCCCGCTTCGATGGATTGTCTAGAAATTGATTGCGTTTCCATCGAAAAAAATGATGCATGTCATGAAAAAGGTTCGCTAACTCGTTCCCCCGCGGCGCTGATATGATGTTTAACAAATATAGAGCGGGGGGCGAAAAAGATGTTGATCCAAGAGTATGTTAACTATAAAATATGGGAAAGCAATCAACGGTTGCTCGCAATGCAGCAGAAACACGGTTTGGATGGTTTGGAAGTCGTAGCCATTCGACCGCGCGTGACCGCAAGGATCATGCGGCTAGTTCGTCTTATCATCGTTAACCTGATCAGACGAACTTAAGAGGTTTATCGTGTCGTGAAAGGGGCGATGTTATCGCGTGGATTTATTATACATGAGATCTTTCTTGGAAGTCGCGCGTTGCCAAAGCTTCACGAAAGCGGCGGAAAACCTCGGATACGTTCAATCCAGCGTAACCGCGCAAATCCAGAAGTTAGAAAACGAGTACGGAGTCGTGCTATTCGAGCGATACGGGCGCACGATGAAGCTAACCTCGGCAGGAGAGCAGTTGCGCGAAACTTTCCAGCATATCGTGAAAATGTACGACGATTCCAAGCGGCTTATCGCCCGGCAAGCCAAGGGAAACCTGGAAATCGGTACGATCGAATCGCTTATGGCCTTCTACCTCCCTCCATTGTTTCACCGTTTTCTGCAAAGCTTCCCGGAAATCAATTTACAAGTCCATCCCGCCCTCGAATCGAACATCCTGCAATCCATCAGATCGGGAGAAATAGACTTGGGCATTCTTCTTCACCGACCGTTCATTGACGACGATATCGAATCGATCATTATTCGCAGAGAACCTCTCGTGCTCGTCGCCAATCCGGGGCATCCCCTTTGCGCGTCAGATCAGGTCAGCGTCGCCGAGTTGGACGGTCAATTTCTCATCGTTACGGAGCAAGGTTGTTCTTACCGAGCCGCCTTCGAACGGTTGCTCGGCCAGAATGGCGTCACCTATCATATTCACCATGAGTTCGGCAGCCTTGAAGCCATCAAGCAGTGCGTAAGTTATGGACTCGGAATTGCTCTAGTGCCCGAAATATCGGTAGTCCGCGAATTAATCGAACAAAGATTGGTTGCTTTGCCCTTCTCTCATCCCGACATTATTTTCTATACGCAAGTCATTCATCATAAGAAAAAATGGCTGAATCCCGCCATCCGCCATCTGATCGAATTGTTATCGGAGACGAATAGCGACTTGGCATCCTCTTCGTTGCTTACCTCCTGAAAGCAGCTATAAGAGCCAAAACCCGCCTCGCGTCGATCCGCGGGCGGGTTTTACGTTTCACGAATCCAAGTCTAACATAACGGCAACTACCGTGTGACGTAAGGTTGTAACTTGGAGACGGCATCTTCCAAGCCTATCGCCCGCAAGTCCAGCCCCTGGACGACTTGCCACGTCTCCGTATGCTCAACGGTCGCACCGGAGTCGACCTCTTGCAATTCGCCTAACGTCTCCAGCTCCAACATCAGGCTGTTCGTATACAATTCGAACGATACTCCGAAATCCGGGTAGTTTCCGCCTGCGACCGGCTTATAGCTTTTGATAAACGTATCCCCGTGGTTGCTGTAAGCTGCCCATCCCGCTTCATTATCGCTACCGAACTTATAAGGCGTCGGGCCTTCCCCTTGATCGACGATCAATTCCGATTCCGTGAAGGATATTCGGGAATCGTTCAATCGATTATAAGGCCACATAATAAATCTACGATTCGGCAGAAGTCCGTTGTCCGCTCCGGTCATCGGGACTACTGCGCGTCCGCCTGCCCCCATAACGGACAATGCCCATGGAGCGAATGAGATCGGCCAAGCGCCCGTGTTCGTTACGCGATGAACGACCCGGATGGCCGGAGAGGAAATATCCAAGCGAAGCTCGATTTCCTTCCGAACCTGATTCCAACGCTCTTCCTTCGGACGCAGCACGATCGCACCCTCTCCGGACTTCTCCCAATCGACGGGGTCGTTATCGGGATACGTCGCGCGCGGAATCCGTTCAGGGCTCGTCCATAAACGGTGCCCTCCGTAGATGTTCCAGCTCCCGCCGCCAACCGGTACGAATGCATCGCCGCCCTGTTGAATTTCTTGGTTGTCGTCTTCGAAGAAAAGATTAACTCCCCCTTGCGAGGAAAGGTGGATGATGCGCGGGCCGAAATCCAAGGTGGCGAGCAGTTCCGCTCTTCCATTGCTCAACGACACGCAGCGCCCCCACTTGTCATGCTGAACTTCTTGGATCGAAACGTTCGATAGTGACATCCGGCTGTTGTTCCCCTCTCCGATAATAAGCGTAGTACGTATGTTCTAACGCGATGCGATAATCGCCGATGCTCCGAGAAAACGATAGAACGCCGCTCTTCCGCTTTCGGTCCCTTTGTATACTCCGGCGTCTTGCAGGACGGCGTAGAACTTATCCCCTACGTCCGCTTGAAGCAGCAGTTGAACGGCGGCGTCGGAGCCATCCGTACCGTACAGATCGACCAACGTCCAGATCCAGTCCGCGTGTTTATTCAGCGGATGCTCCGGCGCGGCGATCGCCGACTCCTCGTAAGGAGTTCGACCCGTCAGTATGTCCGCGATCTGTCCGAGTTCAAGCTCGAGCCTTCCCGGCAATACCGCTAACCCCATCACTTCGATCAACCCGATATTTTCCTTCTTGATGTGATGGAGCTCCCGATGAGGATGAAATATGCCGTCCGGGTGCTCCGCGCTAGTCCGATTGTTCCGGAGAACCAAATCCAGCTCGTATTCCCCGTTATCCTTAACCCTGGCAATCGGCGTTACCGTGTTATGTTCCGTTCGCCCCGAATCTCGATCGGTATGTGCGAGAATGTCAGCCGAAGGATCGCTGTAACCTCTCCACTTAGCCAGTATGTCTGCGGCAACATTAAGGATGGCCCGACGATTGCTCGAACGTAAACGAAGTACGGACATCGGCCATTGAACTACGCCCAAAGTGACTTCGGGCTCGGATGAACTGCTCAGCCATTCCAGCACGGGAGCCGTCTCCATCGGGAATACATGGCGTCCCCCTTGGAAATGATCGTGGTTCAATATCGACCCGCCCACGATAGGAAGATCGGCGTTGGAGCCGATAAAATAGTGCGGGAATTGCTCGACGAAATCGAGCAGCCGTTCGAACGTAACCGGAGAAATTTTCATCGGAACATGCTCTCCGCAAAAAATGATGCTGTGCTCGTTATAGTAAACGTACGGCGAGTACTGGAAAAACCAGGACTCCCCCTGAAGCGAAACCGGCAGAACCCGTAAATTCTGACGAGCGGGATGATCCGGACGACCGGCATAACCGACGTTCTCTTTGCATAGCAAACATTTCGGATAGTTGGACTGCGGTAACGTCTTAAGCAGGGCGATCTCCTTCGGATCCTTCTCCGGCTTGGATAAGTTAACCGTAATCTCTAGCTCTCCGTCGGGGGTACGATGTTTCCAATAACCGTTCTTCCGAATGCGATCCATGCGAATATAATTGGAATCGATATTCAGTTTATAGAACCAATCCGTAGCCCTGACAACACCCTCCGCAGCGCTAATACTCTGGAACTGCCGATTCGTCTCGGACGGTCGCGGCATTAATAACCCCATGATCCGGGCGTCGAACAGATCCCTGAACGTTAACGTGTCATCCGGTAAAAGCCCCTTCGCGACCGCCGCATCCAATAAAGGTTCCAGCAGCGGAACCGGGCTATCCGGAAGCTTATCCGCTTCAACCCGTACGTTTTCCGCCGGCTCCTTAACGACAATCAGATCCAGCAGCGCGTTACGCGCCGCATCGTAATCCAGTCGTTCTATAAGTCCGTTATGAAGCGCGAAAGCAACCAATTTCTCGATCGCTTCCGCTAGCGAATGTTCGGATGTTGCCGCCGGGATCGATGCGGAATCCTCTTTCATGCCTTTACCTCCCCTTACTTCTCGTAACCGTTAGGATGCGCGCGGTGCCATTCCCACGAGCTGGATACGATATCTTCCAGTTTATAGCGGCTTGGCGTCCAACCCAGCTCACGGCGGGCACGTTCCGACGAGGCGATAAGTACGGCGGGGTCTCCCGCGCGCCGAGGCTCGATCTTAGCCGGAATCGCATGACCGGTAACCTGTCTGGATACGTCGATCACTTGTTTAACCGAATATCCATTGCCGCTGCCCAGGTTATAGATGGCGCTTTCCTCTCCTTTGCGAAGCCGCTCCAGAGCTAAAATATGGGCATCCGCCAAGTCGCTGACATGAATGTAATCGCGTATGCACGTGCCGTCTTCCGTTGGGTAGTCGTCGCCAAACACCGAAATATGCTCGCGTTGTCCAAGGGCAACTTGCAGAACTAGCGGAACCAAGTGGGATTCCGGGTTATGGTCCTCGCCGATCCGACCGGAAACGTGAGCTCCGGCCGCGTTGAAATAACGCAAAGACACGAACTTGATTCCGTGGGCAACATCGAACCAGCGAATCATTTTCTCCATGGCGAGTTTCGTTTCCCCGTATGCGTTCGTAGGTACGGTACGGTCGTATTCGTCGATCGGTACTTTTTCCGGCTCTCCGTACGTGGCGGCCGTAGAAGAAAAAACGATACGCGAAACGCCGGCCTTCTGCATCTGTTCTAGCAGGCATAATGTTCCGTAGACGTTATTATGATAGTATTTGCCCGGATCCTTCATGCTTTCGCCGACCAAGGAGTTGGCCGCGAAATGGATCACGCCGTCGATATCGTTCTCCCGAAATACGGTCGCCAGAAAATCCGCGTCGCGCAAATCTCCTTCGTACAGCTTTCCGCCAAGAACGGCGTCTCTATGCCCTTGGTACAAATTATCGACGATAACGACTTGCTCGCCTCTCTCCAACAAAGCCGCAACCGCGTGAGAACCGATATATCCGGCTCCGCCCGTAACGAGAACTGCCATAATTTACGCCTCCCCTTCGATTTGGCGAACTCCGTCGCCGATGTCGCATACATAGAATGCCGGTTGCAGCCCCGTTGCCGCTTCGTACTTGCTCCCGACTTCGGCTATGAACCGTTCAACGGAATCTTGGTGTACCAACGATACCGTGCAGCCCCCGAATCCGGCACCCGTCATCCGGGATCCCAGAACGCCCGGAACGGAACGAGCAGCGTCTACCATCGTATCGAGCTCGATACCGGTTACTTCGTAGAGATCGCGCAAGGAATCGTGCGAGCCGTTCATCAATTGTCCGAACGCGGCCAAGTCGTTGTTCTTCAGAACTTCCATCGAGCTCGCGACGCGGTTAATTTCCTCGACGACATGGCGGGCGCGGCGGCGAACGGTCTCGTCCTGGATCAGATGCTCGTTCGTCCGATACTCCTCCAAAGTCAATTGGCCAAGCAAAGTAAGTTCGGGAAAAGACTGTTTCAGATCTTGAACGGCCTGTTCGCATTGGGAACGGCGTTCATTATATTTGGAGTCCACGAGTCCGCGGCGTTTGTTCGTATTGCCGATGACCAGCTTGTAATCTCCTGATTCGAAAGGAACGAGTTCATATTTCAAAGTATCGCAATCTAGTATAATCGCATGGTCTTTGCGGCCGTTAGCTACGGCGAATTGATCCATGATGCCGCATTTGACGCCCACAAACTCATTTTCCGCGTGCTGAGACCAGAGCGCGATCTGGACCGTATCCGTAGGTTTCCCCTCCATTGTAAGCAAGGCGAAAGCCGTAACGACTTCGATGGAAGCCGAAGAAGATAAGCCCGCTCCGTTCGGAATCTCTCCATGATACAGGAGGTTATACCCGCGGCTCAGGTCGATTCCCCTTTGCTTGAGCTCCCAGACGATCCCCTTCGGGTAATTCGCCCAGTCGTCCGCTTCATTAAAAGCTACGTTATCGAGCGGGATTTCCGTCGTTAACGGGAAATTCGTCGATGCGAACCCGAGCGTGCGATCTTCTCTCGGAGCAATAAGCAACGTCGTTCCGAACGTCAGCGCAGCCGGAAAAACCGAACCGCCGTTATAATCCGTGTGTTCGCCGATCAGATTAACCCGGCCAGGCGCTTGAAAGATCGAGATATTGGATTCGCTTGCGCCGAATTGTTCGATGAACTTCTGTTTCAACTCCGTTAGCTGTGCCATTGGGAATATCAACTCTCCTTGGAATATCGTCTTATGGTCTTATTATAACGAAATTCGCGAGATTCGCGAAATGGCATGATATGCTTTCTATATGGAGAAATGTGACTTCGCGAGGAGAAAATAGAGCTGATTCGTGTTATCATTACTGCAGATTGTTCCGTTTGGGGGCCGTTACTTAATGAGCAAAATCGCCACGTACCGGGTCGTATCCAATCCCGTCAACTTTACGGCCCGCGAATTGACCGTCCTGTTCGCGGGAGAAAGCCAAACAAGGCCATTGCATCGCATTGGCCCTAAAGTCGTCGACTATTACTTGCTTCATCATGTGGTATCGGGCAAAGGGAAGTTCCGAATCGGGAAGATCGAAGCGGAGCTCTCCGTCGGGGACAGCTTCCTCATCCATCCCGGACAGCTGTTCCATTACGTATCGGACGAGCAGGATCCTTGGCGTTACCGATGGGTCGCCTTTGCGGGTACGCAATCGGCATCTCTCGTTGCCGAAGCGGGACTCGACCTCGAGCATCCGATCGTGAATTCCGGTTCAAGCAAACTCCCTGCCGAACGATGCCGCTCCATCTTCGAAGCGTTCCGCGAACGCGGCGGTTCCGCCTCGCTCATCGCCTCCGGGCATCTTCATCTGCTGTTCGCAAGCCTTCATGAAGCTACCTCGGAGAGCATGAATACGCCTCTGCGCCCGGATTCGCACAGCGAGGAATTAGTCCGGCAAGTCGTCGGTTACCTGTCCACTCAATATGCCGAGCCCGTAACGATCGAAGGAATGGCGGAGACGCTAGGTTATAACCGCGCATATCTGTCCCGCTTGTTCAAGCAGCGCGTCGGCATCTCGCCGGTTACTTTCTTAACGAAGCTGCGGGTCGACCACGGCAAACGCCTGCTGCGGGAACGTCCGGAACTCACCGTCGAGCAAATCGCTTCATCCGCCGGATTCCAAGACGCGCTCTATTTCTCTAAGCAATTCCGCCGCTTGCACGGCCAATCTCCGACCGAATACCGGGTTTCGGTCGGGAGGGCGCTACAGACATAATCGTTAAGCATTGCGTAACGGGCGGTTCGTCTGGTTGGCCTCGCCTTAGTCGTATTTTGCGACAATGAGAGGACGGTTCGTCCGGTTGGCCTCGCCATAGTCGCATTTTGCGACAATGAGAGGGCGGTTTGTCCGGTTGGCCTCGCCATAGTCGCATTTTGCGACAATGAGAGGACGGTTTGTCCGGTTGGCCTCGCCATAGTCGTATTTTGCGACAATGAGAGGACGGTTTGACTGCTTTGCCTCACCATAGTCGCATTTTGCGACAATGAGAGAGCGCTTTGACTGCTTCGCCTAGCCATAGTCGCATTTTGCGACAATGAGAGGGAGCATTGGCGAGTAAGCATATCGACATCGCTCTAAAACACAGCTTGCCACTTACCGGCGACCTCGCCGACATCGTTAAGGAATTCCGTCGGAAACGTCTGCTCCAGCTTGCGCTTCGTTTCTTCCGATATTCCGCCGATCCGCTGAAGAACGGCCTTGACGATGTGAGGCCAAGCGATCTCCGTTCCATTGCTTACCGCGATGGCAACGCCTAGTTGTTCATTCCGGAGCCCGAACGTGAACACCCCGTGCGCTCCGCTCTTGGCAACGACGTTAGCGTCCGTCAGAAGAATGCTTGCCAAGCGATTACGTCCTTCCACTAGCTCCGGATAAGCGTTCATAGCGCCGGTAATACGGCTTACGACTTTAGCCGTCTCCGAATCGTGTCCGAGTTCCGGGCACGCAAGCCTGCCGTATGCGAAACCAAGTTGCTCAAGAGGTATCGCCGCAACGGGAAACCCGCAACCATCTTTGCCAACCGTAACATTATCCGCTCCTGCACATGCCCCTTCACCATTACCTGCCCCTACTCCAGCTCCCTCATCTGCTCCTGTACCTACTCCAAACACCTCACCTGCTCCTGCTCCAGATCCCTCACCTACTCCTGCTCCCGTACCCCCCGCCCACAGCTTCAATCGACGGATAATCTCCATCTGCGCAGGATGCTCCGGATGGATATATCCCTCCAACGGCCAGCCTTTGAGTTTGGACCAAGCGAGCACGCCTAAGTGTTTACCTGCGCAAGTATGGAACAGCTTACGGGGTTTTCCTCCGGAAGCAACCCATTCGTCCCTGTCCTTGCGCCCGATCGGCATTCCCGGATGGATCGCAAGTAAATCCTCTTCCAACCCTGTTAGGGCAAGGATTTCTTCTAACACGGCAAGCTGCTGTCGGCTTCCCCTATGCGAAGCGGTCATCAACGCCAGATGGCGATCTTCGAAGCCGTAAGCTTCCGCGGCCCCGTCCAATAGCGAAGCTAACGCCTGAATCGGCTTCGCGGTCGATCTAATGTAGGTCAGAGCTTGAACGTCGCCCCAACAATCGATCGACTTCCCGTTTACGGCCGAAACGATGCTAATTCGTCCTCGATGGACGTTTTCCGTCAACTCACCTCTGTTCATAACAACCAAAGGGACATCACCCGGAGCATTCATTGTATCCATATGTTAATAACTCCCTCTGTGTTAATATACGTTCGCTCTCACTATCGCTAAGCATAAGTGGCTTCCGTCGTCCTCCCTCTGGTATGGCGGGGGAATGGTATATCATCTTGATTCGTGCAAAAAACCAGACGTTTCCGTCTGGATTCATTCACGTCTATGCGTTACGCACGAATTCGGTGCGTCTCGCATTCTTTTATTCGTTCTGGTTTATGCAACGCACCCAACTTCTCTGAGTCACTTTACCGATTCAGTATACCCTACCCTTATCGCTTATCATCAACCCATTAAAAACTCCCCGAACGGAAGCCGGGGAGTTAGCGTTTAGCGACCGATGCCGACCTTCTCTACTTCCCGATTCCGATCGCGCGAGCTCTCGGCATCCGCGGAGAAACCGACCACGTCCGAGACGAGATATAACGGTCGTCCTTTCGATTCCTCGTACGTGCGCCCAATATACTCTCCCAGCACGCCAAGAAGCGATAAGGTTATGCCGTGAAACAACAGGCTAATCGCGATCATGGATGTCCAACCTTGCGTGGTCGTATCCGTGAAGAGCCGCTGATACAATACGATGAACAAGTATACGAATCCGATCGCCGACAATACGAATCCCAGCACGCTGGCTATCTTAAGCGGTTTTGTGGAAAAGGAAGTCATCGCGTCCAGCGACAATCGAATCATTTTGCGAAGCGGGTATTTGGTTTCCCCCGCGAACCGTTCATCCCGCACGTAATCGACGGAAGTTTGCTTAAAGCCCGCCCAACTGACCATTCCTCTGATGAAGCGGCTGCGTTCCCGCATGGAGGTTAGCGCATCGCATACTTTGCGGTCCATCAGCCGGAAATCTCCCGTATCCACCGGAATGTTCACGGACGTCATCGAACGAAGGAGCCGATAGAATATCGCCGCCGTCATTTTCTTAAACCACGACTCGCCTTTACGCTCGATCCGTTTGCCGTAAACGACATCATAGCCTTCGCGCCACTTGGCGACCATATCGACGATCAACTCCGGCGGATCTTGCAAGTCCGCGTCGATCAATACGACCGTTCTGCCGCTGGAATGGTCCATTCCCGCGGTTACCGCGATCTGATGACCGAAATTCCGCGAAAAGTCCACCATCTTCACATTCGAATCCCCGGCGCAGAACCCTCGAACGATATCCGAGGTTTTATCCCGGCTACCGTCATTGACGAAGACGATTTCGTACGATTCCCCGAGCTTGTCCAGAACCGCCTTCAATCGTCGGTAGGTCACTTCGATAACCTCTTCCTCGTTGTACATCGGAACGACAACGGAAAGAAAACATGCTTTCTGCACGACTGACGAACCCCCCTTCTAGAACCCCCAGCTAGGCAACCATCGAATCGCGATGTTCATCCACTCGCGGCTTATAGTCATCCCCGTGTAGATCGGATAGAACCATATTAGTAATCCTGCGGCTACGACTACGGTAGCGATCGTTATCCGTCGACCGTTGTAATAATTGCGCTCCTCGAACCAGCGAAGCATCCAGACGATCGATAAGATCAGCAGCGGAACCATAGGAAAATAATGATATAGGAACGTGATACTTCGCGGAGCGACCATCCATGGAACATAGAACGATAAGTAGGCTACGGCAAGCGTGAGCACGATCCGATCCTTTCGTCGCCATCCTATCCACCATGAAGCCAGCATGGCCAACAATCCGCCCCACCAGATCAAAGGATTTCCGATCGCCGCGATGCTCTGCGCATCGCCTTTCTCCAGATCCTTGCCTCCGTAATACCAGACCGGACGTATCATCAACGGCCAAGTGTACCACTTGGATGCATAAGGATGTTCTTCTTTGACGCCTTTATGGTAATGGTACATGTTTTTCTGATATTGCCACAGGTCTTTGTAGCTATCATCCGCTTTAGTCGCTTTAATATACGGTTCGTAGGAAGCCGTATATACCCCGACCGGCACGGCCACGAACAAAATCACGCAAGCCATAAGGGTCAGTATTATCCGCCTTGCGTAGTCGAAGTCGCCCTCCATCCGACCTTCCCGCCAGCGGCGGATAAGCGCGAACGCGAGCAAGATCGCCAAGCCGGCACCGCCGTACAAGTAGTTCCACTTCACCGCTGCAGCCGCTCCGAAGAACAGCCCGCTAAGCGCGAGATACCCGAGGCTTCGTCGGAACCCTCCGTTTCGCCAAGCGGTTTCGCCGAACCTGTACATCGCGTAGAACATCACGATCGTAAACGTGACCCCGATGATATCGACGTTGGAAGAGCGCGAATGAACGAGATGGAAGCCCTCCAGAACAAGCAGCAGCGCCGCAAGAAACGCATATCTAGTTCTTTGGAACATTCCCTTTGCCGCCGCGTAGAAGATCGGCACCATCAACGTCCCGACGACACCGGCCATGAATCTCCAGCCGTAAGGCGTCATATCGAACATTTTCACGCCGATGGCTAGAATCACTTTACCTAGAGGAGGGTGCGTGTTCTCGTAAGGCTCCATTAGCTCGACGAATTCATACGCGGTGCGACCGTGGTAAATCTCGTCGAAGTACATTCCGTTGCGGTAATCCGGCCGGTAGGGAGCGAGCTCCTGTTCGTCGAACACCTCGAAGCCGCTGCCTTCGGAGGTCAAGGAATTGTCGCTGCCGGATTGGATATTCTCTACCGGAATCGGAGCTTTAACGCCATCGGTGAAAAAAGCCGCTTCATAGAGACGGTACCCGGTCTTCTCCGTCGTATAACGCATGTAGCGCGCTTCGACCTTTTTCTCTTCCAGTTTCCACGTGAAAACCCGATTCGTTTTGTGCTCGACTTCCAAATAGGGTTCCCAAGTTTGACCATCTTTCGACGATTCGATTTTGGTATTTCCTTTCGCGCCCGGTCCCTCGTACAGATTAATCCGGTCGACCGTCCGCAGCTCTCCGAAATCGACCGTAAAGTGGTCGCCTATCTTGTCCGGCTTCCAGAACGTTTGCGGAGCGGAACGATTACCCAAATCCGTAAATGTCATAATTGCCGATATGATCGTCAGTAAAAGCACCAATCCGATATCTAACGGTCTCCATCGCCGATCCTCCCGGTTACGAAAGGAAATCGCTCCCCATTGCACCGGACCGGTTCTGGTTGTCTCTTTGTAATCCATGTCCGTCCTCGCTTTCGCCAAGTTGTCCGCTTTTTTACCTGTTCCTATTGTAGTCGAAAGCGCAGCCCTCTGGGAAGTGCGCGTTTCAATTTGCCGTAATCGGGTAAATTCTCTACATGAACGTATCGAATGAAGAGGAGGAATTACAAATGGCAGACACACGCGGAACATTAAAAGGCGCATTAATCGGCGGGGTTATCGGAGCTACAGCCGCTCTTCTGCTCGCTCCGAAATCGGGACGGGAATTACGCGTCGATATTCGCGACCGCTACAATTCCGTACAGGATCGCACCAAGCAGGCGTTGTCCGAAGCAGGTAACAAAACCCAAGAACTTGCCAAGCAAGTAGGTCAGCACGCAACCGATATCATGGATAAAACGCGTTCCGCAATATCCACGGCCAAAGATGAGGTTCAATCCTGGAAGGACGAAAGCAAGAAAGAGTTCAAGGATGAACAGCAGCCTGATCAGAAGATGAACTAGCATTCCGCGCGAAGGGAGAGGGAAACATGAACTCCGAGGAATCCAAAAGCAAGAACGCGCTTAAAGGCGGCGGCGATCCCGCCGTCTTCGACGGTTCGGAAGATCGTAAGCCTTCCGCGCCGATTCCGACCAAGTCGATCGAAACCGCCCTCAACGGATCGATGGTTCAAGACTTCGCGGATATGAAGCGGCTCGGCAAAGATATGGAAAGAATGAAAAACGAGCAACAGCTCAACGAAGAAGGACTTGTGAACGATCCTGCACAATAACTAATAAAGCGGATTTCAATTCATCCCTTTCCTATTCGTAGGCGAGGGATGATTTTCGTTTCGGTTACTCCCCCCGTCGGTTCTGCACGACAACGAACGCCTGAAGCTAATCGCGGAGCGCGCAAGTCAAGTCCGTTTCTTAAGGTGCTGATCGCTAACGGGACCTACGAGGCTGTCGATTAACCATTATAACATTGAAGAAAGCTTGTCCCCTTCTAGCGCTGACCTCAACCCGTATTCTCCCCCACACGCAGCCCACAGCCCTTATTAACGGATCGACTTAGCATAAAGTTACATCCTTCTGTAGACAGCTACGCGATCGATAGCCGCCTTAGCGTGCAACAACCTTGATGACGCAATTAACCGATGCCCGTTAATCCGGGCATCGGCAGTAACTATCGCTTGATTCGGTTAAGCTTCATATTGCCGGGCATTCCTGTCAAGCTGCTCTCGCATTGCTTCGACGCTAACCTCTCCCTCCAACCACTCCGGTACGGGAATAGGTGGCATTCCGTCTTTCTCGAACGCGGAGCCTTCCAAATGATATCCGTATTCCTTGGAGAGCTTAAACATGGCGCAAAACTTATCCGCCGCGTCGATCGCCTTGCCTAACGAAACGTAGTCTGAGATCTTATTGCCATAGCTGAGCGGATTTACTCGCGAACCGATCGTGAGATGAAAAGAATCTCCCTTATCCAGCACGTAAATGTCCGTTTCCGAGCACGGAATCCGATATTTAACCGTCATCTTTCCCACTCCTTTGCGGAATAGTTACTCTTTCCGGTAAGGATTATTACACCGTTCCGCAGAGATTGAAACGTTAAGTTTGAACTCTTTTTATTGCGTTTCCGCGTCATGAATCAATAGTTTGAGCTTATCGATCGCCCGCTTCTGAATCCGCGATATGCTCATCTGCGATACGCCTAGTTCATCGGCGATCGATCGTTGCGAGAGACCGCTTTCGAATACCATGAGCAGTACCTGCCGTTCTTCCGGCTTTAACTGCGCCATCGCCTCTTGCAGGTCGAGCTTCAGATCCAATGCCGAGAAATCGTCTACCGGCGATCCGATCAATTCGCCTAGCACCGCCGTACTATCGTCGTCCGATATCGGAGTGTCTAAGGACACGAAATGGTATAGATCCCGGCCGGCTAATATTTCGAGCGTTTCCTCCGTTTCGAGCCCCAGATGCGCTGCGATTTCCTCCACGTTAGGGGAACGCTCCAGTTTACCCGTAAGCTCGTCTATGGCCTGCTGCACGACGAGTCCTTTTTCTTTAATCCGTCTAGGCACTTGAATGTACCAGGATTTGTCCCTTAAGTAATTTTTCATGTGACCGATAATGCTCTTCATGGCATATGGCTCGAACGGCATTCCAAGCGTCGGATCGAACTGCTTAAGCAACCGGAATAAAGACATCTGTCCGACCTGGAACAGATCGTCTATCAAATCCGGTCGGTTGCGCGACATTTTGTTGGATGCCATCTTAACCAACGGCTCGTAAATTCGAATGAGCCGATCCGCTAAATCGTTGCATAACGTTTTCTGATATTCGAGCAATAGGGTCATCGCGTCGTCGGGCTGACGCGCGGAAGAGGATAGGCTCATGCCGTCTCTTCGGATTTCAACCGTTTCTTCGTTAATGTGATCGTCGTACCGCCATCGTTCTGCACGTCTACCCGATCCATAAGAGCTTGCATCAAGTATAGACCCAATCCGCCCGACTGGATTTCGTTAATGGATTTCCCGTGTAGCGCAGGCGTCTCTTTATTCTCGACAACCTTAAAGCTACGGCCGAAATCGCGTACGATGATGGACAGTTCTTCGGCATTCGAAATAAACTGCACCTCGATGTTGCCGTCATCTTCTCCGTATGCATGAAGCACAGCGTTATTGCATGCCTCGGATACCGCAACCTTCATATCCTCGATATCCTCGAACGTAAATTTCAACTTGCTAGCTATTCCGAATAAAGTAAGCCGCACCAAGTCCACGTATTCCGGCGACGCCGGAACGGTTATCGTTACACTATTTTCTTTTGTCATGGGAGTCTAATCTCATTCCTCTCTCGGTTAATAGGAGCCCGCTTGCGCCAGAAATGGGGATATGCCCGTCATGTCGAACAATTTGCGAATATGTACCGGGACATGTTCTACGTCAAAAGACGCATTCCGCGTATGTCTGGCTTTAACGATGGAAATAAGAATTCCGATTCCGGTACTGTCAATGTATTTTAGATCCCGAAGGTTCAACGTTAACCTGCGATCGGTAAGCTCGATTAGCGGCTCCATAGCTGCTCTGACTTGCGTAGCCACTTCCAAATCGAACTCCCCTCCTAAGAACAAGATCGTCTGTCCTTCCCGATTCTCGGTGCGGAGCGTGAATTTATTCGTTTCCATGACCAACCTCCACCTTCCTATTGGATCGTACGCTTTTTCTTGCGTTTCTAAATACCGACTCTTATTGTAATAACCCACTTATCCACTCTTTGAAACAGGCGATTTCGGAAAATACCTTTAGATTGGATTGCTTTCCCGAATACCTAATTCTTTTTTCGGTATCCTATAAGGTATCGTTTAGGAAAATAGCCCCTGGTTTAATTACTGATTAGCAGCCGAGCTTCCAGTTTCTTCTTTTGGAAGTTTTGTTGTTATGCTGCATCATTGGAGGCAACCCATGAACCTACATTTTGGCAATTTATTTTGGCCCGGTACTTATACGGAGCCCGATCGCTTTCCAGCCCTTGATAAATCCATTCGGACCCGCGTCGTCATCATCGGCGGAGGGATGTCCGGCGTCATTTGCGGATACGTACTGGCCACGAGCGGCATCGATACCGTTCTCGTCGAACAGAAGACGATTGCCTCCGGGAGCACGTCCGCGAATACGGGACTTCTCCAATATTCGAACGACACCCTATTAAGCGAGTTTGCCGACCGGTTAGGCGAACAAACCGCCGTTAAATTCTATCAAGCATGCAAGAAAGCGACGGAACGTCTCAGCGATATCGCGGACGGATTGCGCAGGAAGGTCGATTTTAAACGCCGCAATAGTCTATACTACGCCTCCGAGGCCGAGGATGTCCCTATGCTGCGAAGAGAATATGAAATACTTCACCGGAACGGCTTCGATGCCGAATGGTGGGAGGAAAGCCGGATTGCGAATCATTTCCCCTTTCGCAAGGCGGCGGCGATCGTGACTCGCGGCGATGGCGAAGTAAACCCATATTTGTTCGTCCACTCCTTAGCCGAAGAGGCTCGTCTTAAAGGCTTGATCATTCACGAGAATACAGCCATGCTCTCCGTAGAACCAACGACAGGCGGGTATGTCGTGAACACGAACGGCGGGAAAATCGAGGCCGAGCATGTCATTTACGCGGTTGGATACGTTCCGGAATCCGCCGGCGGACATTGGATAAGAGCATTGATAAATCGTTCTTACGCTATCGTCACCGATCCGATCGATTCCTTAGCCGACTGGCACGAACGTTTCCTGTTATGGGAAACCGCCAGACCATACTTGTACGTCAGGACGACGGTCGATAATCGAATCGTAGTCGGCGGCTTGGACGAGAACATCCGCCAACCCGTCTTATCCGATCAAGAGCTCCGAAGCCGCTCGATGAGATTGCTCTCGGAACTGCATAAGCTGTTTCCCGAATGGACTCCGCGAATCCGATATGAATGGTGCGCGACTTTCGGAGAATCCGCGGACGGGCTGCCTTATCTCGGAGAGGATCCCGAACGCCCCGGACAGTATTATTGCCTAGGTTATGGAGGAAACGGTACGATCTACAGCATGTTAGGAGCGGAAATCATTCGCGACCGGTTACTTGGCTTGGATCATCCCGTCGCATCCATCGTTCGGCCTGATCGCTCGGTTACAGTTTCCTAATTCGGTTAGCAAGCAAAGAGTAAACGGCTATCGTCGCCCTTTCGGATGACGATAGCCGTTTTAATGAAAACAAGATCAACTCATCGTTTCATGAGCTCCCGCATCGCTTAGCAATGCCGATAGGCTTATTTCCGAAGAAGCTTCCGCCATAAGGACGTAACTTCCCGATTCCACCGCTCTTCTGCAGCTTTCCGCCGCATCGTCCGGAATTCCGATCTCGCGAAGCGTCTTCTCGCTTCCCGATCCCGTCTCGGAATCGTACCCGGCAATGATTACGCCTGCCGGATTCGCGCCTAACGAAGTACCCATCCCTACCGGAAATCCTCCGGCGAGCGGCGCGGCCGCCAAGGGGAGTCCGACTTCCTCTTCGTCTCCGCGGGTCTCTTGGATTTCGTACAGCTCCTCCAGATTGACTTCTCCATTAGAAGCCAATAACGGTGCGCCTTCCCGATTACTAACGATGACCCTGATTCCGTTAGCGTCTACTCCCGCATTTCGAAGAAACCGAATGGCTTCCAATACCTTTTCTTCTTGTTCGAAAATACCGATAGTTACAGTCATGCAAGACCCCTCCTATCCGGGATAGTCTAATATTCGCCTACATACTAGGTATACCCCGAAGCAGGCGCTTTGAACCTTGGAGCGCCCCCTC
Organism: Cohnella herbarum; assembly: GCF_012849095.1. Lineage (NCBI taxonomy): Bacteria > Bacillati > Bacillota > Bacilli > Caryophanales > Paenibacillaceae > Cohnella > Cohnella herbarum. The sequence continues at coordinate 3,361,046 of NZ_CP051680.1, forward strand.
GGCCTGGCTTGAACAACGGCAACACATGAGCAACTAGCGATTCGCGTAACCCTTCTTAGCGGATTTTGCGAAATATCCGATTCGGGCTATTGCGAGTTTCGTAACGGTCAGCCAGGGGGGTGAAGGATAAGGATTCTTTCCCTCCGACGATCAGAAATCCCTCCAACGCCAAGCTCTCGTAGATTAACTTGTGAACCTGATCTCTTAGCTTGTTATTAAAATAGATCATCACATTGCGGCACAGGATGACATGGAATTCGTTAAACGAGCTATCCGTCACCAGATTGTGGCGCGCGATTACGGTATTACGGCGTAGATGCGGCTTGAGCATGACGACGCCATGATCGGAATCGTAATAGTCCGAGAAAGACCGCGTGCCGCCCGCCGCTTGATAATTTTTCGTATATTGCTTCATTCTATCGATCGAAATCATGCCGTCCTTCGCTCTTTGCAAAGCGTCCTCGTTAATATCCGTCGCATAGATGCGGGTCTTGTCAAGCAACCCTTCCTCGTGAAGCAATATCGCCATGGAGTGAACCTCTTCGCCCGTAGAGCAGCCGGCATGCCATATACGGATATAGGGGAGATCCCGCAATAAGGGAACGACGTCTCTTCTGAAAACGAGGAACGTCTCCGGATCGCGAAACATTTCCGTTACGGGAATGAAGAAATCGCCCAACAGCCGAAAGAAAGCATCCGAGTCGTGCATGACCTGCTCTTGAAGAGATGAAACATTCGATAGACCCTCCAAGTGAATACGATGCCAGATTCGGCGATGAATGGACGCATACGAATAGTTTCGGAAATCGTAACCGTATCTGCGATATATCCCTTCCAACAACAAAACCGTCTCGATTTTCTCCAGTTCGCCATCAGAGGAACGATGCTGGCTCATCGATGCAACCACACTCTCATCAGGGATAGAAGTTGATCCGTATTAACCGGTTTTGTGATATAGTCGGACGCGCCGGCTTCAATGCACTTATTGCGGTCATCCTTCATAGCTTTGGCCGTCAAGGCGATGATCGGGAGCTTGTTCCAAGCCTCGCTTGCCCGTATCCTTCTCATCGTTTCATAACCGTCCATGACCGGCATCATAATATCCATCAGAACGAGATCGATATCGGAATCCCGTTCCAGAACGTTCAGGGCTTCGCGGCCATTCTCGGCAGTAACGACCCGCATGTTCCGATGTTCCAGCACGCTGGACAGCGTGAACACGTTACGGACGTCATCGTCTACTAGCAGGATTTTCTTGTTCTTGAATGTCGATTCCCGATCGGGAAGTTTGTTTATACGATTCCGATTGTCTTCAGGCGACTCGGACTCCTCGGCAATAAACGAATCTTGGATTGCCTCGGACAAGCCGGATCGCTCATCTTCCGGTCTAAGCTCCGTTTCCGCGTCGAAGATCAGTTCCGAGGTTGCGGCTGTCAACTCGGAAGAATGCGGCTCGTCGAAATAATCCTCGAAGGAATGCTGTTCCGGTATTACGAGAGTGAAAGTACTGCCTTTGCCCGGCTCGCTCTCCATGTAAATCCATCCTCCGAGCAAGTGGGCCAGTTCCTTGCTGATCGTGAGTCCCAGTCCGGTCCCCCCGTATTTCCGGCTTGTCGTGCCGTCCGCTTGACGGAAAGCTTCGAATACGAGCTCGTGCTTGTCCCGAGGAATCCCGATCCCGGTATCGGTAACGGATAAGGCGATGTACCGCGTCTCCGCTTCCATCCTGTCCGGTTTCAATTCCCGATCATTCGGCCTCCTTATCGTAAACGAAACGGATCCCGAGTCCGTAAATTTAATCGCATTGGACAATAGGTTACGTAAAATCTGCTTCAAACGATGGCCGTCCGTCCAGATCGCGCCCGGAATATCGTCGGCGTTATCCAGCGTCAGCGATAACATCTTCGATGAAGCGAGCGGCGTAAATAGATCGTTCAGGAATAGCGAGAGATCGCCAAGCACCGTCCACTCCGCATGGACTTCCATTTTCCCGGCATCGACCTTGGACAGGTCCAGTATCTCGTCGATCATTTTCAGCAAATCATTGCCCGAAAGATGAATCGTCTTCATATATTCCCTCTGCTGCTCGGTTAAATTCTTCTCATTGTTCTCCACGAGAAATTCCGACAAGATCAACAAGCTGTTAAGCGGCGTTCTTAACTCGTGGGACATATTCGCGAGAAATTCGGATTTATATTTGCTGGTCAAAGCCAGTTGAAGCGCTTGGCGTTCAAGCTCGGAATTGACTTCGGCGATTTGCCGGTTCTGCATTTCGACACGATCGATCTGTTGCTCCAAGGCTAGCTTCTTCACCGTAAGTTCCTTATTCGCTTCCTCCAATTGTTCCTGCTGTTGTTGAAGGCGTTGCTCCGATTTCTTCAAATCTTTTTGCTGTTGCTCCAACTTGTCGTTCGTTTCTCTCAGTTCCTCCTGCTGACAAACCAGCTCTTCGGACTGAACTTGCAGTTCCTCCGTCATCGCCTGGGATTCCCTTAGCAACTCCTCCACCCTGGAACGGGAATGGATGTTGTTAAGAATCGTTCCCAGCTTGTCGCTGAGCGAGTTCAACAGTTCCTTCTGCTCCGAATTAAATCCCGTGATCGACGCCAGCTCGATAACCCCTATCACGTTATTCTCGTATAGGATAGGTTGGATGGCGATCGCTTTAGGATCCGTAGAACCGAGACCGGAACCGACTTTAACGTAACCTTCCGGAACTCCCTCCAACACGATCGGTTGGGCATCCCGATAACATTGACCCGTTAAGCCTTCTCCCGGTCGAATGGTTAACGGTGCGGCGACAATCCCCTCTTCCGTCCCTTCGATTAAGATCGCATAAGAACCCGAGAGCTCCAATTGATCGATACCGTTGGTAGGATCCGTTAAATAGACGAGCCCGTAAGAAGCGCCCAACACGGGGGCGAACTCCGAGATGAAAGACTGGGCGACAAGTCTTGCATTCGTTCCCTCCTGCATGAATTCCGTCACTTTGGCAATTTGGGCGTTCATTCTTGCTTGTCTTTGCTGAATGGCGGATAACATCGCTTCCCGTTCGTTCTTTACTTGAAGGTCGAGCGCGATGATCTTGAATACTTGAGCCAATTGACCGAGCTCGTCTTGCGACTTAATTTCGAAGCGGGCAAATCCGCGAAGGCGTCCTTTACCGAAACGGTCGGCCATTCGTTCAAGTAAATTTAATCCTTTCGTTATGCTCGGGAATACCCACATCACGATTGCCAAGCCTAACATCAAGCCAACGATCGTGAGAATGGCAACCATCTGCACCGAACGGTCGTACAACTCCCGGGAGTCCGCCATTTCCTCTACTAAGGCGTTTTCCTGCGTTTTCACTAAACCGTCCATCGAATCGATGATCTGTCTTTGCTCGTCGCGAAGACTATCGGTATAGAGCTTCTTGGCTTCATTCACTTTGCCCGATTTTAAGAGATCGATGAATTTCCCGAGCGAGAGGGTATACTCCTCGGCCAGTATCATGACTCCGTCCATCACGTCTTGTTCGTCAGGCGAAAGTTCAAGATCGGTTAATGTCTTAAAGTGATCTCCCGCCTTCGTTAGCCCGGCCGATATCGCATCGATACCTTCCGCGGTATCTTGATCGCCGATCGTAATGTCGTTCATGATACGACCCGTGGCATTGATTTCTCCTCGGACGGCGAGCGCTATCTTAACCTTCTCGAAACGATAATCGTAAAAATGGTTAATGGATTGATTCATTTGGCTTAACCGAATATAGCCGAACGAGGTGACGCCGACTAAGAGGAGCAGCAGCAGCGAGAATCCGATGCTTAGCTTCGTCTTAATTTTCATGCCGCACTCCCCCCGTCCTTACCTCTACTTTAACGAGACAGCGATCATCCGATCGACCGTCAAACGGCTTGGCGGAGATGAGCTGCTCCAAGTTATAATCGTTTTCGCCATTCTGATGGAGAAATGTCGCCAATTGTTCCAACTGCGCCTCGTCATCTCCGTGAAAAGGACCTAATATCCCGTCCGTAAACAAATAGAGACGATCCCCGGACGATAGAGCGACTTTGCGGGTTACGATATCTATCTTTTCGAACAAACCCATCGGAGCGGAGCTGACGAATAACTTCTCCGGCTTTCGATCGTGCGCGCGGTAAACGAAACCGGACGGATGGCCTGCATTGGCATATTCGAGTTCGCCTAGTTCCAGATCAATCGTTACGTAGATCCCGGTGCAGAAATAATGAATGAGCTCGTTTTCCCACTGGAGTCCCATTAACCGCCGATTAAGCTCGGTTAATACCCTCTCCGGAGAATAATGCGTCCGCATGGATTCTTTCAGTATCGACGCGATAAACATGCTGACGAGCGAGGAAGATATCCCATGCCCCATCGCATCGATCACCGCGATTGCCCAACGTTTGTCGCTAATTCTGTGCCATGCGTACAGATCGCCCGCCAAAGCTTCCGAAGCTTGAAAATAAGCTTTGATCCGTACGTCGGAAGTATCCACTTGATCCGGCAGCACGGATTCTTGGACCTGACGGGCAAGCAATAGCTCCTGCCGCATTCTGGAATCCCGTTCCTTATGCCAATCAAGCTCTCGCTTTAACTTAAGCGCGGAACGCATTCTCGCCAGCAGCTCGGTTTTATTAATCGGTTTCGTGACGAAATCGATTGCTCCCGCGTCTAGAGCTTCCGCAAGCTTTCTTGAATCTCCGATAGCGGTGACGATAATGACCGGAATGTCTTTATAGAGAGGATTACTCTGCAATATTCTGCAGGCTTCGATCCCATCCATAACGGGCATCATTAAATCCAGCAAAATCAAATCGACCCGCGGCGTCTCTACATCGTTCCCATTGCTGACGTTGGTCAGCAATTCGAACATTTCTCCGGCGGAATAAGCGACGCGAAAGTCGTCGTATCCCGCCCTCTTCAGCATTTCCTGTATTACCATTACGTTCATGGCATTGTCGTCGACGATCAATACGGTCATCACATAGTCTCCTCGGCAAACGCGAAATAAGGAATGAGAGACGGTTTTTCCGTCCTCATTCCTCCATTCCTATTTCAAACTGCTCTTCAATTGGTTATAACCCTTTATTGCATTTTTTGAAACACCTAATTACCGGTTAATAAAATATTTTTATTCCGCATGATGTTTGATTGATTGTTCGGCTTAATGACGGGCCATGACCAGAACTTTGCCCTTATCCAATTCCGCTTCGTACACGCTTGCCTCGTAGGAGTCGAATCCCATCGATTCAATCTTATTGCGAAGCGCGTCTCCGCGGTTCCGGAACAAATTCGCCACCGTCTCGAACATGCCCTCTTCGGCTAAACCGACCTTATTCGAATCCGTGGCATCCGCCAATCGGTTCGTTTGATCCGCTTCATGCGCCAATACGTAGATATCTTTCTCCATGTACCCTTGGCGATGAAGTTCGTTCACGACGTCAAATGCTTCCAGTCCATTGTTTACGAGCTTAGCGTATGCTTTCATTGTTTTCTCCTCCTCTATCCTTTGGGGATGCTCACTATTACACCTGTCTATCTCTATTGAAACATGAGTTTGTTAACGCGGTTATAATGGACACGGTTCGGGAAAAAGATCCACCGACACGAGTTTCCCTTTTTCGTCGACAAATACTTTTATCGCATCCGAGCCTCTTACGATCCCCCAGCCGTCTTCGGCCTTAAACTCGGGCTTGCCTAGCGCTTGGCGTAAATCCTTGTTTACCATCGCGATATCGGTTCCGTTCAAATTGGCTTTCTTCGCGTCGGCCATCACTTGAACGTAGGAAACGTTATCGTCGCACATTCCGACGTTTTTCCCGCCTTTGTAGCTCCAAATCTCGCAATCGCTGCTCCATTCGTCGGAAACGATCTTGCTAGGGTTCCCCCATGCTTCTTTTACTTCGGCGCCCTTGGCGCCCAACTCGATTCCATCCAATATCAATTGCTGCGACGCCGGTTGCGGATATACGGCAGTTACCGGAGCAGCCGCGGCAGGCGCAGCCCCCCCGTTCGTAATAGAAGAAAACAAAATCAGCCAAGAAATCAACATTTAGATTTCCTCCTTCCCGAGGGAATAGGATTGCTCCCTTTGCTGTTTCCATCCTTTATGAATACTCAATGCAATTCGCGAACCTAACTTTGCCCACCGTAGCCATGACGGAGTAACAACGTCGCCTTCTTCAATGGAAGCCGCCTGTTTGCGAATCGAATGCGCTAAACCTTTCGTTGCCTCTCGCGCCGTTCCCGTTACTTCGCTTAGCAGCATTCCCACATCCTGAACGGCGTCGAACAAAGGATCCGTAGACTGAAGCTTCCCTCTAATATCTTCCGCAACATCGTTGACGCTTTCCGCTAATTTCTTCACCTCGCCTTGCAAACCTTCGACGGTTTCCTTCACTTCCTGCATGGCGGATTGCGCGGTAACGAGCGAACTTTGCGCAGTCCTTAATAGAGAGATGAGAAAACCGCACAAGACGACAAACGCCACCGCGGCGATCGCGATACTCCAAGTCATAATATCGTTGTTATCCAACAGCGCCCCTCCGTTTCTGCCTTACCGTTGTTTCTTTACATTACCCCTGGCATGCGGTTCCCGAAACAACGCGGTACGAGAGATTCATCCCCGCAAACACAGGGTAACTAAGGACAAGCACGGGAAACGGTCGCTTGCCAATTATACAGACCGATCCGTACAAAAGGAGGAATTCATATGTTACATTGGGCTTTGATCTTTTTTATAGTTGCTATCGTGGCGGCGATCTTCGGTTTCGGAGGAATAGTCAGCGCAGCCGCGGGAATCGCGAAAATATTGTTCTTCATCTTCTTGATTTTGTTTATCGTCTCCCTGTTTACGGGGCGCAGAAACCGAGTCTAAACTCGAATATCGTCCGTCGACGAGCGGACAAGCAATCTGGATAATGGTTGCAGTAAATTCCTTTTTCAGGTAAAGTAGGCTTTAGCATATGCTTCCGTTTCCTCTTCAACATAACGACCGGGGTTAAGCTCATCTTCTGAACGAAACAGAACATCGCCGCCTACTTTATTGAAAAAGAACCTCTAATCGATACTGACGCTTCCCTACGCTTTCGCGGTTCGGGAAGCGTCGTTTTTTTTTCACGGAGGTGATTGAACCTTGAAAGATTGCGTTTAATGGTAGTGAGTTGACCCTACGGGGAATACATCAATTAAACGGAGGTTGATCCTATCATGAAAGCATTATTTCTTGCTGGCGGTTTAGGAACCAGATTGCGCCCTTTAACGGAACATCTTCCGAAGCCGATGGCCCTGGTGGGTAATCGCCCTTGGTTAGAGCACCTTCTCCTGCATTACAAAGACCAAGGAATACTTGAATTCGTCATCGCCGTTAAACATTATCGCGAGTTAATCGAAAGCCATCTCGGGGACGGCTCCAAATACGGCGTTCGGATCGATTATTCGGTGGAGAAGGAATTGCTAGGAACGGCCGGCGCGATCAAGAACGCGGAGCATCTGTTATCCGAGCGATTTATCGTTGTCAACGCGGATATTATCCATCAGGTCGATCTGGCTTCGGCCCTTCGTTTCCATGAAAGCCATGGCGGTCTGGCAACCATCTGCCTGACGGAAGTAGACGATCCTTCGCATTACGGAGTCGTCGAGCAAACCGAAATCGGGCAAATCGTCCGTTTTATCGAAAAACCGAAAAAAGAAGAAGCACCGTCAAATCGGATCAATGCCGGCATATACATTATGGAACGGAGCGCGCTCGACTTGGTCCCTTCCGGACGATCGGTATCCATCGAGAAAGAAACGTTCCCGCTCTTGATCGAGAACGGCAGCGGAGTGTACGGTCATCCCCTCGGCGGATACTGGATGGACATGGGAACCAAAGAACGGTATCGCCAGCTTCACTGGGATCTGCTCGATCGGCGTTTCCCGGTCGGAATCAAAGGCAAAGAAATGGAGGATAGAAGCATCTGGCTAGGCGACAATGTCCGGATCGGTCAAGGCGTATTGTTCGTGCCTCCGGTGATGATCGGGGATGACGTTACGATCGGAGATCGGGCGATTATCGGGCCCTATGCCGTCGTTGGCAACGGCAGCCGTATCGGCAATCAGGTACGTTTAGCCAACTCCATCTTATGGGATCGTTGTAAAGTTCGCGCTGGAGCTCAATTGAACGAATGTATTTTCGGATCCGGCATGCAGGTTGGTCCCCATATTTTACACGAAGCCGTATGCAATCGTAACTTGGAGGTGCAACGCCGATGAACAACCGTCTTCCTCAGATCGCTTATGTGAGTACTTATATTCCCAAAAAATGCGGACTTGCCACCTACACGCACCATTTACGCGAAGCGATCAATCATGCCAAAGGAAATCGCCCGCTAGATCCGGTCGTGACCATGTGCAATTCGGAAGAAATCGCGGACTATCGGGAGCCGTGGATGTTCCCTCTCGTTAAACAAGAGCAAGACGAATATCGAAGAGTAGCCGATGCGATCAATCAAAGCAACGTGGACGTCGTTTCTCTCCAGCATGAATTCGGAATTTTCGGCGGTGAAGCCGGCTCTCATGTTCTCGACTTTCTGCGACGCGTGAAAAAACCGGTCGTGACGACCTTTCATACCGTTTTCGAAAACCCTGTTGCTCCCTATGCGAACTTGCAAAAAGAAATCGCGCAATGGAGCGATCATCTTCTCGTCATGAACCGCAAAGCAAGCGGCTATTTACAGGCTAACTTCGATATCTCTCCCGAGAAAATCACTTTTATTCCGCATGGGACTCCCGTTCCCAACCGGGCTAACCGCTTGTACGCCAGACAAGAGGCGGGATGGGTTAATCGCAAAGTTCTGTTTACTTTCGGTCTGCTTGGACGCAGCAAAGGCATCGAATTGATTCTGCGCGCGATGGCTTCCGCCGTTCATGCCGTCCCGGAATTGCTGTACGTCATCGCCGGTCAGACTCACCCGGAAGTTCGCAAGCATGAAGGAGAAAACTATCGCGAAGAATTAATCTCGTTAATCAAGGAACTGGGATTGGAGCATCATGTGCAATGGATCAACCGGTATGTGCCGGAAGACCAACTGACGGATCTGATTTCCGCATGCGATCTGTATGTCACTCCTTATCCGGGGATGGGGCAAATTACAAGCGGAACGTTGGCTTATGCCGCGGGATTGGGAAGACCGATTCTCTCTACCCCTTACGAATATGCCAAAGATTTGGTACAAGGGTACGGAGAAATGCTCCTTCCGTTCGGCGACGTCGAAGCTTGGAGCTCCAAGCTCATCGAAGTGTTTACTTATCCCGGCAGGTTGGAAAACTGGGAACGGGTCATATCGGATATCGGGCGAAGCATGCACTGGCCTCATGTAGGGGCGCAGCATTTGCGGTTATTCCAGCAAGTGATTGCGGAACAACGGGATAAGATTGCCTATGTCGGTTAGTGGCAGGATCAGCAGTCCATCGGCGCAACCTTCTTTCGCCCATTTGCGCCGATTGACGGACGACACGGGTTTGCTCGAGCATGCTCTCGGGCGTATCCCGCGACGTCGGGAAGGCTACACGACGGACGACAACGCGAGAGCGTTGTGGACGGTAACGGAATGGCTATCTATCGGGAATGATCGACCGGGGTCGGCGGATCGTAACGAGCCCGGGGATAATCAACTGCGAGCAGAGGATCGGATTGAGCTTGGGAATAATCAACAGCGGACGGCGGATCAGAACGAGCTCGGGGATAATCAACTACGAGCAGAGGATCGGATCGAGCTTGGGAATAATCAACAGCGGACGGCGGATCAGAACGAGCTCGGGGATAATCAACTACGAGCAGAGGATCGGATCGAGCTTGGGAATAATCAACAGCGGACGGCGGATCAGAACGAGCTCGGGGATAATCAACTACGAGCAGAGGATCGGATCGAGCTTAACCGGTTGGCCGACATTTATATGGCGTTCATGCTTTGGGCGCAAAATGAAAACGGTTGGTGGCTCAATAATTTCTCCTACGATCGTTCGTTAGAACCGGAGGAGATTTCCCACGATTGCCAAGGCCGCTCGATATGGGCGTGCTCGGACGCTTGGATTCGTCTCTCCGGTCCGGCCCGGGAAACGGCCCGTGTTATCGTGGAACGAGCGGTTCCTACGATGGGCAAGATCGATTCCTTGCGCGGCCAGGCTTTCGTCATGGCGACTTGCGCTCATTTGCTCGAAGCATCCAAGAACGGATTGATCGATCTACCTCTTGATGTTCGGGAAGAGCTTAAGCATCATTTAAGCCGACTGGAGCTGCTTCTTAACCGTGCTTTCAGAGACTTCTCCGATGGCGATTGGCGTTGGTTCGAACCCGCGATGACTTATAGCAACGGTGTGCTCCCTTGGGCAATGCTACGTGCGTACCGCTACACGCGTCGCCCCGAAACCTACGCAACGGGGAAAGAAAGCCTATCTTTCCTGCTCGAAGTCATGACCGTCGAGGAAGGGTGGTTACGACCGATCGGGAACGAAAAATGGTGTACTTCGGACTCAGGATCGGTGAGCCGATGGGATCAACAGCCGCTGGAAATGTTTAAGCTTGCGCTTGCTTTGGAAGAAGCCGCGAAGGCCGATCGAATTGCGCAAAGAGATCGCAGCGAGCGGTTGGTTGGGAGTGAGCAGCTTGTCGGCAGTGATAGGGTGGTCGGCAGTGAACGGTTAGTCGGCAGTGAGCGGATGGTCGGAAGTGAACGGTTAGTTGGCAGTGAGCGGATGGTCGGCAGTGAGCGGTTAGTCGGCAGTGAGCGGTTAGTCGGCAGTGAACGGTTAGTCGGCAGTGAGAGGGTGGTCGGAAGTGAACGGTTAGTCGGCAGTGAGCGGATGGTCGGGAGTGAGCGGTTAGTCGGCAGTGAGCGGATGGTCGGGAGTGAGCGGTTAGTCGGCAGTGAGCGGATGGTCGGCAGTGAGCGGTTAGTCGGCAGTGCCCGCGGTCCGCGGTCAGGCGATCTTAGGATAGGCGATTTTAGGGCTGGCGATGTTAGCGTAGGCGATCTTGGTGGCCGGAGAGACGACGGTTTACCGAGGAGAACCCGTTCCGATCTTCACGGTACTTTAGGTCAACCGAGTTCCGATTCACAATCTCATTATGACGCGCTTCTCCACTTATGCAGGGAATGGTATTACGGCGCGAATGACCTCCACGTCCCCGTCGCCGATCCGCAAGACGGAAGCTGCTGCGACGGACTTACTCCGTACGGCCCTAACATCAACTGCGGAGCCGAAGCGACGATCTCCTACTTAATGACGGAAGCGCTATGTAGGCGGACTAACTAGCAAAAACCTTTCATGATAAGGCGCTATCGGCGCGAAATCATGAAAGGTTTTTTTGTTGAATTGGATAAGCCGGCTAGGCAGGCTTATTTCCGGGTTTGGCGCCATTTTCGGAGATTTAAGCCGGCTGGGCAGGCTTATTTCCGGGTTCGGCGCCGTTTTCCGGGATTTAAGCCGGCTGGGCAGGCTTATTTCCGGGTTCGGCGCCGTTTTCCGGGATTTAAGCCGGCTGGGCAGGCTTATTTCCGGGTTCGGCGCCGTTTCTGAGGATTTAAGCCGGCTGAGCAGGCTTATTTCCGAGTTTGGCGCCATTTCTGGGGATTTAAGCCGGCTGGGCAGGCTTATTTCCGGGTTCGGCGCCGTTTTCGGGGATTTAAGCCGGCTGGGCAGGCTTATTTCCAGGTTCGGCGCCGTCGAGTTAATGGCCGCGCAGCTTATTCAGCGCTTGATTAAAATCGTCGGGCAAAGGCGCGGTAACTTGCTGCTTCTCGCCCGTCCATGGATGATTCCAAATGAGTCGCTCGCCGTGCAAGGCTTGTCGGGAAATCACGCCGCGGGATCCTCCATACATTCCGTCTCCCGCAAGCGGATGATTGATCGACGAAAGATGAACCCTGATTTGATGCGTACGTCCCGTTTCTAATCGGAGTCGGACAAGCGAATGATCCGCCAAACGCTCCATCACCTCGAAATGGGTTACCGCCGGATCTCCAGTGTCGCTAACTCGGCGACGCGTGGAGTGATGGCGGTCCTGTCCGATCGGTTTGTCGATCTTGCCTTTGTTACCTTCTACGTAACCTTCGGCCAGCGCGACGTAGATGCGTTCGATGGTTTTCTCGCGCATCGCCTTATCGTATTGATAGTGAGCAAACTCGTTCTTGGCGTATAATACCGGCCCCGTCGTATCCTTGTCTATCCGATGAACATGACGGATTCTTACGTCTTGGCCGGACATCTCGTAGTAGGCAGCAACGGCGTGGGCAAGAGTCTTTCGTTGCCCTTTCTCGCTCGGATGTACCTCGATGCCTGCCGGTTTATTGACGATTAGAGTAAACTCATCCTCATATAAAATATTAAGCTCCATCCAGTCGGAAGGAAAATCCCGATTTTCCCTTGGGAACAAATGAAGTCTCAAATTCGGCCCCTGTAAAAGACAGCCTTTCGTTTGCAGTAATTTGGATATCATCTTAGGAGGCAGCGGTAGCACCCGGCTTATGATCGACATTGGAGCACCGATCAGGTTGTCAGGTAAACGGATTTCCATCCATTCACCTTTAATTCTGCCCATACCGAGAACGGGCTGACTTCCTCCACCCTCGCTTCGACCGCCGCGATTCCCCGCTGTGCCGGCGACATTTCCGTTCCCAGCGAGATTTGCTCCACGCGCGAGGGGCGATCTATTCGAATCAACCCGGCTCCTGCCCCTAGGCTTACTTCCAAGCGAACCGCCGCGATTCGAAGTTTCCGGTCTAGGACTCCGTTCATTTCGGTCATTTCGTTCATTACGATCATTGCGTCCACCTTGCGGGCTTCGTTCGCTAAATCTTCTAGAAGATCCCGCGCTTGAGCCAGCCCCATATCGCGACTCTGTTCTCGCCCCTGATCCGGATCTCGATCCTGGTTCCGACCTCGAACCTGATCCTAACTTCGAGCTTGTTCCGGACTTTGATTCTGCTCCCAGCCCCGATCCTGTTCCGGACCTCGAACCTGTTCCCGATCTCGAACCGTTGCCCGAACTCGCGTTCCCGCGATCCGCACGGCCCCTTCGCTCATTACCGCCGCCCGATTGCTTTTGTCCACCGTGCTGTCGATTCCGCCCCGCTCCACTCATCCCTCTAATTCCTCCGATTCCATTCCAACACCGCTATCCACTTAAGAACACATTACAACTCTATTGCCTCATCCGACGCTCCATCTGCCACTGCACAACCTAATAGAGCCGCCGGACTGCGATCCACGTTAGCAAGGCTTTGCCGACCAATATACGTGAATGCCCGTTCAAAGTCAACTTTTCGTGCGCTTTTCTACAGCGCAATCGTACTAGAAATCACCTAGTAGACAGCGTTGAACAAGGTTCGACTTTATCTAACTCGGGGAGGGGAACTCCGTCCAATAACGGTGCTCAGCACCGCTATTTCGCTACGAGAATCGGTTTCCTGTCCAATAACGGTGCTCAGCACCGCTATTTCACTCCGGAAGCCGAATTCCTGTCCGTTAACGGTGCTCAGCACCGCTATTTCACTCCAGGAGCCGGTTTCCTGTCCAATAACGGTGCTCAGCACCGCTATTTTGCTACGAGAATCGGTTTCCTGTCCGATAACGGTGCTCAGCACCGCTATTTCGCTCCGGAAGCCGAATTCCTGTCCAATAACGGTGCTCAGCACCGCTATTTCGCTCCGGGAGCCGAATTCCTGTCCAATAACGGTGCTCAGCACCGCTATTTCACTGCGGGAGCCGAATTCCTGATGATGTAAAGTAGTCTGTGTACCAACATTTGGAGCCTTAACAGGCAACAAAAAAGTAGGGTATCCTCGGGATTACGACATCACCAAGAAGGAGCCCTACTCGATGACTACTATATCCGAAAATGCGTACGACAATCTACTTGAAAATGCTGTAAAAAAGCTGTTGCAGGAGAAACTAGAACTGCTCATGCGTGAAGAAATTAAGAACTACATGCTTAACGAGCAACAGGATCAGCGAAACAGTCGTAATGGTCACTACAAGCGTACGTTCCAAACCCGTTACGGAACCATAAACGAACTCCAAGTTCCTCGCGACCGTAAAGGGACTTTTCAAACACGTTTGTTCCAACCCTACCAACGTAGGGAAGGCTGGCTGGAAGAGGCCATCATTCATATGTACAAAGGCGGAATGAGCACACGCGAAGTTGCCAAGTTCATCGAGAGCATGTTCGGTACTCAGTATTCTCCGACCACCATCAGTAACATTACTCAGACGGTTATGGAGGACATCGAACAGTGGCAGAAGCGCCCGCTAGAGAAACGCTACTCCGTTATCTATTTGGACGGCCTCTATGTTAAGCTCAAACGTAATACAGTCAGTAGCGAGGCTGTTTACTTGGTCATGGGTATCGACGAGAAAGGGATACGTCAAATTCTAGGATTTTACGTCGGTGGCCAAGAGAGTTCTAACGTTTGGAAAGAGGTCTTAATTGACTTAAAGAACCGCGGAGCAACCGAAGTACTAGTTGGCGTTTTTGACGGACTACCTGGACTTGAGGAAGCTTTTCGAGCAGTGTATCCTCAAGCCGATGTGCAGCATTGTATCGTCCATAAAGTGAGAAGTACCTTTCCAAAAATTCGAGTCAACGATAAAACCGAGTTTCTCGAAGATTTGAAGGGTGTATACACGGCATTCGATGGCGATGTAGCTTTGGCGGTCTTCGATGGGTTCAAAGCCAAATGGAGCAAGCAATATCCGAAGGAAGTGAAGTCGTGGGAGGAACAACTCCCGACGTTACTGACCTTCTACAAGTTCCCAGCACTCACACGACCTGCGATTTACACTTCGAACCCCATTGAACGGACGAACAAAGAGTTACGCAAGCGCCTGAAGCCAATGAATAGTCTAACTAACATTGAAGCAGCAGAGAAAATCATCTACCTCCAATCCCTAGACTACAATGAGAAATGGTGCGGAAGAGCAATTCGAGGCTTTGTAGACCCGGACACCAAAGCAGCATTTGAGAAGATGTACACTGAGAAATATTCAAGACAAAGGACATAAAGCGGTAGCTCCCGCGCCTTCGCTTGAGCTACGCGCCTCAAGTCACACGACCTTAAACAAATTGATTTTTTCTATCCATCGTCCCGATGGAAAAACCTACTACACAGACTACTTGACGCTACCGAATTCCTGTCCACTAACGGTGCTCAGCACCGCTATTTCACTCCGGAAGCCGAATTCCTGTCCGATAACGGTGCTCAGCACCGCTATTTCACTCAGGGAGCCGGTTTCCGGTCCAATAACGGTGCTCAGCGCCGCTATTTCGCTCCGGGAGCCGAATTCCTGTCCAATAACGGCGCTCGGCACTCGATAAAATCGCGGCCTAAATGCGACTTAACCGCCATTAGCATAACCGTTGCTGCAAGCCTCCCCCAACTCCCAACTTACTTCTCAATAGGGACGTAGAACACCCTTTGCAGCTCTTTACCTACGAAATAGAAAACCTTCATATGATCTTTCGAAGGATACACCAATATTTCGCCGCTGCCCGATTTGATTGATTTTGCGGCTCCGTATGCTTGGATAACGGAATTAAATTTGTCTTCATAGTTCTGTAACCCTTTCATTGTCGCCGAGGGGTACAAACCGTTGTCGATGCTTATTAGCTTGCCGTCCTTAAACGTAAAATAGAGCTCGTTGTAAATCCCGTACGTCGCATAACCCTCCGTTTTGGCACCCGTTACCCGCTCCACTTGATTGCCGCCGATGCTGCGATAGAAAGCTTGGTTGTTGACTCGTACAGCTTCGGGATATGTGGCTAGAAACTGCTCTTGGTTCATGCGGTTGCTATATAGGAAAAGTTGTCTTTTACCGTTCTCCCCTGGCAATCCATGATCGAAGGCGGCCACGATTCCGAAGCCGGCCGTCAGTTCGTTGACTGGAGCGTAAACAAGACCGTTCAGCGAGATTAAAGCGTCGGACTTGAGCTTGATGCTCTCCGCTCCGTTGCTTAAAGTTACTATGCCTCTCGATTCCGTCATCCTAGCTTTAACGGCCTCGGCGAAATCCGAGACTCCAACATACCATTGCCCATCGGCTGCCAGGAATGGCCCTTGTTCCTCGAAGCTTACCGGTTTGCCGTCCAAGATAAGCCGAGGAGGCGTTTCGGGAGATAGCAGGTCGGCGAACGAACCGGAGTTCTTGCTTACTTTCCAGCGTTCTGCATAGTCTGACGCCAACGTGAATTTCCCCGAAGATAAGTTCAAGTATCCATCTTTCGAGCCTTTGTAATCAAAGAAATAGACACCGACCATTTCGTCTCCATATTTCCAATAAAACGTATGATAGAAATTGTTGCTCCCGAAAATCGGCAGCTTTCGAAGAGTTTTGCCTGTCGCGGCATCTACGATCGTCGTACTGTAATCTACCGTTTTACTCCGCTTGTTCCGATTTAGCGGAACCTCCGTCACGATGACGTACTTGTTATTAGGAGAGAAAGCGGCTGTCGCATCCATGCCTGTCTGGCTAATTGAAGTGAAGCTTTTGCCATTATTGGTGGAATATCCGACGAACCACTGCTTTTTCTTGGAGTCGTAGTATTTGGCATACAGCAAGACGCCAACCTTCTTTTCCCATTCCCTGGACGCCTGATTTTTGTTGAAAACAAGCTCCTTGCTCTTGCCATCCTTAAATAGTTCCAATGTACGTTCGATGTAATACATGTTCCCGAGTTTTGAATAAAACTTATCGGAGCCCGGTTCGACTTTCGTCTGCGTAAGTTCAATGACGATCAACGCGCCCGGTGCCGGAGCACGGTTGTAACGGTTCATTATCGCATTCTCGGAACCTTCTCCGTTGACAGAATGAACCTTCTTCACCAGCTTATTCGTGGCTATCGAATAGATATGAAACCGATCGGTACCCACCTGATCGTTGTAATAGTCCTTCTTGTAGATTGAATACCCTCCGAACGAAGGATAGAAGTCGATGAAGCGGTCGGGTGCTTCTTTAACTAACTTTATTTGTTTCGTTGCGACATCGAACTCATATAAACGGGACACGATTTTCATAAAACCGATTGAGGAAGAAGAAGCTTTTACAGAGTAACAATCGGCCCAATAAACTTTGTCTCCTTTAGACGTTTGAACCCAGTGGACATTATTTTTCTTGAATCCGCAATTGTCGCTAAGCTCTCCCTTGGCTGGAGCCTCCAACGCAAACTCCGGAAAAGAATACTTATCAACCGTAATATTGCCATTCGAGAAATCTCCGGAAGTAATCGTGGCTCTCGGAATCCATTGCTTAGAGTCGGTACGGCTATCGTAATCGAAAGAAATATCCGTCCGGACGTTCGCCTTTCCTTCCGCGTTCAAAGTGCCTGAACCGATCGTAAGTCCTAGCCCCATGCTCGCGAAAAGCACAACCATACACAGTATCGCATTGGAGAACCCTTTCGCTGCCTTAACATTAGCGTATAATCTATTCATCGTAAGCTCTCCCCTGTTGAACATCAGTTAGTCGATTGGATAGATTCGCTCTCGCTGAATCCGCCCGCCGCCGTGCCGATCATGGCCATCTCCCCCGTTGCCACCGAACCAGAACGCGCCTTCTTAAGAATCAATCTTCATCATCATCTCTTCCAGCAGACGAATACGCGCTAAGGATGCCCGCAGTAGACCGATGCCGATCTCGGGGTAAAGGCGTACAAGACGGGTAACGTCTTCGCGTTGCAAGGCCAAGACGCGAATGTCCCCGAAGAAAGCTTGGGCCGTGACCGAGGAAGGAGATTCGTCCAAGGCGGACGTCGCTCCGCACACCTCGCCTGCGCCAAGCACGCCTAGCGTACCTTCCCAACCTGCGGCGGATATACTCGTTAACTCTACGTTTCCTTCGATAATAACGTACATAGCCGGGTTCCCCTCGCCGCGCTTCAGAAGGAAATATCCGTCCGGGAATTTCTCCTCCGTAGCCGCTCCCGCGATTAAGCCCAACTCCTCCAGCGACAGATCGGCGAAGAACGGTACTTTTTTGAGGAATACGACCTTATTTAATCTTCCTAAAATCCCCTGCTCCTCTTGCATACCCGTCCCCTTCTCTCCGCGTCGCAGCTCCGTGGCCATTTCTTTCCACCAGTCATCCGAGGTTTCAGCGGACTTATTCACTGCCTCCCGTGCCGATTCTATCGTTAGACCTGCCGTTCTATCGTTATCCGCCAGCAATACCGCCGCGAATTTCTGCGATAACTTCCGCTCCCCTAAGCCTTCCGCAAGCACTTCCAAGCCGCCGCTTTGCGTCTCCTCGTCCGGATCGGCCAGCGCCCTGCGAATGGCGGCAACAACCTGTTCATCCGTTAATCGCTCCATAAGCGCCCACACGCCAGCATAGATCGTGGATTCCAAATCGCACTGTCTCATCTCCGCAAGTTCGGCAAGATCCGGTCTCCCGAGTTTGCGATATGCTTCGGGAAGCAGTGCCGTTGCCGCTATGTTGCCAAGTTTATCCGTCGCATGCTCCGCAAGCCAGCCTTTCGCTTCTTCATCGGACAATAGCTGCGACAATGCCGTTACGGCCGCTCTCCATACTTGAGGCGATGCATCGGGCAGCATGCTCTTCAGACTATCCGCGACGCCTACGCCCATATCGACCAAAGCTTGCGTCGTCACCCGGAGAAGCTCTTGATCTGCCGTAGGTAATCGTTCGATTAACAACGGCACTACCTTCAATCTTTTCAGAGCTCCTAAGCTTGCCGTCGCAGCCACCCTAACCGCCGGATGCGGATCCGCTAACAGCTTCTCGACATCGGGAGAGAACCGATCCAGATTCAACTCCGCAACGACCCGGCACACGTGGATCGCGGGTTCCCCGCCATCCTTCAACAACTGCTCGATCACTTCGTAACACGCTTCGTAGCTTTGCGCGCTTTCCAGCAAGTACATCGCTTTGACGGCTTCGGCCACGACCATCGGCGAGCTATCCAGCAGCTTCATCCGCAAGAAGAAGAAAGCCTGCGAGGATAAATGCTTCATCTGGGCAAGCTTGCCGACGACTTCCTTGCGGACTTCCGGTTCAGGGTCCTCCAGCAGAGAAGCCACCTTTACCATCGCGTTCAAATCCGCGTCCGATAGATCGATCGCCTTCAGCGAGGCAATCTTGACTCTGACGCTCTCGTCGTTAATCTTCTCAAGCAACTCCGGCAAATACCGCTTATCTTTACTGCGTCCAAGAATGTTTATCGCTATCTCTCTGGCTTCCTCGCTCTCGTGCTGCAGCATCGCTTGAACGGCGCCCATCGTACGCGCGTTGCGATAGAAGCCTTTGTACGATTCGGCTAATTCCAAATCAACCGCTAACCCCAATGTCTGAACGCTTTGAACCAATTCCTTCATATATAATTGCCGGACGATCCACGTCAGCGCGAACAAACCGATGGCGCCGACCGTTCCGATCGCCGCCAAAGCCGGGAACCCCCAGCCGAGCCCCGTGTGCAGAAATTGAAGGCCGGCTCCAAGCAAAATACCCATGAAGGTCGCGATACCTTGAGCGACATATCGAAATCCGTCCCTCTGTTGCAGGGGAAGCATTTTGTAAAACAATTGGTACGATGGCTCGGCAGAATAGTAGATTAGCAAATAGGTCAGCATGTAACCGCCCGATACGGCTAACATCACGATCGGAGAACCGATTAACAACCATACCAACGCGAAAGATAAAACGTATACCCCCGATATCGCCGTCAGCATGCTGCTTGCTCCCAGCAACGCCATCAGGCGCCCGGATACGAGTTGAAGCAAGAATGCCAAAGTGAATAACAACGTGGTCACGATGCCGAAAATCCGCCCGAAATCGGCTTCGTCGGGATAGGCGACATGCGCCGTATTCAGGAAAACGAACTCCATTAAGAAATACAAGGCGGGCATAATCGTCATCATGCCTAACACGCCGAGCAGGAACGGCGACTTGAGCGTCCTGCGGAAATAATCCATCGAAGTAAGTGATTCGGCTTCCTGCGCGGAATCCCCCGAACCTTTCAACGTTAATGGAACCAAATAGACCGCTATCACTTTCCGATATTTAACCGAAGCGATCAATAAGAAGACCGGGCCTAACGCGTAAACCCAATCCGGCCCTAACAAAGGGCTCACGATCTGCGTAATTATCCCCGCCGCGACTCCACCCAACGTTGCCGCCGCCACGAACATCGGCATAAGACGTTTGGCTTGCTGCGTAGGACATAAATCTACCGCAAGGCTCCATAACAATATGGTTTGCTGCCTAACGACAAAACTCGAGGAAAGAAAAAGAAAGGGATAATAAAACCGGAAGTCCTCCCCGGTCACTCTCATCCCCAGCAATATGATTGCATTCAATAAGACGATTCCCGTCATGATGGCATACATCGCCCGCATGAGATCCGGCTTCGATAACCTGCCGGCAAGCCAAGTCATGAACCACGCTTCCAGCGGCAAAATGACAGCTTCGGCAATATACACGTAAGGCAAGTTGGCGCTGCCGAACCGTTGGTTGAACAGGGTCATGAATCCGTTGTAGTTAAGCGTCTCGGCGATGCCACACAGTAGGAAAACCGGCACCATCAGCCATAGCTTGCGCCGGTCTTCGGCTTTAATGCCAAGCCGGCGCGACCATCGTTGTAAGTCCATGGATTCTCTCTTTCTTTTTCCCGGTATGAATGGAAGGGGATCAAGCGCGACTAGGAAATTTTCCGCCAATAGATGAGCCTGTCTTCTCCGTCGAAATAATAATCCGGACACGTCCCGATCAATTGAAATTGATTCCGTTCGAATAATCTCCGTACCGTCTTGTATTCAGGCAAACTGCACGTATAAGTTAATATATATCGGGCTGACACTTGCCGCAGAAAATCGATCATCCGCTCCAGCAAAGCGGCCGCGATTCCCCATCTGCGATAAGCTCGATGAACGACGACGTAATCCCAGCTGTAGCCTCCGGTTTTCTGATCGTTCTCGGCGGCGCAGCTCGCCCCGATAATCTCGTCGTCTTCGTTCGTTACGTACCAGAACATCACTTGCCCGCTTATCGCACGGTAAGGCAAGCTGCGTAATTGCTCTTCTTCTCCGGGCGTGTACCTTGTATCGTCGAAGGAGTTCGAAGAGAAGAAGAAGTCTACGATCCTTGACGCCTGCTCCTCCGTTTCCAGACGATGGATGACGAATGTTCCGGTTATCATGACTTATCTCTCCTCTTACATCCTTATACCGCCAACGTTCCGTTCCAGCCGGTCGATGTTCCTTTTTGGTAATACTCGTCGCACAGGAAAAAGTACAACTTCGCGGCTTTGTCCAACCGATTCTGCTTAATGACTTCGACGAAGGTTTCCCTCGCATCGTAGAAGCGGCCCTCTTGGCAAAGCATTAGCCCCCGCTCGAACAACACTTTCGTCCGATCCTTGGCTTGACGAAGCTGCTCGGAATCGCCTTCGTAGATGTCAAAGAGCTCTATCGCCGCATCCTGTCCCTCCGGCGTAATGCGCCCAAGCGAACGGTGGCGGAATCTCTCCGGCTCTCTGAGCTGTTCGAACAAATCTTTCGTCACGAGCACGGAAGCTCCCAAATCCTCGGATAACTTCTCCAGCGTCGCCGTCAGATGAACGTCGTCCGAGATCACGTTTCCTTCCCAGCGGCGTTCTTCGCCGATAATCCCCATCATGAGCGGACCTCTATGAATCGCGATGCCGATATCGACGGGAACGTAACCCGCGCGACGGCGTCCGGCGTTATATTCCGATAGTTCCTGGCGAATGGCGATTGCCGCTCTTAACGCTTCCTCCGCGTATCCGGGGAATAACGCCATGAAACCCGCGCCGAGGTACTTGCTAATCAAGCCGTCTTCTTTACGGACAAGAGGGCCGAACCTCCGCAAGAACGAATTCATGAAATTGAAATTTTCCATCGGAGACAGCGTCTGCGATAACCTTCGGAACCCTCTTAAGTTAGCTACCATGACCGACATGTCTTGCTGCACCTGATCGCCTAAGCGGATATCCAGAATGCCTTTCTTTCCTAACGATTTGAAAAACTGCTGAGGAACGAACCGGTAAGAAGCTTCCGAGAACAGCGTAATGTCGGCGATATATTGCCTTATGTATTTGGCCATCCGGTTAAACTGCTCTCCCAGATCTCCTACCTCGTCGCGACTTTTGACGCTTACTTCGACATCCCAGTTTCCGTCCGCCATTTCCATCACGCTGCGACGCAATTTACGTACCGTCGACAGCATGAAGAACGTACCCGCGAAAATAACGATCAGCAAGACGGAAGTTATGATCACGATATTTTTGAGGATACTCTGATAAATTTTCTGATTCGCCTGATAGAGAACGCTCAAATCCCGGCCCGTCTCGTAAATCCCCACGACTTCGTGTTTACTGTTGAACACGGGACCCATGGCGTACATCCATTTGCCGTTCGCGTCTTCCCATTGACCGGTACGGATAACGCCCGATTTACGCACCTCTTCGTTCTCCTCGTTCATTTCGAACGGTTTGAACATATTAACGCCGTCATCGTCGTCCATGATAATGTAGAGCTGATTATCGTCGTATTTGTACAAAGTGCTGTATAAACCTTGCCGGTTGGCCTCTTGCTCGCCTTCGAACAAGAAACTCATTTTATCGCGAATGTTCTCGTAATCTTCGTTCCGATAATCTTCCGGAGAACGTAGTCTCTCCAATCCGTCTCCGTCTATGAGCTGTTGCCCGTTGCGCGCTAAGATCGACAACTCTCTCTGCATTTCATCTTCCATTCTCGCCGAGAAGCTATTATAGATGAAGTTAGAGAGGAGCAGCATACTGACGACGATAACCGGAACGGTAACAATCAATTGTTTGAAAAAGAGCGAGAACTTGCGATTCATCACGTGTTTGTATACGAGATACAGAGATAGCGCGAGCAACAATAACCCCGCGATTCCCGCGCCCCAATTCAACCACCCGCTCAGCAGCAACCCTTTTTGATAACCGACTTGAGATAGAACGCCGGATAGACGGTGCTGCGTGTCATAGATCAATATCCGGTCGTTCAGCACGACCGCGTACCCTCCGTTGCCCGTAGGGAGCACGTCCATCATTTCATAACTTTCCAAGCCCGGTACCGACTTGACGATCGAAGCCTCGCTTAGCAGAACGTTTATGTATTTGTTTCCAGGCTCCATGATCGTAACGGAATTCAGCAGCCGGTCTATGAAGAGCAATTTACCTTCCGCGTCGATCGTCAGCCGTTCGGGGAAATTTTTGCGGGTGCGGTCCATACTGGAAAGAGGGTAAACGATTTCGCTCGCACCCTTCTCCGTAACTTGGAAAATCCCCCCGCGTTTCGTCGTGTAATAGATTTTGCCGGGCTGGGTCCCTTTGATCTCCGACAAGTAACGGTGTTCCGGCAACGGGAACGAGAAAGCCTCTTCCGGCTGACCTCCGGAAAGAGGAAGCTGCATGAGGGATACTTTCTCCGGCGTCGTAATGAAGAAGCTCAGGATATCCCCCTCTACTTGCAAACCTTTCAATTGGCCGATCCTTTTGCTGGAACCGTTTCCTTTCCACTCGTATAGAACTTCCGGGGATTTCCCTTTCTCGTCGTACCGAATGATCTGCTCGCTCTGTACGATCAAGCCGTAGGAATCCAACACCGTGTCTAACACGATGGTCGCATTGGAGCCGTCGACGACGGCCTCCGTATAATCCCGACGCGATTCCCCGCCGTTATTGCCGTGACGGATTTCCGCTTCTACTTTCCCTTCCGGGGATAGACGCAGGATCTCCTGTTTCGATTGACCGATGACAACGAGCGATGGAGCTTTCGCTTCGGCTACCCGCGATAAGTTCTCCAAAGAAACCTGCGTGTTCCATGGACCTGACGACAATCCGCCGTTCGCCTGAATCCGAAAGGCGAATAACCCCGTCACCCCAAGCGCGATGAGCAGCAATAACACCGAAAGCTTCTTCATATTATCCTACCTTCTTTTTTGGCATGTGCTTAAAGAGGTTGTTCCAAAAGTCCAATTTAGAACACGCACTTAATGCCTTCTCCGTCTGCCAACCTGTTATTTCCATGGTACTATAATCCACGACATTTTACACCCTTTTTCCCAGATAAAATGACATTTTTCGGGTTATGTTGTAGTATGGAATAGATAGATTTGGAACGGTTAAATATCGGATCAACCGGGCGGATAAAGCCCATAGGAGGACGTTTAAATGGGTCAACTCGTTTGCGGCGGAGCCACGCTGCAATGCTCATTCGGCCTAGCGCCCGGCATGCTTAACGTGCTTCCGATTAATCGGACGATGACGGCCATGCCGATCGCCAACATTATGGACAATAAACCGTTCGTCAATATCGCGCCGTTCGGAATGTGCAACTCCATGGCCAACCCGGCCGTCGCTTCCGCTACCGCCGCTGCTCTTGGAGCACTGACTCCGATGCCTTGCACGCCCGTAACGGCCGCGCCTTGGGCCCCGGGATCGCCGACCGTGCTCGTGGCCAACATGCCCGCGTTGAACAACTCTTCCAAATGCATGTGCAATTTCGGCGGCGTCATACAGATCGTTAATCCTGGACAAGTTACGATTCAGGTGCCATAAGATGATAGAGGCGATATTAAAACCGTTTATTGCACCGGTCAAACGCATGGTCATCATGCCGCTCAAGCGAGCGAAATCGCTTCCCAAGCTCCTCATCAGATGGTTAGTCAAGTGGATGAGAAGCATCATGGGCGGGAAACTCCGCTCTCTGGACAACTATTGGAAAATAGGAACGTTCTACATAGCCAAGAAACTATTCGTCATCATTCTTATTCTTACGTTAGTCATCGTTTACTTCGGATTCATCAAACCTCCCAAGTTCGTGGACAAATGGTTCGCCCGAACTCCTAAGATCGAAGCTTCGGCCGCCATGGCGAAGGGGTTTAACGGACAAGCGAAAATTACGGACGAAGCCGGCAATCTCGTCTATCAAGGCCCTCTGGAGAACGGACAATATTCCGGGGCCGGTAAGCTGTTCGCGCCGGACGGGACGCTACTCTATATCGGCGACTTCAGCCAAGGCTTAAAAGCGGGCAAAGGCGAGCAATACGACGAGAAAGGCCTCTTGCTCTACCGCGGCGAATTCGCCGCGGATCAGTATGCGGGCAAAGGAACGCTGTTTAAGCCGGATGGGACGGTGCTGTACGAAGGAGCGTTCGTCGGCGGGAAATACGAGGGCGACGGAACGTTATATCTAGCGGATGGCGTGCCTCGGTATACCGGAGCTTTCGTCGCCGGAGGTTATCAAGGGACAGGCAAGCTGTTCAACGATAACGGCAAACTCGTCTACGAAGGCGGATTTAACGGAGGGAAATACGAGGGGCCGGGTAAGCTCTACAGGGAAGACGGTTCTTTGCAGTTCGAAGGACAATTCCTTGGGGGCGTCTTGTCCGGGGAAGGAATCGAATACTTCCCTTCGGGCGTCGCGAAGTACAAAGGCGCTTTCCTGCTCGGCAACTATCACGGCGTCGGCTCGCTTATGAACGAGCAAGGGGTCGCCTTGTACGCCGGAAACTTCGTCGGCGGCAAGAAAGACGGAGAAGGGCAAGCGTTTAACGCCGAGGGAATCGCGTTATACACCGGCAAGTTCAAGGCCGATAAATACGAAGGCGTCGGCTCGCTTCTCGACGCGGACGGAGGAACGATCTACAAAGGTTATTTCCGCGGCGGAGACATTTATCTGCAAGGATTTTTAGCGATTACGCTGCCGAAGCTGCAAGAGCTGCTCGGGGCGCCCGATGCGCCTCCCGTCGAAGAAGAAACCGTCCTTCCGGAGGAAATTGGAACGCCTACCGAGGAAACGCTCCCCGAGGAATCGGGGACAAGCACCGAACCGAGTGCGACAGGCGAAGCTGGCACCGTAACGGAAACGGGTTCCGGAACAGGAACCGCACCGGGATCCGGTTCGGAACAGACGACGGATGCCGGGAAGGGTTCCCCGACAGGAGAAGCTACAGGTACGGATTCCGCTACCGAGACTCCAAAGTCGGTCGAGGCCGCTACCGGATCGGGAGAAGCGACAGGTTCATCGGACAAACCGGAGTCCGCCACCACGCCAACGGACACGCCATCGCCGACGCCATCGCCGACGACTGCTCCCGAGGCCGCAGACGCGAAGAAATCGGCGGCTAAGAAAATCAAAGTGTTGCCGCCGTTACCCGATGCAACCGAGTTGCTTCCCGAAGAGATCATCCCGCCGGCGCTGCCTCTGGACTTTACTTATTCCGCCCACCAGTTGTCATTCAAGCTGAAGGCCGACGAGGACAATCCCGAAGCTTACGCCGTTACCGAGATCAACACTTGGAATAAGGCGGTACTCTTGCAACTGGCGGAAGCCATTAAGAAGAGTAAAATTAGAGGAATTAAAGAAACGCTTCAAGGCGATAAATACGAGATGGCTTACAGTTGGAACGATTCCTTGTATATTTTCACCTATAACAAGGATGTTCCGGTTAGACTTTCCGTAAGCGCGTTGGCTAAATAAATTACCCATTATTCGATAGAGGCTGCGCATGGCAGCCTCTATGTTGTTCATATTCTTCTTCCCATGAATCGTTCGTTAGCAAAATGATAGATTTCGATTAGGTTGAAAAATGACGCAACGACCTTCCGACGGCATCTTCCCCCGATTTTCCGCCACTTTTTCCATTCGACTCTCATAGGAACATCTGACGTTATTAGACGGATTAACTCGAGTGCCCCCGCTTTCGATTAAACCAGTCATTATCCAACAAAATAACACCGTTGCCACATTTTTACTTTAGATATAACGTTGATGTTAGGGGATTGTCCCCCCTATCATGGACCCCGGGAGGTATTATCGATGGATGCGGAAGAAGTAGTAGCAGTTGAGGGATTGGAAGCGGATGCAGAAGTTGAAGCCGTAGCAGAAGAGGTAGAAGCTGCCGCTGAGGAAGTCGAGGTTGTCGCTGAGGAAGCTGAAGTCGTAGAAGCTAGCGCCGACGCGGAACAATCCGCCGAAGAAGCTTCCGAAGAAGTATCCGCGGAAGCCGAGGAAGAAGCAGCCGAAGCCGAAGTAGCTGAAGTTACTGCCGAAGCCGAGGCGGACGAGCCTGCCCTAGCCGAAGTGGCCGCGCATGAACCAGAGGCTTCCGAAGAAGAGTCGGAGTCCGTAGCGGACTAATTCCTTTAATCCGATTGATCGAAGGGGCTTTCCGATTAGGTCTTATAAGACCCAGCCGGAAAGCCCCTTGATATTTAGTCTATCTCGCCCGAGTTAGCCGTTTAAGATCGGCTATGGTATAAGCTGCGAAGCGCCCATTTCCGCTCGTGGCGTCTCATGTACTTTGGTAAGGAACGATAGAGGAGACGGCATTCCCGGAAAGCGTTGGCGGCCTCGCCCGGATTCCCTAAACTCGCATATACGATTCCAAGCCGATAATAGGCCTCGCAGGAAGAAGAGTTAACTTCTTTGAACTCCTGCAAGTAGGCAATCGCCTTAGCAGGATCCGACTTCGCGAACGATTCCGCAAGCCGTAAATACGGTTGCCCGTACTTGACTCTCGCGCTAATCGCAAGCGCCCTCTTCATCTCCCGTTCGCCTTCTTCAAGGCGACCTAGCGCAAGAGAACATGTTCCCTTGTCGCTCCAGTACTCTGCGGAATGGTCCATCTGATTCTCGATTCCCTGCAGAATCTCGCTGGCTTGGGTATACTTCTTACTTTCGATCAGCAACCGCGCCAGCTCCGATTTGGCCGATACGTCATGAGGGCTTAAGTGCAGCAGCCGCTTCCACTTCGCGATCGCGTTGCGCCTTCGGAAAGGACGAACCAAGCTAGGAGATAACCCGATAAATCGGCGTTCAAGCACATAGATGATTACGAGCAAAACCAATATCGCGACGAAAGGGCTCCCGAACAACCAAGTCAATCCGAGAAACAGCAATATTTTGCTCATCGAACACCACGTCTCCATTTCCTCATCACTCAATGGTCGCGTTAGCCGTGATGTCTGACTATTAGAGGTTATTCAAAAAATCATCTTCTAGTTGTTCTCGGTTCCGGCCGCCGCTTCGTTTATCGCGGTTTCCACGTTCGAAACGATAACGTTCCCGCCATCCGCCAACTTCTTGAACGCCCACCAGCGGACTCGCAGCGAAGTCGCTTCCGTTGCCCCCGCCAGCTTCATTCCGATCCGGAAGCTGCCCTTATCGGGATAAATCAACGTTCCAAAAGTAATATTCGGCAGAACCGCCTCATATTCCGTATCCTTGAAGACGTCAGCGGAGCCGAAGTACACTTTAGCCCCGCCCGAACCGACGGGAGCATTCGCATCCGGAATTTCCTCAAGCCCGACCACGACCGTCACTTGACCTGCGCCGAGACCATGGACGATTTCCTCGCTGACGTAGTTTCGTTTGCCCCTCGAGAAAAACCGCATGCCCGACCGCTCTTGCGTATCCATCGTCACATCGATCGTTCCGGTAGCGATCTCGTCGTTAATCGCTTGCGGCTTAGGGATCCCCAGCTTAAAATCGAACGCGTTGCGTTCAGGATGGTAGACGACGTCAAGCGTAGGTTTGCTGCCGAATTCCAGTTCGTAAGCTTGCGACTCCGCATAGAAACGATGCAAGGACGAAGCCCGGTTATTGTGCGCGATCTTATGCATGAGCGAAGCGTTAGGAATATATTCCCCATAGGGAACTCTCTCCACCTGTTCGATCATGTAAGTCGGTCCTAATTGAAGCAGTCCGATTTTCGCCAAGCAAACATTTCTATCCGCGTACCCTTCCGCCGCTTGATCCAAGGAGCGCTCGTACCAGTCTTTCAGAATGCGTTCGGCCACGGGCTGCTCGATGATCTCTACGGAATGGCTGACGGTATGATCCAGCGGAATCCGATTGTCGCCGATGAACAGTTCAGTGGCTCCGGAATTCAAAACCAGCTTGCCGATCGTGCCCGGGCGGTCTTGCACCTTCACGCTATAGGAAAGACGATACTCCGTATCTTGCTTATCCCCCGGCTCCAGAAAGCGAACCTGGTTCCCTTCTTGATCCAATGCATCGAAACCATCCGCCGCATACTCGAAAGCAATAGAAACGCGCGGAGTTTGCAATGTTTTCTCTACGACCAAGGTCACATCGACGACATCGCCCGGATTGGCGTACTTAGGCATTCTCTGCGTGACGCGAACGTCGTTATCCTGATAGATCGTAACGATATCTTCCATCAGCCCGGAGTGCTCGAAGCTCAGCGGAGATGGCGCCTCTTCCTTCACGTACAGTCTGTAGCTTTCCAAGAAGCGATTATACTCGCTCGTCTCTTCGCCCCGTACGGAGGAATTGCCTACCGCGTGAACGGGCTCGCGACCTTTTTCATCATACGCGACGTACAAATAAACGTTTTTCTTGTACTCGTTGTTCGTAAACCCGTCGATCATCGACAGCTTCAAGGTCACGGGGGCCGGAACGACGATCTCTCTTCCCAAGTAATCGATCGCTACGCCCATCT
This sequence comes from Cohnella herbarum, assembly GCF_012849095.1. NCBI lineage: Bacteria > Bacillati > Bacillota > Bacilli > Caryophanales > Paenibacillaceae > Cohnella > Cohnella herbarum. Next base: position 3,390,554 of record NZ_CP051680.1, read on the forward strand.
CGACCGTAATCGTCTTGTCGTCGACAGGAACGACTTGCATGCCCGCGACGACGCCGCTGCCGAACAATAACCGGTTCAACAATCTCCGCTTGTCGTTGAAATACTTCTGCTCCGATTCAAAATCCCGCACGGTCAGCAATTTTCCGTAAAAATACCTGTTCCTCTCGAATGGAAACATTCTTGCCTTTTTCACCGGAAACCCTCCTCTTTCATCGTTATTCCAACTCGGAATCCATTCCCAACCGCGTATGCGCGTCCATTCTGCCATCCATGTCCAGATCCACTATCAAGGTGTCGTTCGGCATATTCCTATCCGCATGGAGCGTGAATAGGGACGGTTCCGCAAGAACGGTATTGATGCCCAGATAAGTATGTAAATCGAGGTACATCCAAGGCTGAAGCCACGCCAGACGGACTTCCGTATACGCCGGCTTATGCTCCTCGATGAGGCCTCGAAGAAGTACGCGTTCTTTGTCCGACGAAGCCTGTCTCTGATCGAGCAGGACGGTGAACGTAAACGGGTTATCGCTGTACAATCGATCCGTAAGCCAGCGCATTTCCGCGTTTTCCCTCATCGCCTTGAATTGAAAGGGCTCGACGATGATCGGAGCCGTGCCGGTAAACGTCTCTACGAGCTTCTCGATGCCTCGCCTCGTCCCTCGATAGCGATACAGTTCGGGTGCGGCGCGAATCAATCTTCTGATCGTATCGTCCCGCCAATGCTCGTCGCTGTCCAATCCTAACCAAGAGCCCAGCCAGCGAAGCTGCCTTCCGTTAACCCGCTCCCGATCGAACTGCTTGGACATGCCGTCGATTTGTTCCTCCACGCTATCGAACAGCGTACCGAAGAGCGACAAATATCTGGCAAGAAAGTCTTGGCTGCTCTCTTCCTCCTGGTATACGGCGGGCAAGTAGGATAACAAGGTTTCCCTCGGAAAATAGACCCGAAACCGTCTAAGCTCCGGCGTGTGCCTCTCGCTTCCGATCCATTCCACCTTCAGCCACAAGTACCTTCCCTTCGCCCCGAAGAACAACGCGTCCCGAGGATTGACGACCGGCTGCGACCAGTAAGCCGCCATTCCGGAGAGCTTTTCCCTATAGGAGTGGCTCGCTTCCGCTATCCAGTCGTCCACCTTCCAGATCGTCCCTTGCAGCGGGAGAAATTGAGAATCGGAGCTGTAATACGAGACGCGGATTTGCGTACCGTCCGGAATGTCGGCATCCAGCGTGAATTTGTGCCACACCGTCTCCGCTTCGGCGCTGTCGAACGCTTTGGATAGCCATACGCCTTCCGGCGATGTGCTTCCTTCCCATCCCATCGTCTGCGGCTGCAGCTCCAACACCGTGACCGTATTGGATTCCCCGTTCCAAATATACATCCGGTCCCTGCCGTCGATAAGGATTCCGCTCACTTTGCCCCGAAATCCGGCCACCCGGTCCTGAAGCTCGCCGTTTGGGCTGAAATGGACGATGAAGCGGTCGTCTTCCCCGTCTTCTCCTATGACTCTAGCGTCGCCAATATAAATCTGTCTGCGAGCGTCCACGCCGATTCCGGCAAAATAAAGCGGAGGCATCAGCAGGCGATCCAACTTGCGTTCTTCCTTCGAGAGAATATAGAGCGCGCAAGTCCACGTTTCGAGCACGTAGAGATCGCCGAAGGGCGAGACGGACAAGAACTGGGTCCCTCTCCATTGTTCTTGCCCTTCCGGCAGCTTGGCGGTAAACCGATCATCACAGTAAACGTCGACCAGCGTTCCCGAGAGGGAAAGCCGGATCAGCGCCAATGGCCTGAAGCCTAACGAATCCGAAGCCGTAGGCTCGTCAGGAGAATGTTTCGTCGTGACGATATACAAACTTTCCGAATCCGACGCGATCGCAAGGGGATGAAAAGGCTTTTCATCCAGAAAATGTCCCGATCGTCGGAAACGAAGCTGCCCGTTAGCCATATCGTATGCCGACACGGAAGGTTCCTCTGCCGCATCGGCGACGAACAGGATATCGCCGGAAATGGCTAGCATCGCCGAAGCCGTGAACAGGTTATGACCCGGTACGAACAGTCGTTCGTGATGCCGACTTCCGCGATCATAGGTCCACAAGTCGCCATCCGCGTTGAGCAGTACCAAATGTCCCCTGGGGCTTACGGCGAAGGCGGTCACTTCGCCTACGCCCTCCAGATCGTCTAAATGAATCGATTCGAGAACGCCGTACTTCTCTCCCCGTTTAATCGAGACGCCTTCCGTCATATCGAGATTACTGCCGCTTCCCCGGCGCGACCAATGCTCCGGTTGATTCAACGAAAAATATGTTGCCCCGCCTTCCACCTGCATCCCTCCTCTGACTCCGCGAATGCTAGAGCTGCGTTCTGCTAATCAATTCGATCCGATGATCTCCGGAATATACGATTCCGCTGCCCGGAAGCACGATGTCCCCGCCCGCGCTCTTGCGTAGAAAACGGCCTTCGGCGTCCAGCCATAAATCTTGGACGTAAGCGACTCCCTTGATCCGGCTAATCGCGCCGTAGATATCGCCTTTGTGAACCGTTCTCCCGAACGGCCAGCCTTGAATGCCGTCCGACTTGTCTAACGGGGTGAGCAGTCGGTTCAATGTCGATACGATACGATGAGCCTCTTCCGTGTAATGGGGCTCGACGACGACGATCGCATGAACCGTTACTTTGATATATTCCGGCGCGATCACGCTAACCTCCGTCGTAATGAGGCGTCTATCGTCCAGATGTTTCGCTACCGTAGCCAGAAATCCGGCGCTAGGCATAGGAGTGTCGCTTAAACCTTGCGGTACGACAACGACGGTCACTGCGCCCGGCGCGTTTTCGCGCCCGGGAGCGTAATCGGGGATGACGTGCACGCGGGATACCTTAAGTCCCGGAGTGCTCTTGGCAATGCGAACGTAATCTTCATTGGTAACCGCGCAATAGGGAGTTTGCCATTCCCGCTGCGCTCGCTCCAAGCTCATCTCCAGCGTCTCGCCTTCTCTTCCTCCAACTCCGTAACCGGCATTATCGGCGGTCAAGCCGTAAGCTTCCAGCTCCGGCTGAACCCAATGGTTAAGCAGATGCGGCTTAATATTTCCCCGCTCTCCCCCGCCGAGCACGCAAGACGTGACGCATAGGTTCAAATCTTCATGGGACGAGGGAATCGCGCCATTCTCGTCATTGCCGAACATCAGCTGTCCCGATTCGGGATCATAGACGTAATGGCGATCAAGCGGGCCCGATCTGTCGAAGTTCTCGACAGGCTCCCAATCTTCCCATAACAGCTCGCCGTCGGCTTCCCGGACGCCAACCTGCAGGAGCAAACCCTCCCTCCATTTGCAAGGAAGATCGAAGAGTTGGAATTTCTGATGCGGTAATCCGTTGCTTCGTCCGATCCAGCATAACGAAGCAAAATCCTCCGTATAATGAATTCGCCTGATGTTCCCCTTGCCTTCCGGAGGAATCGCTCCTTGTTTGCTATCCCCGAACCTAACGGTCACGGGCCCGTTGACGCCGAATTCGCGTTCTACCACGAACGCGCGACTATCGGATTCCGCTCCCGAGAAGCTCGCCAGCTCGTTCCATTCCCGCCAACGCCCATCCCGCTCCCGGACCTGGACGCGCAGTTTGCCATAACGGGCAAGGAAACTATCCTCGACGATTGACTGGCTTGACACGCCTTCGCCGTCGTATTCGATCTGCTCGCTTTTCGTATCCTGCTGTCTCGCCTTGGTCGTATTCAACAGCACGCGATCGATACGAGGGGGCAGTTCGTATCCCGATTGTTCCAACGTACAGCTAATCCAATATCGGGGACGATCGCCGGCGGGATGCACGATAACCGGTCGCACCGGCATTGTGATCTCGAAAGAAATCCGACCGCTGTAGGTTAAATGTTGCGTGTCGTCTTCTAACAATCGGAGAGGCAGCCAAGAGGCTCCGTGTTCTTCTTCCCAACCGAATATTTTCCAAGCTACCCGGGCCGAAGGAATAATTCCGTTATGCGATCTTCCGCTGGATTGCTCCGAATAATCCGCATCGTCGGCCAATCGGATATGCATCGATATCGTTTCGCCGACGACCGGTTCCCGATCGAATGCGATATATAAGCGGCTATCCGCCGCTGCCTCCCTGCCGAAAGCGTAAAATGCGACGTTCCCTCCCGTATTGGACGCGGATCTATCGCTTGCCTCCAATTCCGTTCGGGTAACGATCCTGTCGATAGCAAGCGGCAGCAGCTTAACGGCGGAGAGCGTCTCGAACGGTTGATCCTCCGCTAGCAGCTTCGTGCCTCTTGGAAGCACGACCGCCTCGCGGATATTTCCGAAGCTTACCTCGGCTTCGGCGGATGAAGCTTCGAGAGGGGAAACTCCGAGCAAATCCATAAACTTGCGCAAATTTCGCTCGGGTACGCGGCTAAGGTAAAATTGCTGCATCTCGCTCAGCCATGAAAATAACTCCAGGAACGTCATGCCCGGATCATGCGTATTCTCGTCCGTCCACTCCGGCAGTCGCTGAGAAATGCCGCGGCGCGCCTCTTGCAGTATGCTTTCGAACGTTCGATCATCTAACGGGATGCGTGGCAGCATGAGGATCAACCTCCTTTCAATAGAACTTCTACGTCACGACAACGGTCAGGCGATGATGGCGGCCGTTCGCCACGATGCCATGCTGCACGAGCCGAATATCATCCGGCAGCATCTCGACGGCCTGGCCGTTTTCCGTGCGCAGCACGCTTATATGCAGCTGCTCGACGCGCTGGACTCCCCTAACGGATTGCAACAAGCCATAGAAAGCCGAAGCGTGTACGGGCTCGCCGATTTCCCAGCCTTGACCGTCCAACTGTCCGCTAATCGGGTCTAGAAACCGATTCAAGACATCCGTGCAGGACACTTCAACGGGGACGATGAGATCCGGAGAATCCACGACCACGGTAGCGATCACGCTAATTTCGATGAAGGCCGGGACAAGCACGGTAAGCTTGCCGCCCATCGCGACTAAATTGGATGCTTTGCGTCTGAGCGCCGTTTCCAGCTTGCGCTTCGTTTCCGGAAAATGCTCCTTGCCTGCCTCGCCGCCCGAAGGCAAAGCAACGACGGCGAACGAACCCGGACTATATTCCAAACGCACGTTGCGATTCGGCAAGCACTTCACCTTCAAGATACCCGGGTCCGTCTCTTTAACGAGCCACTCCACATCGGAGGCGGAGATCGCCCTGCCCCGATGTTTCAATTGCTGCGGGCCTCTTCGCAGCGCCGCCTCCAACGCTTCGGAATCTCCTCCCCCGATCGCCGGCGCCGGATTGACGACCCCGCTAACGAAAGCCAGCGACTGCATGATTCCGGCGATCTGGCCTGCCCCTACGTTGCCGCGGGAGCCGTTAGTCACCCGATAAGTGACGCGTATCTTGTCCCCGCCTTCTTGAGGAGGCGCCATTCCCCGAACGCCGTCTCCGAAACGAATAAATCCGGTAGCCGGTTGAATCGTGTAGTTACGTTGATCGGCTTTCGATCCGGTTAACGACTTAACCTCGTCCCATCTCACCCATAACCTTTGAACGGATCCTTCGCTATCTCTATAGATCTCGTAACGATCCGGATCCGCTTCCGTTAACCGGCTCAACTCGTGCTCGCCGATAAATCCGGTCTCGTCGACCCATACTACCTGTCCCACGACGGGAGTTTGCGATAAAACGTGACCGCCCTTGCCGCTTTCGGGATATTCGTTCAAAACCGTGCGTTGCTGTACGGCCAATACCGCGTTCCGATGTATGCTCTTAACCCCGGGATACGCGATATCCGCGGATCCATACCGTCCATCTCGATTGACCGCTCTTAGCCATACCCTTTCTCTTCCGAACAGGGTTGCGACGCCAAGTCCCGCCGGTCCGACGAATTGAATCGTTCCGGATTGCGTGAACCCCAGCGTCTCGTCGGCGGTTTTCAAAGCTACCCAAGACCATTCGGTTCCGCTCTTAATATAAGCTTCCCACTCCATCCAAGGGCTCCGCTCGTCTTCTTCGGGTTTGCGGCCTAGCGTAAAGTGCAACCGGATCGGGCCTTTAAGCGGCGGGATATCGAAAGCCATATAGACCGATGGAGCAGGACAAGGGATAGGAAGATAAGGCCTGAACGTATCCCCGCCTTGTCGTACCGTTGCCGTAACGTCGGTAAGAACCGCGTTATTCAACGTATAGGCAACCTCCGGCTTTAGTTCGGAGTTAGATGGATAAGCGTACGAGAACGCCAGCTTCTCCAGCCTAGGGCTCATATATTCGACGACCGGAGCCGTCGGGGCGTCCGTAACCGTAACCCTCGCGCGAATCCAGCAATCCTCGCGGCCGTTAACGAACGTTGAGGACATATCCTCCGGGCAAGGGAAATCAAGAACGATATCCTTCTGTTCCTCGCCGAGGGTGGCGAACAATTCCTCGAATGAGCCGCTTTCCGGCAGCCTCATCCAATTCTCTCCGTTCCAATACTCCCAGAGCACACGCCTAATGAACAATCGCGGAGGCGGCTCCTTCTCGAAATCCGCCGTTCTCATGACCATTTTCCAACGAATTTCCGGGTCTGGGCCCAATCTTAACAGATTGGGAACGTTGCTGGCGCGGAACGTCATGCGTAGACGGCTGCCGCGTTTGCTGAAAGCTTCCGCGCAGGAAGCGTAGAAGACCGAGTACGGAATCGAGTGTTCGCCGAAAGGATAAAATCCGGACTTATCCAGCTCCGTATCGTTGAAGTACAGCTCGCTCGGAGCGATTCCTTCCGGGTCCGTCCGAAGATCGTGCGCTGCCCTCATCGTTAACCGATCCATATCCGGAATCGACTTCAGCACGGGCGGCCCGCTTACTCCGTCTTCGTTCGGCTTGACCCGACAGCGAATCCAACGGCCCGCTACTCCGTTAACTTCCGTCGACTCCACCGCTCCCGCCGTTTTTTTCCACAACGTGACCTCTTGCCCTTGAACGGCCGTCTCCTCGAATGGAATCCATTCTCTCCCGCGGGAATAAGACCACTCCAACCAATCCATGCGGGCAAATATCGACGCGAGTTCCCCTTCCACGTATCTGCGTTCGGTATTATGCCATTTCAAGGTTAAGCGGGCAGGATGATCGAGATGAAACAAATCGTCATGACGAATGTAGAAGACATGATCCTGAAGATTATCCCCTTCCACCGAGAAAAGCGACAATTCCGGCATGGAACCCGCTTGCAAACGCTCGTCGTACTTTTCTTGCGCCAGAACGATTACATCCTTCTCGGGATGTACGTTAAAGATTTCCGTCAGCTTGGCGGGAGTAATCAACAAAGCGCTTTCCGTCTCGAACGGCAGCTCTTCTCCCCCGTCATTAGGGACGGCCGTCAGCAACGTACCGCCGGGAACGTATACGGGCTCCCGTACCCCTTCGTTCAACGCAAAAACAACATGCGCTCGAGCAGGCCGCGCAGGCTGAATTTGAACTTGAAGCAAATCCAAAAAAGCTATGAAGTTATTGAGGGGAACGCGATTCAGCCGTTTGATGTTCTCTCCCAGCATTTCTGCCGCTAAGTAGAACAGCGCGGTACCCGCATCGGGGTCGTCCGGAGAAAATCGCCATTCCGGCGTATAATGGGGAACCATCGCTTTCATCTGGTCGACGAGAGCGTTAAGGTCCCTCCCATCGATCGCAGGCGAACGGGCCGGCCCGTCTTGCCATCGCTCATTGCTCATCCGCTTTGTCGCTCCCATGATTTCGTCTTATTTCGCGCCTTCTTCGAGATAGAAAGGGTAAACCTGATTAAACAAATTGTTCGTCGATCGCACGACGTAAGCGATGCTGATCAGCAACCGTCCCGATTGCGACTCGTCCAGCCGGGCCTCCACGTTGACGTCCGTCACCCTTGGTTCCCAAACCATAATCGCTTGCGCGATGTCGCTTTCTAGCAACCTCATTGTCGTAGCGTCCATAGTCCCGAAAATGAAATTTCTTAAACCGCAGCCGAAGTCGGGGCGCATGACGCGTTCTCCCTTCGAGGTCATCAGTATAATTCGTATCGCCTCCGCGATGTCGTCTTCGCCTTCCGACAACAGGAACCGTCCGGTCGTGGCGTCGACTGCGATAGGAAATTTCCAGCCCCTGCCCAGAAAAGATGCGCTCATCTTACGTCGTCCCCCTTATCCGCCATCAGTTGATTTTGACCATCGCGCCTTTAATCGTAATGATTCCGTCCGCCAGCAGATCCAGCTTCGCTCCGCCCTTAACTTTCATCGCCGCGGTCGCTTCAAGGTTAATCTGCGTGCTCTTCAACGTGATTTCTTTCGTCGATTCTATTTTGATATCGCCCTTATTGTCGATGGTGATTTTATTCGCTCCGGACTTGATCGTAACCGTGCCCGCGGAGCTCCCCGCCATGACGATCGATTGCGCGTCGCTTTTCGTTCCTAACGTGATTTTCTCGTTCTGATCGTCGATCTCCAGCTTGATGCCTTGTTTCGTCTTTAAGGTCACCTTGCCCGCGTTCTCGGTATCGTCGAATATGAGCTCATGACCGGCTCTCGAGTAAATCTTCCGAATGTTGTTCTTCTCGTCTTTAGCCGGGGGTTTCTTATTCTTGTTCCATAGCGACCCGATCACGAACGGTTGATTCATGTTTCCGAGCAGGAAAGCTACAAGAACCTCATCCCCGACTTCGGGAACGAATAATGTTCCCATGCTGCTCCCCGACATGAGCGAAGTGATCGGAGCCCAATCGGTTTCGTGCTCGTTTTCCCTTAACGGAAATTTCAACTTTACCCGGTTTAGGCCGTTAGGATCTTGGTTATTCGTGACCGTGGCTACCATGACGCCGTTCATGGTACTGAGTCCCCCGCTTGTGCCGCTATCGGAACGGGAAGGAAAGAAGTCGTTCATCGAAGGCATTAGATCGCATTCCCTTCCACTTCGAATTTGGTAACGAACCCCTGGCTATTGATCGTATGCGTAACGCTGCTCAACACGTACGGCTGATTAAATTGCGCACCCAAGCCATCCACCTTGATGTGTCGTCCGGCGCGAATCTCGGGTAATCCTAGGCATTCGCCTTCGCCTCGCACCAATTCCATCGCGCGTTCGTTAAGCATGGAATCGGCCATCTCCTGAGCTTCCGCCTGCGATGACGCGTTACTATATACCGTTTCGATCGTATTGCTGGATAACGCCGTCATAATATCTTGACCCGTCCTGCCGTTGGTGCCGATCTTGTTAACTCCGGAAGCAGTCGCCTCGAACGATTCCCAAGTCTGGGGATCGGTCCCTCGATAGATTAACTTGCTGACTTGTTTGGAAATATCCACGACCGCAGAGTAGCTCTTAAGATTTTTACCGTACATAAGCGTAATGACCGGGCTTGCGGAAGGATTCATTTTGCGAAAATAAAGCTTTTGACCGACGATAAAAAAGTCATGATTGGTTTCTTCGGCCAAATCCCGTAAAAAGTGAAAGTCGCTCTTGCGCATTTGCTCGATCGCCGGCTTCGGCGTTAGCGTGTCGTCCACCTTAAGCTGCAGGCTGTACTTACCGCCGATTTCTTTAACGACGTCGCTAACCTTCTTTTGCTTCCATAGATTGGAGGTGATGCTTCGCATCATAAGACAGGATCGGTCCATCCCTTGCACCGAGATGGTAGGTTGGCCTTCCGATGGATAATCCACCGTGAATCCCGTGATGATGCCGTCGAACACCAACTCTAGCTTGTCGGTGTAGCCCATCTTGATCTCTATCGTTTTGCCGACGTCGATGAGCGATCCGAGCCACTTGAACTGGCGTGCCACGGCATCATAAGCGTTTTCGATTCGAAATTGAAAGGAATCCGACTTCGGTTCCATTGTCGTGTTCACCGTGAGAGCGGATACGGCGATTTGCTTCAATACGAAGCTCTGTCCATCCACGCTGATGTCGAACGCAGGCGCGAAAAAATTACGGTACTTCCGCTCAAGCTCGGCGAACGTATAAGTGGTGCTGTCGAATTTGATGGTCGCCACGATACTCTCACTCCAACCTTGGTATAATGAGCTTCCTTCCGTAAGGAAGCTTGCGCGGATTGTCGATTCCGTTCGCTTCCGCGATCGATCGCCACTGCCCGGCATCTTCGTATTCGTCCGCCGCCATCATCCACAATTGCTCGTTTTGCTTCAATGTTTTCTGCTTCGTTCTATCGGCGCTCTCGCGGGGGACTTTCTGATACTGTTCGGTCATCGATAGAATGGCGCGGAACGTGACGTTTAACGTTGCGCGAACGGGAAGACCGGAGTCCAAGAACATCGTAAACCGCTGCTGTACCTTCTCCGCGACGCCTTTGAAATCAAGCGATCCCCAGACGAACCGACAAGACGGCGGCGCATGCAACCCGTGGTCCACGTTAAGCAACCCGGAAATTTTCGCCGTGAGCTTGCGAACGTCGGTGCCCTTCTCGAAAGTATCGAAGAAGAGATCCATCGTTAGCGTCGTGGCCTCGCCGCTAATGAATTGCGCGATCGGGGATTGCAGTCCCGGGATCGTCTGCCATGCGTATTGGTTACCGGACTGGAGCACGTATTCGTTCGGATTAAATAGGACGTTAACCGTTTCTTGCGAGTCGTTCTTGGAAATGATGATTTGCGCTTTGCTTAAAGCCAACTTGGGTTCTCTCCTTTTCCGACGTTTTTAGAGCGGCTGTGAGATTTAGCTCGGCTACACCGGCTTTTTTCCTCGATTCTGCCTCATTCGACGCATTTAGAGCGGCTGTACCGCCTTATTTCCTCGATTCTGCCTCATCCGACGCATTTAGAGCGGCTGTACCGCCTTATTTCCTCGATTCTGCCTCATCCGACGCATTTAGAGCGGCTGTGCCGCCTTATTTCCTCGATTCCGCCTCATTCGATGCATTTAGAGCGGCTGTACCGCCTTATTTCCTCGGTTCTGCCTCATCCGACGCATTTAGAGCGGCTACACCGGCTTATTTCCTCGATTCTGCCTCATCCGACGCATTTAGAGCGGCTGTACCGCCTTATTTCCTCGATTCTGCCTCATTCGATGCATTTAGAGCGGCTGTGCCGCCTTAGTAACCTCTCAAACTCTGTTCGAATTTCATTCGTTTCATGAGAGATTTGTATACTTGGTCGGCGAGCTGATCCGGATTAAGCTGCGGTAGCGAGCTGATCGCTTTTTGCAGTTGTTCCGCGTTAATCTCAGGAGGTTTATCTATAACCTCTACTCGATTTTTTTCCTTATCGGATTGTACCGTTTCCTTAACGTTCCGGCGTAGTTCCAACGATGTCGGCTGCTCCCGGTCAACGTTCGAATTGTCGTCGTGAATCCGCGTTGCGGATGCCCTTGGTCCAGATCTTGGACCGGAGATCGCCGAGGTAACATGCGCCAACGATGGATTAGGCTGCTGTGCTGCACCCATGATTGACTGCGCGCTGTCTTCCGTTCCGGTCGATAGGATCATATTCGCGGCAGTTAATGGCTCCAATACGCGAATGGGCGAATATGCCGACGGCATTCGTTGCTGTTGTACCCGGCTTGTCAAGGCGGCTGACCGACTTGAAGCCGATCTTGCATGCGTGCCTAATGCTTGGATAAACGGGGCCGCCACATTCGTTCGCGTGTTCTTAGCAACAACCGCATGTGCGATATTCGCGGTAGTACGGTTGTGTTCATTCTGTTTAATCGGCTTAATCCGCTTATTTTCCAACCGATGTTTCATTAATTGAGATTCTCGCGTATTTACTTGAAATTCCTGTGCGTCCACAGCCTCGCGATAGCCCTTAGCCGCTGGTTGAATCCTTCTGCGGAATTCATGGCTAGCCACCAGGAAAGGGGTCATCTCCGATCGTTGGATAATCCCTTTAACCGGTTCCTGTTGCTGATTCAAGCTAACATTCGTTCTTGGTAAAGCTTCCTCCGTCTCGTTCTCTTGGCGAGTCGATCCCTGCGTCATCGCATTAGTCAGACTTTCTTTATCGATACTACGGCTTTCACGCTTAGCAGAGGTTGATTGTTCAGCCATTCGCCTCAACACGATCGGCGTTTGCCTAGAAGCGGCGGCAGAGCTAATAGCTCTTGCCCGAGCGGTCAAACGACTGTATGCCGTCATCGGCGCCGTATCTGTATTAAGCGATTGTTCGGATCGTCTATTCCCAGGTAACGTTGGTTTCCGGTCCTTAAGTACCGCTACTTCTTGATCGGTCTGCATCGGTACAGCCCTATTGCCTTGACGAGACTGCAACCTTGAGAATTGCCTAAGCACGAATTCATTTCGAGTCGCTCCGCTTGGCTCGGTAAATCTAGTAGCAACTTTATAATTCGTGACCGGTATCGAAGCTTCCGAATTATTCCAGTTTTTTCCAGATGTCGACGATCGTACGTTTCTTGACACTAATGGGGATGCTTTGCGAAGGGGGCTTCTCCCCAACCGACCAACGATCGCTTTCGCGGTTTGTTGAATCCCGGAACTCCGTGCCGTTTGTTTCTCGAGCAAGCGATGGGAAAGTTTCAATGTTCCGGCAACGATTTGGGGAGAACTTAGCGCTTGCGCTTTGCTCCCCTTCGAATTATCGGTTTTAGGAAAATTTCGATTACCTACGGCAAAACCCTTATGAGAATCCAGCTTCGCTACTGTCGGTGCTTGTTGCTCCACTAATCTTCTAATCCTCAATCGAAGCGGTGTAACTCGATCTGACAGCTCCCGATTCTCGACAACAGAAGCTCCACCTTCATCCTTCCAGAAAGGCTTGTACAATTTCCAAACCGCTTTCCGATGCGTATCCATGACATGTTCGGCTAAAGAAGGCAAGCCATGAGGAAATGCGCCTTGTATTCCGTTCGGAGATGGTCTTGATGATATGCTCGCTGATCGGCTTGGTAATGATCCTTGGGATTCAAGCCTAGATGAAGTCGCTGCCCCATTCGAAGATACACTTCCTGAAGCTTTCCCGGTTGCACCCGATGCTTCGCCTTGCGTCACATTTAACGGAGTACTCGATAATGCGCTTTGTGTTGCGTTTGGTATTGTCCTTTGAGATACGTTTGGTGATTCATTTGGAGATGTGCTTGGCGATGCGATTGGTATTGTACTTTGAAATGCGTTTTGGGTTTCGTTATGTGTTGCGTTTGGTATTGTCCGTTGCGATGCACTCGATGATGCACTTACTGATATATTTGACGATGCACTTGTTGTTGTATTTGGTGGTGTGCTTGGCGATACAATCGACGCTTCACTTAACGCGGCTTCATGCGAGATTCTTGATGCTGCGTTAGGTGAGACACCCGACATCGCGCTAGGAGATGCTGTCGGCAATGAATTTGGCGTTGGACTCGCTGAACGATGCTGCGACGTTGCGTCACCAAAGTTGTTCGCTCTTTCACTCTGGCGCTCTCGATTGTCGGCGATCCCACGATTTCCGGCATTAAAATCTTCGCTCCCCCTACGGTGAACAGTAGAAGTTACATTCGCACGAGAGTTCCGTGTCGGACCGCTAACGTGCGATAGTCTCAAAACGGGAATTGAGCCTGTCTGAATCGAATAACTCGTTGTTCCCTGAACGGAAGGGATAACCTTCTCTGGCGATCCCGGCATGGGATTCGATCTATTTCGAGTGGGGTTCTGCAGATTTCCGGACGATTCAGCTTGACGGGACATAATCTCACGGTTAACGAAAAGAACGTCTGCGTAGAGGGAGTTTTCCTGTTTCCATCTAGAACCTTTCGAGGTTTTCGGATTTGAAGGCGCAGGCTCCGAAACGGATCCTTTTCCCCGCTTGTCCGCAGGTGCTTTCGTAAACTTCAGCTTAGCTCTCCGAACCTCTTTCGGTTCGCGAAACGCCGCATTAACCGTTGCAGTGAGCGGCCATGCAACCCGGCTCTCGATCGACTCGGCGAAAGATTGCCTGACGGATTCGCGATACTTAACGGCTGGAGCCTCGAAGCTTTCTCCCGACTCCTGCCGGTCCGAATCCGCGACATCATGGGAAAGATCCGATTTATCGCTTGCCGACATCGGAAGCAAACGAGCTTCCGTTGCCGCTTTTCCCTCGCCCCGACCGCGAACTTTACCCCTCTCAACGTTCTCCGAACGCACTTGAGGCGTACCGTTAATCGCCAGCTCGCGTAACTTACGCTGTTCAATGACGATCCGATCCACTTCACGGACGACGATCACCTTGCGCTCTACGACCTTTTCCTGTTGCACGATCTTCTCTTGCTTTACGATCTTCTCCTGCTGAACGATCCTCTCACGCTCTACGACTTTCTCCTGTTGCACAACCTTCTCTTGCTTTACGATCTTCTCCTGCAGCACGATCTTCTCGCGCTCTACCACTTTCTCTTGCTGCACGACCTTCTCTTGCTTTACGATCTTCTCCCGATCGATGATTTTCTCTCGTTTAACGACGCGTTCCCGCTCAACTAGCCGGTCCCTATCTATGAACCTATTTTTCGCATCGACGGATTGATCCTTCTTTGCCGCCACTAGCGTAGCCGGAACCGTTGGCTGAATTGGCGTTTGAGTTCGATAGACGGCCTGGCTTGAAGGCGATTTCCTTGTCGCTTTGCGGCCTTCCGCCGCATTCATCTTGAAAATAAGGGGTTGACCGCTCTTGACTCCGCGGCGGATGGGACCGTACTTGTCGGAAATGACGCTGGCAAACTTGTTATGAGAAACTTTCAAGCCAGGCGTTTGTCGATTCCACGCTTTAATGCGGCCCATCCTAACCCCTCCATTCCTCTTCTGATAATTGCCGATGACATCTCATTCATCTACTTAAATCACGATCGCTCGCCCACATAATTAAGATCGGAAAATCGTTTTGATTCCGTTGTGCACAAGCTCTATCGTTTCGATGGCGACTTCGCTCGTCGCAGCGTTCAGGCTCGGGCCGCTCCACTTCGTCGGATAAGCATCGAAGAAATTCCACCTGCACAGCTCCGTGCCGTCATGCTTATACAGGATGATGGAACCGCTCTTGCGAACCACTTTGCCGAGAGAAGATTGCGAGTACCAGTTCCATAGTTCCTGGGAGGAAGACAATCCGCGCCTCAGAATAATCGAGGAGTTCCTCACGCCCTTGGGCAATCGGTGAACGTATCCGTTAACCCCGCCTTCGCGAATTTCCTCGTATTCGATCTGCGATTCCAATCCCTGAACCTCGGAAAACCCGGCAACAAGCATATGGTCGAGCTCGACCAGGAAGCGAAACGCTCCGTTCACATTATGATTCATAGCCGCTACGGTCACGTTCCGTCATCACCTCTTCCCGAAAACATCGAATACGTTCTGTTTATCCGGTTCGTCGTTCAACTTCCGGTTGATTTTCGATATTTCGTCGCACCACCGCCGACGTTCGCGATGTTCCATATTCATAATGTCATCATGGGGCCAATGGAAATAATAGGCGATAAAGCCGACTTCCTCGTAGATTCGCTCTGGCGAATGAACTACGAGAGGCCCTCCGTTACGGATAAAAAATCGACTTCCACCTCGAACTCGTGATCGCATTTCGGACATGCCGTATGAAGCTTCGGAGCTTCTAAATCGTTAATTTGCCGGTATAAGTTTTGCAAATACGCCAAATCCGCGGTAAACAATTTCTCTATCGTTTTCGTATCAACGTGTTTAACGTCGCCTAGACGAGTAATCACCCGGGCAAGCAAAATTACGGTCAGGTAGCCTTGATTCTGCTGAACGCGAGGATCCCGCATCGGCAATATTTCGTCGGCCGCGGTAGCTAACCGCATGACCCCTCGTTTGTGCAGCGTGCCGCTATCGTCCACATATCCTCGCGGCAGTTCGAAATCGTATTCCGTTTGGAAAGCCATTTGGATGATTCACTCCTAACTAGAACGGGTTATATAAAAAAGGAAAACAAGAGAGAGGGCCTCCCTTGTCGGTGAATCTCTATTCTATTGTTCTTCCGCGGTCCTGCCGCTCTGTATCAATAACGTTACGGCATAACGTTAAATGGATATCCACAACGCATATCAATCAAATAACGTTATCTCCTAACGTTATTGCCTCGAATCACGGAAACATATGGCTCGTTACAGCGCAATAGCGGTATCGCATATCGCTATTGCGCTAGTAAAGAGCGGTCAATCTCGATTATGCCGTACGAGTCATTCCTTCATGAGCAAGCTCAAGGAGTTCGATGGCGACTTCAGCGCCGGAACCGTTAAAGCCCGGAGCCGTATAACGAACCGGCCATGCTTCGATAACTTGCCAAGTGGCAACGTCGCCGCCTTCGTCATCGATCGCAATGATCGTTACCGTCTTGCGCTCGATCGTGCCTTCAATGCACGCTTGCACCCATTCATAGAGCTCCATCGATTCCGTCGAGCCCCACTTCAGGGTAATGTTACCGTAACGGGCTAGGCCCGCAAGCTTACGGGGGGTAATAACTTCATTGCCTTCCCGGTACTGCACGACATCGAACGAAGCGTCGAATCCGCCGACTTCGCTGAATCCGGCTTGTTCAAGTCCTTCAATCTCTACGCGGAACCTAAAATTACGGTATGGATCGTTACGTTCTCCTGGCATGGGTATCCCCTTCCGTTCAATTTATATTCGGTTTATTCAGATCCGGTTTTCTGAGTAATGCGGAAGACAACGAACTCGGCAGGTTTAACGGGAGCAACGCCGATCACGCAGATGAGGCGACCGTTGTCGATGTCGTCCTGAGTCATCGTGCTGCGGCCGATATCGATGTAGAATGCCTCCGATGCGCTATTGCCGATCAACGCCCCATCGCGCCAGATCCTTGTCAGGAAGGCATCGATCGTACGTTGCA
The DNA here is from genome assembly GCF_012849095.1 of Cohnella herbarum. NCBI lineage: Bacteria > Bacillati > Bacillota > Bacilli > Caryophanales > Paenibacillaceae > Cohnella > Cohnella herbarum. The sequence goes on from NZ_CP051680.1 coordinate 3,407,331, forward strand.
CGCGGGCCCATAATTGATCGTTATTCGGCTCGAACACGACCCAGTTAGTGCCGCCTTTAATCGACTCTTCCAAGAAAATGAACAGACGACGTACGTTGACGTATTTCCAAAGCGTATTGGAGGATGCCGTTCTAGCTCCCCATACACGAATCCCTTGACCCGTGAAGGAACGTATCAAGTTGACTCCCGCCGGATTGAGAATATCTTGTTCGCCTTTATTGTATTGAACGTCCAGGCCGACTACGCCGCGAAGCACTTCGTTCGCCGGCGCCTTCTGCACGCCGCGCGTTGTGTCGGAACGGGAGTAAATACCCGCGATCGTACCGGATGGAGGAACGAAAATGTTTCTCTTATCTAGCGGATCGAATACCGATAGCCAAGGATTGTAAAGCGCGCAATAGCTGGAATCGAACAGGTTGCGATGCGTCATGACGTCCGCGACTTTCGTTTTCTCCCGCGGAATGTCCAAGATCGCGAAACGACTGCCCAAGTTCTCGCAATGAGCGACTAACGATAATTGCACATTGGCATCCGTCACGCCCGGAATGGCCATAATGCTGACGACGTCGTTGTCGATGAAAGCCTGAATTCCCGTACGACGACCAGGACCGCGATCTTCTCCGATGAAATCGGATGCAGCGATTCCGGATACGGAACCGTCGGTACCGCCGGCAAGCACGAATTCTACTTTACCTTCCGCACCGGCTCCGGTAATGGCATCGAAAGGATGCGTAGCGTCCGTCGACGTGATCAACGCGCGAACGTTAACCAGATTGGACCGTCCGGCGACTTTCTCCACGAACGTAGGCGCTTCGGGATTCAAAGATACCCTCTCGTAGCTTTCTACTTCGTCGCTGTAGACGACATGAAGCGAAAACTCGCTGGTCGATAAAATCTTGGTAGGCAGCAAAGCGTTGTCAACGACGTCTCCGCTCAAAGCTTCCGCAAGCTCGATTACGTTACCTTGTACGCTGACGATCCGATTATATTGCGTCTCGCCTCCGGCGTTATAGGCAACGACATCGCCTGCGTAGAAACCGCCTGCGTTCTTAACGCGATAGCGTTTATCCGTAACTTCATAGATTTGCGTCTTGGCTTTGCTGGCATCGGTAAGAACGACCTTAACCAGGTTGCCCCATGCTCCGGGATTCTTCGTCGTGATGCTGAGCTTCTCCGAAACAGAACCGAGGTTGGTTGCCAGTTGCGCATCGGAAGGAGCAACGCGCATCACGTAACAACGGGATCCCCCGTTCGTGAAAAATTGGTCTACCGCGTACGCTAGGTAGCGATAGCTTCCAAACGCGCTTTCGGATAAATACGAACCGTAATTGCGTTGAAAATCGGCGGGACTGGTAATCAACAGCGGCAAACCTTCGACCGCTCCCCGTTGTGCAAGACCGATAAAACCGGCCGTGCTCGTGCTTACGCCATCGAGCGGCTTCGAGCCACTCTCGAATTCCTCTACGTATACCCCAGGCGACAAATACTCTGCCATGTTCCCCGGTTTCTCCCTTGATACGAAATTATGCCGATTCTAGTTGATCGTATGGGGAAAACCAGTTCCTCCTCTCTTATAATGGGTTTATCTTTCGTCAACCGGAAACGCATTGCCAAGCGGCACTCGGCCCAATCAACGCCACACACAATTCATAATTCTTTACAATCGGACAGGAGGAATCTGAATGACCCTTCCGCCCTCCGCCTTCCACACGGCTGCTAGTCTGCGGTCACCGGCTACGATCTCAACGTTGACCGGACAGACGGAAGGCAGTAATCCCCGAAAAGGAATGACCGCGAATCCATTCTTGTCGCTCGTTGTTCTAACGGCAGCCAACAACTTCGTACCGCGATTCCATTTCCGGTTGAAGGGCCGTTCCAAGCCGATTACGGACGGATCGCCATGCCAATCGACCATCGCGTTCCATTCCGTCGCCGTTCCTTCCCTTTCCTTAACGACGAACGAATCTCCCGGCGAAAGCTTAGTAACGCCATGGGAAATCCGAATCCGCTTACATTCGCCATCGGCGTCGTCGTCGGCCAATCGTCCCCTTACCGCCGACTCGTCGTCGATATACGCGGACAGTTGCGCGCCTTGCAGCGGCAAACCGGACTCGTCGCATACTTGAACGATCAACCCCGTAGCGGCGGCAGGAGGAAGATATGTTCGATTCGGAAGCAGGCTAACCGTTAAAATAGGAGGCACTGCTCCGTCCTCGGACAACATAATTTCTTTGCGGTATTCTATGTATGTAGAAGAAGTAATAACCAGAGTGCAAGTTTGCCCCGCGTAATCCAGGAACGCATAGCTGCCGTCCGACGTTCGGATCGGCTTGCGTTCGGTTTCCGTCAGCGCCACCCGAATCGAAGAAGCGCCAGGCGTGAATCCTGTCCACACGTCGATGGGCTTGACGACTAACGAACAGCGGGTAACGAACGTTCTTTCCGCCCGGGTCAAGAACCTTCGCCTCCCTTGTCGCGCAACGTAATCTTGCGTTCCAGAACGCGAGGTCCGGGTTTCACGCGGTTGGACTCGAGCAGAACGGGTCCGACGCGGTATGCTAGCGAAAGCTTATAAGGGTTATCTCCGAATTGCCACAGCTGGGTAAGCTGCTCCGTGTTGAAGTTCTCCGCCGTAATCCGAAGTTCTTCGTTATTTTCCGCAAGAGAGCCCTCTAAATAAGGACTTCGCAGAACGGAATTGTCGTAGAGCACTTGCATGACCTTGCCCAAGACACGATGCTCGTCCAGTGTTCGCGTATGCAGATCCGCCGTGGAATGCGCCGTTAAAATATAGTGCAAATCGACGGCTAGAGGGGGGTATCGCAATATTCCGCCTTGAGCCTGCATTTCATTCCGTCTCGCTTCCCCGTTCTCCCGTATGCTGCATAAGTAGAGCGAGAGAACGAAATCGCCTTTGTCCACGGGGGATGCCATGCCGATCAGATCTGGACGCGGAACGGGATCCGGAGACAACTGCTCACGAAGCAGCTTCAACAAGCTGGAGCCGACATCCGCGATAACGGTATAACCTCCGATGAGAGTTCCTCCTCCCTTGCCGAACATAAACCGATAAAATTCAAGGTAAAACGTGGTAAAACGCCATACTCAATCATTATAACTGTAAAAATTCTGGCTGACTATCCAAATGTTTCGTGGATTTTGTCGTAATATGGCGAAAATGCGTCCTTGACTAGGATTTTCCCCATTTTTCTTAATTCTTGCTGAGCGGCACGGACGAAATGCTCCATCCCGATCGGCGAATCGTCCGTCGCGGCTAGGAAGGCCGCAGCTAAAACGATGTTCTTGATATACCCTCCGGAAACGTCAAGCCGGGCAGCCAGAAACGCTAAATCCAAGTTGTCCGATACGGGCGCGGCCGACGGTAGATGAGCGCGGAAAATCTGTTCTCTTTCCTCCGGTCCGGGGAAGGGGAACTTGATCACGAAGCTCATCCTTCGAATCAACGCTTCGTCCATGTTCTGCATCAGGTTGGTCGCGAGCACGGTGACGCCGTCGTACGCTTCGATCCGCTGCAGTAAATAAGCCGCTTCCAAATTCGCGTACTTATCGTGAGCGTCTTTGACCTCCGTCCGCTTGCCGAAGAGAGCGTCCCCTTCATCGAAGAAAAGAATCGCGCCGCTATTCTCGGCCTCCGAGAACAACTCGCTAAGCCGTTGCTCCGTTTCTCCGATATACTTGCTTACGATTCTGGAAAGATCGATGCGGTACAGTTCCAATCCGAGCTCCCCGGCGATGATCTCGGCGGCCATCGTCTTGCCCGTGCCCGGCGGACCCGCGAAGAGCAAGCTCAACCCTTTGCCGTAAGGCAGCTTCTTTCCGAACCCCCAACGCTGGAACACCGTTTCGCGATGCATAAACCGATTGCAAGCTTCCCGAATGAGAGAGTAAGGCTCGTCTGCCAATACAAGATCGTCCCACGTCCTAGCCGGAACGATTCGATCGGCCAATTGGGCAAGCCGATGTCTGAATTGCCCGCGGCTCGCCGTCTCCAGGTCTGATCTAACCGGCTTCGAGTACCCGCGAGCCTTCGCGATCGAGACGGCTTGTCTCCATGCCCTCTCGATCTGGCCCGGGGTGAAGCGATACTTGTCCGCCAGCTCTCGACAAAGCTGCTCGGGGTATTCGCCGTTCAAGTCCATCGCCTCCGCCCGCCAGAACGCTTCGCGGATGGCCGCGTCGGGGATGCCGACTTCTCCGTAAATCCACCCCGCTAATGGAGGCAGCGGCAGTTCGGAAGGTTGCCGCTTCACGTTGGAGGTCCAACAGATGAGCGGCCTTCGCGCAAATCGAGCGTACGATGCGAAAGCCGCATTCCACAATCCGTAATGGGATACGGCGGAACCGACGATCGCATGTTCCTCGGTCAAGCAGATCGCCGAATCGGTCAAGACCGCTTCCCTCACGATTCGGGACATCGCCACCCTCGCTTGCTGGGGATCCGTCGGCATGTCGCGAAGCGCTACGACCAATAGAGGTTGACTCCTTGCGCTAGACAGGTGGCGAAGACGCAGCTTCTTGCCTCCTCCTTCGGGTCCCGACAAATGGATAAACGGAATGCTCTCCGTCTTCCGAGAATCAGCCAAACCGCTAAACGAATCGCTTACGGAATCGTTCGGAACCAGCACCGGGAGCTCGGTTAGCTCTTGAGGGCTGAAGACGGTTGCTATTCCTTCTAAACGGGAATCCAACGCTTCCGTTTGCATTAGGAAACTTACCGTTCGGTCATCGAGCCTCATTGCCGTTTTTAACTTCGGCCGCGCTTGGCTGCCGGTAACGTTGACTTCGTAAGGATCCTCCGACTCTAGCAATATGCTGCGAATGACTCCGCTGCCATTCAAATATTGCCTTGCCAGCGTTCGTTCGTCGGCCGAATCGCAAAGAAGCCTATACGCCAAATCCGGCGTAGGCGACTTGCATGTTACATCGTCGTTGAAATAAGCGAACCATTTCTCGTATTGACGGCTATGCTCCGCGGCGAGACAAAACACGACGAACCGACGCTCCCAGACCGTTAGGCGAAGCCTCGAACAAATCTGAGCCAATGGCAGCGTAACGCCCGCGTTCATGGCTGCTTCCGCGGATACCGTGATCGACTGCTCGAATGCTTTCCTAATCTCGAGATATCGAAGCCAATCCGTCACCGGTTCGTCCGTTCGGTCGTCCGACTCCGTATCGCGAAGTTCTTCCGCGGTCACGACAAGCCCCCTTGCGCCGATTAGGGGAAACGCAAACGGATTGCCTCCGCCGATCTCCAGCAGCGTCCGAAAGCCGGCTTCAAGCCAACGTAATTCATCATCAAGATGCTCTTGCCCGTTTCGATAGGGCTCTAGATGTGCCACGGCATCTCATCTCCTTTCCGCTTATTCGCACCCGCTAGCGGCGCAATAAGGTCAACACCGCGATATCGTCGGATTGCGGCGCTCCGTCCGTAAACATAAATACATGCATGAGTAACGCGTCGATAATTTCCGCGCTGGACATTCCGGGGGTCATCTCAAGAAATTGCTGCAATCTATCGGGCGAATATTGTTCTTGCACGGCATTCTCGGCTTCCGTAATCCCATCCGTATAGAGAAGCAAGCGGTCCCCATGCCCCAATGTCAAATACCCGTCGTGATAGACGGCTTCCTCCATCGCGGCAAGTGGCAAACTCTTCTTTAATTTTACAGGCTCGATCTTGCCGTCCGCGCGGACGACGTAAGGCGTGCAATGCCCGCCTTCGCTCATGACCACTTCGCCCGTCGAGCAAGTGAACACCCCGCAGACAATCGTCGCGAACACAAGCGGATTATCCCGGGCCAATTCTTCGTTAACCGTGGTGAGCAATTCTCCCGGCGAAAGACCCGGACCCATTTTCCCCTTAAGCAACGTAAGCGTTACGGCCATGAACAATGCCGCGGGAATCCCCTTGTCCGAAACGTCGCCAAGCGCAAAAAATAAATGATCGTCGTCGATTTTGAAGAAGTTGTAGAAGTCTCCTCCGACTTCTTTGGCGGATTTAAGCAACGCGCACACGTCGTAAGGCTCCTGCGAGGACGGCATGATCCGCGGAAGAAAGCTCATCTGGATCGTACCGGCGATCTGCAATTCGCTTTCCAGCCTTTCCTTAATGGCGGTCGTCGTCTTAAGCGCTTCAAGCGAGTGCTCCACCTGCGCATACAGACGCGCATTCTCCAGCGCGACGGCCATCGGCTGGGCAACCCTCTCGAGCAGATGGCGATCGCGTTTCGTAAATGGCCGAGTGCCTTTCTTATTGACGACCTGTAGCACGCCTTCGACAAGTCCTCCGTTCAAGATGGGTACGGTAAGCAGATTGCGGGTCACGAAACCCGTAGATTGGGCGACGCGGTTGGACCATCTGGGATCCGTTTTCGTATCGTTAACGATTATGCTTTGGCCGTTCTGGGCGACATAACCGGCGATACCTTCACCGGATTTAAGCCGGATCTCTCGCACTTCATCTCCCTTATCCCCTTGGGCAAGCTCGAAGAAAAGCTCGTCCGTGTCCGGATCGAGCAGCAATACGGAAGCCGCTTCCACGGGAATTACCTGCTTTGCGGTGTTCATGATAAGCTCCATCTGCTCCCGGCGTTTCAAGGTTGAATTGAGTTGCATGCTAATATCGAATAATACCTTGCTGCGCTTGATCCGGCCTCGAAGAAAGGCATACATGATTCCCAAGCCGAGTAAGATGCCTGCTAATAAGCCCAGTATAGGCCCCACCCATTGTCCATCCACCGGATTTTACCTCCCGCCTCCGTTTACGGCCGTTATTGAACTATTTATTAACCATAGTCAACGCTTCGTCCGTCGAAGCCGCCGTCTCTAGAATGCTTAAAAAGCCCGACATCTCGAATACGTCCCGTACCTGATCGCTCATATTCGCGCACACGAGTTTACCTTGCAAGCTTCTTATCTTCTTCGCGGCTACCAGTACGACCCGCAAACCGGCGCTGCTAATGTATTGCATATCGGTAAAATCAAAAACAAACCGCGTATGTCCTTCGCCGGTCAACGATAAAAATGCAGCTTCCGCCGTCTGGGCATGATGACCGTCCAATCGACCTTCTATACTCATTATCGTAGCGCCTTCGCGCTGTGTCGTCACAATATTCATCGGATCGCGCCCTCCTGATTCTCATAACATTTTACGTAAAATCATCCGGTTTCCCGTTTCCGTTCTCTCATAGACAACTTCGTTCATCGTCCGCCTGACGAAAAAAATGCCCAGACCTCCAATCGCACGCTCTTCCACGCTTAACGTGAGATCGGGCTCATCTTGTTCCAGAGGGTTAAAGGGCATTCCATCGTCCTCCAACCGCACTTCGATTTGACCGGGGTCGTACCGAACCGTCAAAGCGATCGAATGCTGACCGCCTTGAGGAAATCCGTAGGAGATCGTATTGGTCAGTAATTCCTCGCACGCGAGCGTCAGATCCCACTTCAACCGGGCGGGCCAATCGAAACGAAGTCCGACTTCCTCGAAAAAAGCATGCAAACGATCCAACTCGCCCAAGTGATTGGCTAGCTGAATGAAGGCAATCTCCATACGGCCATTTCCTTGCTCCGCCACCCTAAGCACCCCGCTTCTTCTCGCCGGCGTTCGAGATTTTCCAACTCTTTCTATCATATCATATTGAATCTGACAAAAAATGCAGTTTTTCGGCACTTTCTTATAGCGAGTTTTCGAAATGTCAGATTTTCGACACCGAGAAGGTTGGATGCAACTAGGGACTGAGGAGCGGAACGGGCAAAAGCAAAACTTACTTGAGCACCGGATGTCCTGGTTGAGAAGATAGGGTGCTAGGGATCGATGAGCGGAGCCTAATCGAAATCTACGTGGCACCGGACGGCTTGGCTGAATTCAAGATTCGATGCCGAGCCCGTTTCCTGCTTCACTTCGTGTTAGGCGGACGCACTCTTCTCGTCGCTTCGGCTTCAAGCGGATTATCCGGCCAATAGTGCTTCGGGTAACGGCTTTTCAATTCTTTGCGCACCTCGAAATAAGCGTTATTCCAGAAGCTGGCCAAATCCCTGGTCACTTGAACGGGACGTTGCGCCGGGGATAAGAGATGAAGCGTTAGCGACACCCGTCCACCCGCGATACGCGGCGTTTCCGGCAAGCCGAACAACTCTTGCAACCGAACCGCGACAAATGGTGAAGCCAAATCGCTATAATCAATAGGAACTCTTGTGCCGCTTGGGACGACCCAGTGAGTCGGGGCATATTCGTCCAATTCGCGCCGTTGATCCCAGGTTAGCATGGACTCCAGCAGGTCTTTGAGGTTGAGGCGCTGAAGATCGGATCGCCCCTTCATCCCTTCCGCATAACCGGCAAGCCACTGCTCTAACGTGTCAATCAGAGCCTCGTCCGATAAGTCCGGCCAAGAAGCATCTTGTAGGCGTGCAAATATCGTTCTCTCTTGAAATTGCCGCGCCGCCTTCGTCCAAGGGAGAAGGGCTAATCCTTCCTCTCTTATCCCTGCAAGCAAAGCGCGTAGCATAAGATCGGATGATGGACGGTTAATCGGGGTTTCTTCCAATAACAGAGCGCCTAGCCTTTTGCGGGAACGCCCCCGTACGGATTTCGACTCGGCATCCCAGTAAATATGCGTCTCCTCGCTCATTTCTTGTTTCAAATGAACGGCCAACTGTTCGAAAGAGACGGGAGCAGCCAGACGAATCCGGCTATCCGTTCCGGAATCGTCGACTTCCGCCACGACGATCCACTTCTCGTGGGAGAGCGCCTGTCCTCCTCCGAACTCGGCGCCTCTTCCGCCGCTTAGCAGGTATTTGCCGTTGTCCCGTTGTCGACCGATACGATCCGGATAAGCGAATGCGAGCAGCAGTCCGCAATCCTGAACGGAATCGTTCTCCTCGTTCTCTTTCGTCGGCTTGAGATCGTACTCCCGACGCAATCGCTTGATCTCTTCGCCAAGTCTCCGCTTCGCCGCATCGTCCGCCGCATACGGCCCGATTCCTCGCAAAGCTTCAAGTCTTACGCGAATATCCGCATTCGGAGGCTTGCCTTCGTAACGAACGAAATCACGCTCTCCTAGTAGCACGGCCATTTCGCTGCCTAATCCGCCAAGTCCGATAGATATCGCTCGCAGCAGCATATGCGCGATTCGGGGATGTCTTCCGGCTTCCGCGATCCGCTTTCCGTGAGCGGTCACGGATTTACCTGATTTATCCAAGGCTCCTAACTGGACGAGGAGATCGCGCGCCTGCTGCAAGGCAGGTAATGGAGGTTCATCCAACCACGAGAGCTCGGACGCATCTTGAACGCCCCATGCGGACAGTTCTAGTAAGAGAGGAGCTAAGTCGGCCTCCAAAATCTCAGGTACGCTGATGGGGGAAAGCCCCATTTGTTCCTCGCGGCTCCATAATCGGTAACAAGTCCCGGGCATAACCCTGCCCGCGCGTCCTCGCCGTTGATCCGCCGACGCGGCGGAAACGGCGACCGTATCCAAGCGGGACATGCCCGTCCGGGGAGAAAAGCGGGATACGCGCGATAGTCCGCTATCGATGACTACGGTGACGCCTTCCACGGTTAAACTCGTTTCCGCGACGGAGGTGGCAAGCACGACCTTGCGTTGGCCCTTATCTAACGGAGCTAGAGCTTGATCTTGAGCATCCATGGACAAGCTCCCGTGCAAGGGGCATATCTTCGTCGAAGATTCCGGTAACCGTCCCCTTAGCATCGACTCGACCGCTCGTATTTCGCCGATTCCCGGAAGAAAAACAAGCACGTCCCCTTCATGGGCGCGGAGAGCATCCGTTACCGCCAACGCAACGGCATCCACCAAATATCCTCCGCTTGGCTTCGGGCGATAGATCGTTTCGACCGGATAGCTGCGCCCTTCGCTACGGATGATCGGCGCCTCCCCGAGTAATGCGGCAACCGGCTCCGCTTCCAACGTCGCGCTCATGACCAACAGCTTCAGATCCTCGCGTAGTAACGCTTGCGATTGCAGGCATAGCGCCAATCCTAAATCCGCTTGCAAGCTTCTCTCGTGATACTCGTCGAAGATAACAAGACCTACCCCGTCGAGCGCCGGATCGGCCTGCAGCATTCTGGTCAACACGCCCTCCGTCACAACCTCTATCCGGGTTTTTGAACCAACCTTCGTGTCCATCTTCACCCGGTACCCTACCGTCTCCCCGATTTGTTCGCCTAGCGTAGCTGCCATATGTTTAGCCGAGCTGCGGGCAGCCAGTCTCCGCGGCTCCAGCATAATGATTTTAAGATCTTCTTCAAGCCATTTCTCGCCGAGCAACGCCAGCGGCACGCGCGTTGTTTTGCCCGCTCCGGGCGCCGCGATCAGCACGGCGTTGCTATGATCGGACAAAGCTTGCTTTAATTCGGGCAATACCGAATCAATGGGCAACAAAGCCATATCGTCTTTGCTCCTTCTACTTCTTTCTACTCAAAATCGGCGAACGATGACATTCGTCCTCTTTGTTGAAAGCTTACCATTTTCATCGGCTCGAAGAAACTAACTATCTCCAGCGTCGGAATTACTCGATTTTTTCGTGTAACTCCCGCTAATCTCCCACTCCGCGCTAGAATTGATCGATTTTTTCGAGTAACTCTCGCGAAACTCTCACTCCGCGCCGGAATTGCTCGATTTTTTCGAGTAACTCTCGCGAAACTCTCACTCCGCGCCGGAATTGCTCGATTTTTTCGAGTAACTCTCGCGAAACTCTCACTCCGCGCCGGAATTGCTCGATTTTTTCGAGTAACTCTCGCAAAACTCACACTCCGCGCCGGAATTGCTCGATTTTTTCGAGTAACTCTCTCTTAACTCTCACTCCGAGCCGGAATTGCTCGATTTTTTCGAGTAACTCTCGCGAAACTCTCGCTGGAAGGTCAATCCCCTTTACACACTACGACCTAATCACCGAATTTGCTATGGCGAAACAATAGAGAAGCTGCTTTGTCGGTTAACATGAACTCATGACACCTGATTTTTCCGCCGCCGATCGAACGCACTAAACCTTTGAGCTCAAGCTCCCTCATAACCTTCCTGCATGTTTCATGCTTGAGTTGAAGCCATAAACTCACATCCGATAATTCAAAAGGTTTACTGCGCATGATCGCAAAACGCATAACCTCTCTTTCGTAGACCGGCAACTGAAGCAAACCAACCCCTTCAGCGTTTCCGATCCTCCCTATGAACTCAAACAGGTTTCGTTGGCAGAATTCAGGTTTCTTCTCCAGTTCATCTCTGCTATATGGAAAATAGGTAAAGCCTAGCATGGCTACCGATCTTGCGCGTGCCCTCTCGAAAGAGAACCGATCTCTCGTAATCCTCTCCGCATGCGTTACGTAATGCTCCTCCTCGAAAATGATGCGCAACTGGGGAAGCAAGGTGTCTCCAAATATTTTCACTCCCGACACGCTCACCATCTCGTGCTCTAACACCAATCCCTCAAAAGAACCAAAAACGGGCACCAGCAGCGTTTTCAGCATAATTTTCGTTCCCGTTAAGTCCCTGTGCAGCATCTCCAACCTCTGACCGCTAGCGTTACGGACCTGATCTTTCCAAAAAGCTTCGTACTCCTTCTCGAACATTCGATCTCCTCCTAGATAAAATAAAACGCCGCTACCCCCCAGCAGAGGAGTAGCGGCGTGTGCTTCACGCGCAATATAAACGTATTTGAAAGTCTATGCGCATACGATAACAAATTTCCCAGTGATTAGCAATCGTTCATCGCTTCAACGTTTGGCGGGTTTGACGAATTAGATCGGCCTGACTCTTTGTTCGACGGGTTCACCTAGTTTGGCGAGTAGCGGTTATGCGTCGAATCACTGGTTACTTTGACTAATTAATATACTAAGGATTCCTTGTTGATTGTTTAGCTGATCATGAACATCCTGAGCAAAAGGGATAACGTAATCTCGGTTTACTATCCTATCTCCCTAGCTCCCCCCCACCCTCGATCCCGCCCTAAGAAGCTTCCTCGGGAGTCTCGGGAGAGGTCAGCATAATCTTGCCCTCGACCAGTTCGAGCTTCACCTTGTTCGAATTCTTCACGCCGATCGACTCCAGGTAAGCGGCGGGCACTTGAAGGCGTCCCGCTTTATCGAGGATCGCGTACTCGACGTGCGAATCCTCCTCGGACTGGGCGATTCCCCGTTCCAACTCCTCGAGTTCCTCGGCGTATGATTTACGACGCAGCATCTCCGAGGAGATTTTGCCGTCGCGGATCGCCACGACGCGATCCACCTTCTTGGCGAGAAGGGGATCGTGGGTGACGATGACGATCGTAATCCCGATCGTCCGGTTCAGCTCGCGGAACAGATCCAAGATCTGGTCCGCCATGCGCGAGTCTACCGAGCCCGTCGGTTCGTCCGCAAGCAGCAGCTTCGGATGGTTGGCCAGCGCGATCGCGATCGCTACGCGCTGCTGCTCCCCCCCGGAAAGCTGATGAAGCTTGTTGTTCTTGCGATGGGTAAGACCGACGGCTTCCAGCAGCTCCAACGCGCGGAGCCGCTTGCGCTTGCCCTTCAGCAAGATCGGCAACTCCACGTTCTCGAGCGCCGTCAAATACGGAATCAGATTCCGGGCGTTGTTCTGCCAGACGAAGCCGACGCTCTCCCGTTTATACCGAACGAGATCGCGCTCCGTCATCTTAAGCATGTTCTTGCCGTCGATCTCGAGCGTACCCGCCGAGGGACGATCTAATCCGCCTAACATGTTCAGAAGCGTGGACTTCCCGCTTCCGCTGTTGCCGATGATCGCCATCAGCTCTCCGGTTTCGATCTGGAGATCCAAGCCTTGCAGGGCGAATACTTCGAGATCGGCCGCCTTGTAGATTTTGACTAATCCTTCGCAATGGATCATCGTTTAGTCCTCCCCCAGCTTCAGCGCTTGATGAACGCGGATACGGGAGAGCATATACGAAAGTATGCAAAGCCCGATGAACAACATGATGCTTACGATGGAATATAGACGGATAAAATCGATCGCGTCGAATATGACCTTGAACGGAGGTACGAGACTGCTCGGATTAAAGGCGATTTGGAAGTTCGGAACGAACAATCGGCTAGCGACGTTGCCGACCATAACGCCGATCATGATCGCTACGCCGGAGGTTAACAACTGCTCCAATGCCAGCATTCCGATCAACTGCCTGAGAGACAAGCCGATCGCCCGCATGATCCCGTTCTGGAGCGTTCGTCCTTTCAGCGATAAGATCCAGTAGAGCAGGAAACCGACGAAGCTGATCACGATCGAAATGATGAAGCCAAGGGTCAATATTCCGTTAAGCGCCAGCAAGAACGGGTCGTTCTTCGCCTTGGTCAACTCTTCTCTCGTATTCGAAATACTCGTAATTGGCAGCTTCATTTTCTCGATACTGTCGTAAAGCTCGGTCGTGGAATAACCGGGCTTCATCTTTAACCATACTTCGTAAGGCTCCAACGCGAGCTGGAACTGGATCCGACTTAAATTGCCGACGATGAGCATCGGCGCGTTTTTCTTTCCGTTTTCTTCCGACACGTCGATGGAGCCGATAGGCGGATTCGGATTAAAGGTCGGAAAATAATCGATAATGCCGAACACGACGAAAGGCTGCGAATTGACGTTCTCCCAACCTATGCTGATCGTGTCGCCGGTCTTGACGCCCCTCTGCTCCGCCAATGTTCGAGAGATTAGAACTGCGCGAGGATCGGAGGCGATCAAGTTCAAATATTCGTAAAAAGGATAATCAAGCAAATTTTTCGGAAACCAAGTCGTATTGCCGAATTCATCGCTGTCCACGCCGACTAAAGTGGCCGATCCTTGCGAGGACCCCGACGAGAAGCTTGCCTTCTCTTTTATGAATACTTTCGCGGCCTGCTCGACGCCCGTCAATTCTAAATACGGATCGAAAGCCGGCTCCAGATAGTGGATCACCTTGGGTACGACCTCCGCAGTCGCGGCCGCGGATGGCGGAGCCCCCGGACCCGGCGGTGGCGGCTTGTCATTCGCCCATTGCGCTTTCAGGACGAAATCCGCGCCGTTGCCGTAACGAATCCGATCCTCCGTATTCGTGTTGAGCGTCCTAGCCGCCCCGGCGCTGAATACTCCGATCGCGATGGTCATAATCAGGAATACCATCAGGAATTGGTACTGGCTATTCGAACGCCCGACTTGGATTAGCGTGGCATATAAGGAAGGCGGCCACCACTTGCGTCCGATCCAATAAATGAGCTTCAGAACGAATGGATATAATCTGAGCAGCAGCAAACCGGCACCGATGACGAATAACGCCGGCATGACGAACTGCAGAGGATCGAGATTCAAATCGTCGGTCGTCAACCCGAGACTCCGAATATCCTTCAATCGGTTCTGGAACGTGTACAGACCGTAGATGGACACGGCCAGAGCCAGTACGTCCAAGAAAGCTTTATGCCAGAACGGCATCCGTTGCATTCTCGCAAGCTGTTGTTTATGCCCTACGATAGATACGCGGGTCGCCATCATAACCGGAATGAGCAGCATGACGAAAGACACCGCGGCGGCAACCCCGCCATATAGGAATGCCTGCTCGTTAACATGAACCGTCATTCTCGAACGTTGCACGAATTCCAAGAAGCCGTTGGACGCCCCAAGCATTTTCGTTAACCCCATCCCGATGAAAGGACCCGCCAGCAATGCGATTCCGCATAACAATAACCCTTCTATGGCGAACGAGAGCACGATCTGCCATCTCGAGGCGCCCCTACTTCGCAATATGGCGATCTCGTTCTTCTGCCGATCCACGATCAGGTTGGATACCATGAACATATAGAACCCGAGCATGATCAAGACGGGAACGTTTAACGACCACATCAGCTTACTCAGTTGCTTCGACCGCTCGAAATATTTCGTGATCGTCGCGATCGCCGGCACCGTAAACTCGCTTTGAAAAGTGACGACTTTGGTTTTGACTTCGGCTCTTATCGCTTTATCCGTTTCGATGAAGTTATTTACGTTCCCAAGCTCCATCTTGGAATAATCCAGAACGAAAAACCATCCGCTCGAAGCTACCGGGATTTTATTGCCTTTGATGAATTCCTGCGTGAACAGCTCTTCGCCGATTACGAACACCGAATTCAGATCGCTTAAGCTCGCATTGCGAAAATAGGGATCGTCGTCTTGCTTCTTGCTGAATAGGCCGACCGGCTTGATCTTGATCGTTCCCATTATTTTATCGTCCTTGAGCTCGAACACCTGATCGAGCACGATCTTGAAACTGCTAAGAGCTTGTTCCGTTAGTAGCACCTCGTAAACGCCGTTAACCGGCTGCTTAGCGGGCAATCTCCCGTCTTCCAGCTTAATATGCTGCTCCAGATCGCTGAACGATCTTAGAGTCGTGCTGATTTTCTTAGCCGAGGTTTGCCCGTCGGGAATGAGCGAGACGGACTTGGTCCGACGCTCGCGCACGAGCTCCTTAACCGGAATGCCGAACCCGGGTCCGGCTTCGTCCGACATGAACCGATCGGTATCGGAAATCATCTTGGCGCGCCGGTCGCTCTTCTCGTTATAGAACCCCATCATCGTCCAATACGAGCCCGGGTAGACCTTTTTCTCGTTCTGGAACGTTTCCAAATCCTTGACCAACATCCGCGTCAAAATCGCTTCAGAGTAAATCGGCATCGTTCCAACGAGCGCTACGGTCATCAAGATGCCGAAAAACATACTGGAAACGAGCCATTTATTTTGAATCATTTTACGAATAATCATTACGAATAAGGCCACGATATAGCCTCCCTGGCTCTAGGAATGCGGAATAATTACTGCAGAACGATGACTTGGCCTTCCGTCAGCCCTTTAATGATCTCGACTTCGGTGGAACTGGTCAGTCCGGGTTCGACGTCGATTTCGCGAAGGCGCTTGCCCTCTTCCAATACCCGGACGAAATTCCGACCCAAATAAGATCTTAATCCGCTGCGAGGAATTTTAATGACGTTGTCGCGTTGCTGAGTAACGATTTTCACGTCCGGCATAGACCCGATCTTAGCTTCCTTAGGCAGCTTCGGAACTTCGATATACAATGTTTTTGCGTATTTCTCGGCTAAATCCTTATTCAACGTCTCCGGAGAAGAGGACGGCGTCTGCACGACCTTGCCGATAACCTCTTCCTTCTTAAGCGTAATCTTAGCTTCAACTCCTACCTCGACCTCGCGGATATCGTTGGCGTTATCGACGCGAATCGCTACCCGAAGCTTGGACGGGTCGGCCACGATGACCAACGTCTGATACGCTTCGACAAAGTCGCCTTCGTCTAATGTTTCCGCGAACACCACTTGACCGTCCATGCCCGCTAACAGCCTCTTGCTTTCAAACTGTTTCGCCAGCCTGTCATATTTGAGCTGCTCGAGTTCGAGCTGCAACTGTGCGATATTTAGCGTGTTTTCATCTCCGCCGCTACGGGCCAGACGAAAGCCCTGTTTCGCTTTCTCCAGCGCCAGCTGCTGCTCCTTCAACTGAATGTCCAGACCGTCCAGGATCAATTCGACGAGCACGTCGCCTTTTTTGACCACGTCTCCGGCTTTAACGAGAATCTTGTCGATTCTCCCGCCTCCTCCCGTAAACTGGGAAATGTCCGTCGCGAGCGATTCGAAGGTGCCGCTACCCGAAATGGCTTTGACGATCGATCCTTTCTCGACGTTAACCGTGGAATAGTTTTCTTGAGCGGGTTTGATGAGCGGCGGCTTCAACGCTTCCTCTTCCTTGGGCAACAGCGAGCAACCTGCCAGAGAACTGCCTAATACGATCGTTAATCCGAGAGATAGCGCCTTATTCATTGTGCGAGACAATTTGTCCATCCTCCAGTTCGTATACTTCGTCAACGATTTCCATGATGGCCGGATCGTGCGTGGTCAGGGCGATCGTAATCCCGCTTTGCTCTACCAGATCCCGAAAAACTTTAATAATATGCAACCCCGTCCGGCTATCCAACTCCGCCGTGGGCTCATCTGCTAGAATCAGCTTCGGTTTATGCGCGATCGCCCGCGCGATCGCCGTTCTCTGCTGCTCTCCTCCCGACATCTCGAAAGGTCTATGATGCATCCGCGGTTTCAGTCCGACATGATCCAATGCCTGGATAGCCGCCGCTTTCCGCTCATTGGCCGGAATTCCGGCGATTCTGAGCACGAACTCGACATTCTCGTAAGCGGACATGAGAGGAATAAGGGCAAACGATTGGAAAATAAGCCCCATCTCTTTCCTCCGTACGGCATCCCTTTGTTTACTCGACATCGCGGTGAGATCTCGTCCGTCGAAAATAATCTTCCCTTCCGAAGGGTGATCCAGCGCGCTAAGCAAATTAATCAGCGTCGTTTTACCGGAACCCGACCTGCCTTTGAACGCGACCAGCTTGCCCGAAGGAAGACGAATATCGACCCCCTTCAGCACGGTTACGGCTCCGCTGCCTTTGCCGAATACGCGTTTAATGCCATTCGCATGAATAATATCTTTGGTTGCGACCGTCATCCTGCTCGTGGTCTCCTTTCTCCGATTACTCAGTCCAAACCGATAAGCGATTGTCGCATGATGAGCTGCGGCGGCACGGAAGTCCCTCTTCCCGGATTTCCCTCCAGCAGTTCCATTAACAGCTTCACCGCGGTGGAGCTCACTTCTTCTCTCGAATGTTTAATCGTAGTCATTGGAGGCGAAGTGTAGGGCGTGAAGTGATCGCCATCATAACCTACGATCGAGACTTGATCCGGCACCGAGACGCCCGACTTGGCGAAAGCCATCATCGCACCCATGGCCATCAGATCGTTCGCGCAAAATAAAGCCGTCATCCCCGGATGCTCATTCCGCAGCCGGATCGCAAGATCCGCTCCGCTAGATCCCGAGAAATCCCCGATCGCGACCAGCGAGGGATCGTGCGCGATGCCGGCTTCGCGTAACCCCTCGCAAAATCCCTCATACCTCTCTTGGCAGATCCGAATCTGGGGCGGACCGCTTAGGAAACCGATAACCCGGTGTCCTTTCTCCGCTAGCTTTCGCCCGACCAATCTTCCGCCTTCGCGATCGTCCGACACGACCGAAGAACATCGGGGTCCGACGACGTTCTCGAAATTCACGCAAGGAAGATTAAGCGCCAGAGCTTCTTGCATGATCGGATGCGACAGAGAGAACGCCGGAAAAATCAGGCAACCTTCCAAGCTCCGGGAACCGATACATTCCGTCAGTCGATCCTTCGGATAATGCAAGAAGGGAATCGAGAAAAATAAAGCATCCTTGCCATGGCTCTGCAATGCCAATTGCAAGGGTGAAAACATGTCAACGTATCCCGAACTCGCCTCGAACTCGAATTGGGGGATGAACACTCCGATCATATTGCTGCTTTTCCCTACGAGTTGCTTGGCGCCGAGATGGGGCACGTACCCCATCGCGCTTGCCGTTTCCCGAACAAGCTTCCTTGTGTCTTCGTTTACGCCGTATACTCCGTTTAAGGCTCGCGATACCGTGCTAGCCGATAGGTTCAGAGCCTTGGCGACCGCCTTGATGCCTCCCTCGGCCATGGGGGATTTCATGCTTTTCAACTTCCTCCACTCCATTCGGCAAGGAACAAACAAGTAACCCCTTTCGCTTCGAGTTTACTTTTTTGCAAACGTTTGCAATAAATCTGCTTTCAATATAATTCAGGAGTAAATAACTGTCAATTCTTCAAACGATTTTTCGATAGATTCGACATGAATAAGATAAATATACACCTGCTTATTCCGCGGTTATACTAATGGGAATCTCTATTCTAGGACGTGATTTCTATGCGCAAGGCATTTTACAAGCGAAAACGAATTCTGTTTCCACTCTTTTTTCTTATTCTTCTCCTTCTCTTTCTATTCTTTCCTTCATGGACTCCCGCAATTAAAGACGAAGATGGCAAAGTACTCCCGAACAGTATAGCGACCCTTGAAGAAATTTCTCTCGGCAGCGTTAAACAATCGATATTGATTAGAGGTCAGAGTACGGATAATCCAGTCCTTCTTTTCCTGCATGGAGGTCCGGGATATCCGCAAATCGCTTATTCTCGTAAATATCAGCAGCAATTGGAAAAAGATTTTATCGTCGTGAACTGGGATCAACGCGGTTCCGGGAAGTCCTATCATTGGAGTCTAACGAACGAGGATCTTCAAGTGGACAAGCTTATTGAGGATACGCATAGATTAACAATGCATTTGAGAGAAAGGTTCGATCAAAAGAAAATCTACATAGTCGGCCATTCTTGGGGAAGCCTGCTCGGAACGTTAACCATACAGCGATATCCGGAAAATTATTATGCCTACATCGGCATCGGACAAGTCGCGAATTCCCCTCTGGGAGAGCAACGTTCCTATGAATTCGCTCTAAGGGAAGCCAAGTTGCGGAACAACGGTAAAGCGATTAAGGAGCTTGAAACGATAGGATCTCCTCCTTATCGCAATCCTCGCAAGGACGCGACCTTAGAACGGAAATGGGTATCCGCTTTCGGGGGCTCCGAGAGGAATATCAGCACCTACAAGGATTTGATCAAAGGCGTGTTCTTCGCGCCCGAATACTCCTGGTTCGACGGAATTAAACTCGCTCTCGGGGACTCCTTCTCCAGAAACGCCATTTTACCGCAAACGGCAACCGCGAATTTATTCGAGTCCGTCCCGGAATTAAAAGTTCCCGTTTACTTTTTCATGGGCAAATACGATTATATGACCCCTTCGGAAATCGCTTACGAATATTACGAACAGTTAATCGCCCCTTCCAAAACGTTCGTATGGTTCGAGAGATCGGCTCATTTCCCGCATTTTGAAGAGAAGGAGCTATTCTCGGAATGGATGGTTAGGATTAAGGATGAAACATTCGTTGCAAGATAAATTCCCGTACAGTACAATAAGTTTATAATATGAAAATAGTTTTCTTGTAGTTAATAGTAAAAAAGAAATTAATTTTCAAATCAGAGGATGTCGGCTATGAGCCTATTGAATGCGATTCTGGATAAAATGGACAGCTTACACGTCAAAGAACGAAGGCTTGCCGAATACTTGCTTAAACATCCCCAGCAAGCCGCGAAAATGACGATCACCGAGCTGGCGGCGGAATCGGGCAGCAGCGCGGCAACGATTTCCCGTTTCTGCAAAACGTTCCATTCGCACAATTTTCCCGATTTCAAGCAGAAGCTGGCAACCGAGCTCGTACAACAAACTTCCACCTCCAACCAGTATCAAGACGTTGTCGCCGGCAACCCGCTCCATGACATCGTATCCGGGATAACGGCCAATCACCTTCGCTCGATCACGGACACGACGCAAGTGCTCGACTTGAACCAGCTTCGCTTGGCGATCGACGCCTTGCACGGGGCTACTCGCATCGATCTTTACGGCTCGGCGACTTCGGGGATCGTGGCCCAGGATTTCTTCCATAAGCTGATCCAAATCGGGAAAGTCGCGGCTTCGTTCTCCGACCCCCACCTTCAGTTGACTTCGGCCGCGTCGTTGACTCCGAACGACGTAGCCGTCGGAATCTCCTACTCCGGGGAAACCCCCGAAACGATTCATGCTCTTCGCAGCGCGGCCGAGCGGGGCGCCACGACGTTGTCCATTACCCGGTTCGGAGCGAATAGGCTCGCGGAGGATGCGGACATCCGATTGTTTACTTCCTCTTCGGAAATCGGCATGCGGCGAGGGGACATGGCTTCCCGGATGGCCCAGCTTCACGTAGTAGACATTCTATTCACCGGACTCGTCAGCGAGCATTTCGAACTTTACGTCCCTAGGTTGAAGAGATCTTACGAAACGGTCGAGCAGTACATTACGAACAAAGAAGAGAGGAAATCCAAATGAACATTCTAACTTACGACAGCGACGACAAGCTTAACGAAGCGGCGGCCAACATTATCGTCGGCCAAATCCAAACTACCCCTCGGGCAGTGCTCGGGTTGGCAACGGGCGGAACGCCCGTCGGCATCTATAAGCAAATCGTCCGCGATTTCCAAAGAGGCATGGTCAGCTTCCGCAACGTGACGACCTTCAATCTGGACGAATACGTTAATATTCCCAAAGATCACCCTGAAAGCTATCATTCTTATATGAATGCCAATCTGTTCGATCACATTGACTTACCTGCATCGCAGTGCCATATTCCGGACGGCAATGCCGCCGATCCCGTAGCCGAATGCAGCCGGTACGACGAATCCATCGAAATATCCGGACAAATCGATCTTCAGTTATTAGGACTTGGCCATAACGGTCATATCGGCTTTAACGAACCGGCACATGCGCTGATCAAAGGCACGCACGTCGTCGATCTGGCGGAAGAAACTCTCGAAGCGAACGCTCGCTTCTTCGACTCGATCGACGATGTGCCTAAACAAGCTTTAACGATGGGCGTCGGTACCATTCTGAAAGCCAAAAAAATATTGCTCGTCGTCAAGGGCGCGGACAAAGCGGATATCGTTCAAAAAGCCCTTCAAGGGCCGATCACGACCGACGTTCCGGCATCGTTGCTTCAGACGCATCCGAATCTGATCGTACTGCTGGATACCGCAGCGGCAGGTAAACTCGCATGAACAATAACCCTCGCAGCGATTTCCAAGTCGTTAACGCCCGTATTGTAACGCCAGCCGGCGTCGTGGAGCACGGAATATTGACCGTTAAAGAGGGTATCATTACGGAGATAGCCGTTTCGGCTTCGAATGGGCAAGGGCTCGATCCCAATTTGCTTCAAATCGATGCCCATGGACAATGGGTTATTCCGGGATTTATCGACGTGCACGTACACGGCGGAGGCGGTCATGATTTCATGGACTCCGACTCGGACGGAATAGCGGCAATCACGAAATTCCATGCCGCGAACGGAACGACAAGCTTATTGGCGACTACGCTGACCGCTTCCCGCGAAGATTTGACTGCCGTACTTGAGCGCGTTAGCCAATTCATGGCCGAATCGATGCCTTATACGCAAATCGTCGGCGTTCATCTGGAAGGGCCGTTCGTGAACGTAAAATGGAAAGGCGCGCAAAATCCGGCTTACATCCTTCCTCCGCAACCGGAATGGCTGGAAGATTGGGTAAACCGATTCCCCGGCGTTATTAAAATCCAGACGCTCGCTCCGGAAGTCGAAGGTTCTCTTGAATATATTGAGAAGTTAGCCAGTAACGGTATTGTCCCCAGTTGCGGTCATACCGATGCGACCTACGAGCAGATCATCGAAGCCGCCGATCACGGCTTAAGGCATGCCGTCCATACCTTTAACGCGATGACTCCGCTTCACCATCGCCAAC
The DNA here is from genome assembly GCF_012849095.1 of Cohnella herbarum. NCBI lineage: Bacteria > Bacillati > Bacillota > Bacilli > Caryophanales > Paenibacillaceae > Cohnella > Cohnella herbarum. The sequence goes on from NZ_CP051680.1 coordinate 3,429,591, forward strand.
CGGGCACCGTCGGCGCCGTGCTGACCGACGATCGCATTACGGCGGAGGTCATCGCCGACGGGCACCACGTTCATCCGGCCGGCATTAAGCTGATCACTCGGGCCAAAGGCACTCATAACGTTATTCTTGTCACCGACGCCATGGCAGCCGCGGGCATGCCGGATGGGGAATACGATCTTGGCGGACTTCCCGTCCATATGAAATGCGGCGTCGCGCGTCTGAAGGAAAACGATAGCCTTGCCGGAAGCACGCTCACGATGATTAGCGCCGTGCGGTATTTGGTTCGGACGGTCGGCGTATCCTTGGAAGAAGCAAGCCGAATGGCTAGCGCAAATCCTGCGCGTCAGCTTGGAATCGATAGCTTGACCGGTTCGCTGGAAGTCGGCAAAGCCGCGGATTTCCTGCTATTGGATGATTCTCTGGAGCTCCAGTCTATCTGGATTCGCGGATCTCGTTTCGCAAACTGAAGCAGATGCATACAAAGCAAAGGACCGTCGGGGTTTCCCTGACGGTCCTTTGCTTTTGTATTTATATCATCTTAAACGGCTTCCGATTGCGAAGTTTTGTTCTTCGCCAGCTTAAGGTAGCCATAGACGTTCTGCAATTCGCTATCTTCGACGAAACGAAGGCGCATGTTCTCTGCCGCATCCAGGATGTAAGGCTTTAACGCCGCCGCGCCGCCGCCGAGTACGTAGAAGCACTGAATATCGGGATACTTCTTCCAGCGCTTGCGGATGAGATCCACGATCTTCTGAGCGGCCCTGCTGAAGTAGTTATCGACGATCGGCCGAATGTCCGCTTGCCCTTCGCCTACGCGCTGAATGATGAATTCGTGCCTGCGAATACGTTGGATAAGCTTCGTGCGGCTCGGAAAGCGATAACCGAATTGATCTTCGACGTCGCGAATGATGTAATCCAGATAGGAAGCTAATCCGAGCTGTTCGCCCGTGCTGAATTGGTTGTCTATGCTCATCCGCTTCACGACCGGGAAATCCGTAGTCAACGCGCCCATCTCGCAAATCCCGATGCAGCCGTAATACAGTTCCTCGTCCCTTACCTGAAGGTTCTCGTGAGTAGCCATATGGAACAAGGCAGCCGCGCCTTCGATGGAGACGATTGCCCTACGGATGTTAACCCGCACCGTGCGTCCGCGCAGCTTCGGCGTGGACAAGAAAGTAACCTCGTGTTCGCCGACCAGACGCTCTTCGAAAGATTGATGGTAACGCGCGTACGTGCGAACCGGCAATCCCGTTCCGATTATGTATTCGACCTGATCGATCGTCTGGCCTGGCTGCAAAGTATGCGCTACGCTCGTCACGCTTGCGTAAGCCAGAGCCGTCAGCGCGACGATCAACGATTGATCGCTAGTCGCTTTATTGTCCGTTTCCTCCAACTCCGCGTTATCTTGATCCTCCGACGCGAGCTGTCCGACGAAGTAACGCTGGCTCTTCTTTTTCAACTTCGGACTATATACCATAACGTCGAGGGCTTTAAGAGGGGCGTCCTCCTCTTGAAGGACGTGCCGCTCGTAACCTGGCGATACGATGTTAGGGATAATAACCGGTTCGTTCGAACCGCTTACGACCAATTTGACGCTGTCGTTGCCGATATCTATTCCTGCTAGTTTAATCATGTAATGAACCTCCCGGGCTCCAACCTTTGCCACTTGCTTTTATATAGGAGTTCGCCTTATTACGACAAATTCCTCCTTTACCACTATTGATTCTTATCATTTTTTTGAGTAAAAAAGGAATATAGGCGAAAATCGTCGAATAATCTTGATGACGATGTAGAACAAGCAGGAGGAAAGTCATGAAATGGCGACATAAGAAGTTCACCTTCATGGTGATCCCGGATGCGAACAGCACGGTTAGGCGTTTCCAACTATCGGCGGTCATTCTCGTAATCGGCGCGATCATAGCCATTGCTATACTTGCGAGCAGCATTACGGCATTCCTGCTATACCGCGGAAATACGGGCCAAATCGGTCAGCTTAAACAGCAATTGTCGGCGGCAACCGGAGACTACGAACAAATGATCGAAAACAAGGACGACCATATTAGCGAGCTTCAAACCGATCTGGCTAATTTGTCCGAACAAACGAAGACGATGAGCTCTCGCATGAACGCGATCAAAAAGCTCGAGGCGGAATTACGGGAAATGGTCGGATTGGATTCCGCGGATTCCACCAAAAGCAAGGCGGCTAAGACGTCGTCTACCGAAACGGACGAGGATGCCGAGCAGTTTGCCATGGATGGCGGCAAAGGCGGAGAAGAACTACCGGTCAGCGATGATGAAATGGCCTTATTGATCGACCGAACCCGCGATCGGCTTCTCTCCCTCGATGAGCAGATCGAGATCATGAAGCCCGAGCTCGAATTAACGAAGGTCGAAGTCGCCAAACAGCAGAAGCTGCTCGCGGTTACTCCAACGATCTGGCCGACGGATTCACGGCGGATAACGTCTACCTTCGGCATACGCAAGGACCCTTTTACGAATCGAGCCACCACTCACGCAGGTTTGGACATAGGCGGAGATACCGGGGATCCGATCTACGCGGCTGCCGACGGCACCGTAATCGAGGCCGATAGAAGCCCTTCCCATGGCAACAACGTGCTCATCGCGCATTCTAACGGTTTGAGAACTCATTATTCCCATATGAGCAAAATACGTACGACGGTCGGAACCAAAGTCAAGAAAGGCGACGTTATCGGCGACCTTGGCTCGACGGGACGAAGCACCGGCCCCCATCTCCATTACGAAGTGATCATCAATGGCGAACATGTAGATCCGAGTCCTTATCTTAGAGCAACTAGAAGGAGCAATTAACCCATGTTTAAGAATAAGAAAGCAAAGATCGATCCCAATATGACCGACACTTTAATCGGAGAAGGAACGACTTTCGAGGGAAAGATTAAATCGGAAGCCGGAATCCGCGTTGAAGGTCAGATGGTCGGCGACATCGATTGCGCCGGCGATATTACGATCGGAGAGAACGGCATAGCCCGATCCGATATCAGAGCCAGGAACGTGGTCGTCGCCGGACAAGTGGTGGGTAACGTAGCCGCATCCGGCAAGTTGACGATCAAAGCAAGCGGACAACTCCACGGCAACCTGTCCGCTCTTGAGTTGTCTATCGAATCCGGAGGCATTTTCCAAGGAACGAGTAAGATGGATGCTAAGGATGCCCCCGTACCGGTTATCGCCGAAGAAAAAATCGCGCCTCGCGAACCCGAAATCGTTAAGTCCGTCTCTCCTGACGGCGATGCGGCTGCCGTTTTCAAAACGTGGTAAGTTTGCGTGTCCTTCCTGATTTCGTGTATGATTCTTAAGTAGGAAGATAGATCGGAAGGCTGACTGGAGTGAGCGAATTGGAAGACTTGAAGAAGGCGTACGAAATACTGGGTTTGCCGGAAGACGCGACTAGGGAACAAGTGGAAAACCGCTATTTTATTTTGTTAAAAAGAGCACGGTCGGAGAAATCGCGCTCGGACGCGGGTGACGAAGATAATCAGGCATTAGATCTGACGGAAATTAATCGCGCTTACAACCTCGTACTGGGAATCGAGTCCGAGAAAACCGGCACGATGGAGAAGCAGACCAAAACCGCTCATTTCTTTTACTATTATAAATTTCACGTCATCATCGGAATCATTGTCGTCTTGATCGCGGGTTACATGATCAAAGAAGGCATCGACAAGCGAAGGGAAGCCGCCAACACGCCTCCCGCCAATCTCAGCCTAAGCGTATTCGGCAACTATTACTTCGTGGACACGGAAATGCTGGAACAAAACATGTTAAAGCTCATTCCGGAATGGAAACGAATCGAAACGAAGCTCGTCTACGTTCCGACGGAAATTAAAAGCCAGCAGGATATGGCCATGCAGCAGAAAAGCGTTCTTATGCTGATGACCGAGATGACCGAGCTCTATATTACGGATCAGAAAAACTTCGAGAGCTTAGCTTTCCAAGGCGCTTTCGTTAATTTGGACGATTTCATGGCGAAGACGGGCATGAGCATTCCGCAGGACAAGATTCGCAAAGCGGCTTCCGAAGAGGATCCCGCCGAACAGCCTTACGGAATCGATATTTCGGGAAGCCCTATATTCAGCGGTATCGAGTTAAACGGAGAACGTCCGATCATCGCGATTCGCGCCAAAGAAGACAAGTGGGCCGACTCCCGCCTGCTGCTCGAGAAGATTATTCAATCGGCGCCCTAATCCGGCAACGAATAGGCCTCAATGACAAACGGATGCATTCAGCTCTTAGAGCCTGAAGCATCCGTTTTGCTTTGTCTATGATATTAATGACCGGTCGTACCGTTATACCACAATACGAGGATCGCCTGCGCGACCAATATCGCGGGCATGCCGACGACGAATGTCATATGCTTCGTTTTGTGACGCCAAACTCTCATCGCAATAATTGCTCCCACGGATCCTCCGATCAGCGCCCATAGAAATAAGTTTCTTTCCGGCACCCTTCTGCCGTGTTTCCTTGCCTGCGACTTATCGTGCGCCATTAAATAGACCGTGATAAGATTCACGACGATATAATAACCGATCAAAAGCAGCATAACTGCGTTCCCCCTTGCACGCGCGGTCGTTTGCTTATAACCCGCGCCTTAATGGCTGTACTCTAATTGGATAACTGCCCGACAAGCTTGTCCAACGATTGGACAAGCGACTCCACATTGCGGATGGATTGAGTAATGTCCTCCATCGACACTCTCTGCTCTTGCGAGGACGAAGACACGGTTTGAACCCTGGAAGCGATGTCGCCCGACGATTGCGATATTTCGTCGATCGACGCCACGACCTGCTCCGATCCGGCCGACATTTGCTCGGATGCCGCGGAGATATCGCCGATCCGGTCGGATAGGGAATGCGCCCTTTCCAGTATAGACGCGAAGGAATGACCGGCATTCTTAACGATCTGACTCCCTCTCTCTACCTCCTGCACCCCATCCGCCATCCGATTGACGACCACGTCGGTCGAAATCTGGACCTGCTCGATTAAGCTTGCGATTTGCATGGCCGATTGCTTGGATTGTTCGGCAAGCTTACGAACCTCCGACGCGACGATTCCGAATCCGCGACCGAACTCTCCCGCCCTAGCCGCTTCTATCGATGCGTTCAACGCCAGCAGGTTCGTCTGCGCGGAAATATCGGTTATCGTTGCGGCGATTCCGCCAATTCGTTGCGTATTGGCTTCAAGTATGGCAGCGGCTTCGGAAACCGCTAACGTGGATTTCTTGATGCGGTCAAGCTGATCGATGGCGCCAAGCACGGATTCGCTGCCTGCTTCGGAACGCTCAACCATCTCGACCGAAGCATCGGCAAGCCGATTGGACGATTCGGCTATCCGCTGAATGCCGACAGCCATCTCTTCCATCGCTCCGGCGCTTTCGTTAGAAGATATCGCCTGTTTCCCCGCGTAGTCGTTGACCTCGCCGATCGCTTCCGCGACCTCCTCCACCGAGGAGAGAGACTTAACGGCGTTACGGGATAACGCTTGAACGATTTGAACAAGCTGAACCGAAGTTTCGCGTACCTGCTCGGTCGTCTCGCGGATCAACCGATCCTTCTCTCTTTTCTCTTCTTCCAACTTCGCGGTATATCGCTTACCGGATCGAATTTGGACAATCGTGGAAGCCGAAGTGAAAATAAGAAAGAGCGCATGGACGAGTACCATCGAGAATGAATATTCATGATCTCCGAATACGACGTCAGGCAAGAACAACCCGGCTCCCAAGTGTTGCACCGCGAATATAGCCGTCGAGATCAAGATCAGAGATATGCTTTCGTAATAAGCGATTATGGCAATGACCATGAAGATGGAGAAATGGAACTCGACCCTGCCTCCGGCCCCCGCAATGATCGATATGCTAGAGAGCGTTAAGGTTAGCGTATTGTAAAGCGGAACCCGGCTAACCGTTCCTTTAAACAATCCAAACGCGCTTAAACCGATCGAGATCAGCGGTAGTACGAACAGCGTCCATGTCAGCCAGCGATACTGTTCTAGGTTCGATCCATGATGTCCGGACTGATTTTGATAGATCGCATGCGTAATGACGGACAGAATCACGACCCCAAGCGCTAATTGGAACATTAACCTATTTTTAGAATGCAAATGCAAGTTGTACACTCCCGATGACGCATGATATCGTTTTCCGCTCGGTTAGGGAATTCAATCCTTTCCCATTGTACAATGAGGGGAGCCGTTTGAATATAGCCCGACGGCACCACAAAGCCCCATGTTTCGCGATGCGAAACACGAGGCCGGCTGTAGCTAACGAATACATGATTATCTAGGTGTTGAAAGGCACGATGTAAGGTTGATCACCATCCGCCGTCTTTAATCCGTTCCATTGCGCGGCATCGGTAATGACGTCTTTCCTAAAGGCCATCCCATATCTCCTGTTGCCTTCCAGATCGTCATCGAGTCTTAACGTGACCTCGCTGACGATCCTCCCTTTATCGTTAAGCTCGTCATAATCGATGTCTACGTTGCGGCCATCCGCGTCGCGAATTTGGAAAGCCGCTTCATCCACGTTCCGGACAGGCTCGCTGAACATGACTTTGACCGATTTACGGTCAAGCACGATGACCTGCGTAACGAATGGCAGCAAGTTTTCCACGGAAGTACCCGCGAATTCGGCAACGTCCGCATTGTTGGAAGTATCCAACGCGGCGACGCCCGTTACTCGGGCAGCATAGACATGACCGCTGCGGAACAGCTCGGGATTGCTCGATTTGTTGCGGAATTGGATCGTAACCGCCCGGTCGCTTTCCGGCTTTCTTTGGACGAACGATTTCCACTCCGTCATCGATACCCCTGAATTATTATCCTTCAGTTCGCTTAATTTCACGTTATTCGCGTCGGAATCGGATAAAGCTCTATTGAAGGTAATCTCCAGAGTGTTTTTGTTTATTGCGACTATGCTTTGCAACTTCGCCTGAACGACGGGGTTGGCAACCGCTCCGAATTTCCAGTTCGTCGACGTATCCATGACGTTACCGGCAATATCGGGAATGCCGCTTACCGTCAGCGTATATACGATTGCATCTTGCTGAGGCGTCGTTCTGAGCGTGACGGTTTTCCCCTCGTTATCCAGTATCGCTTGAACGACCGCCAAGCCTTTATCTATCGCGTAACGATTCGTTTGTACGGCATATTGCGGGTCGACTTTTTCGTTGAATTTAACGGTGATGAGCGCGGTATTCGAATCGATCTTCACTTCGGTTATTTTCGGCTTAGAGCTATCGTTGCTGCCCAAGATCGTTAGGTCGTTTCTCGTGTCCATCACGTTTCCGGCGATGTCCCTGACGTTCCGAACCGTAAGCTGATAGTTTCTTCCGTCCGATTGCTCCGAAGTCGTGAAAGTCACTTTGCGCAGATCCTGCGAAAGCTGCAGAGATGTCAGCTTCAACCCGTTGCTGAATTGATAGTTGGACGAATTCGTCGCGGAAGTCATCTCGACGGGCTCGGAGAACGTAATTTCGTACGCCCGGTTAGGCAGTTTGACCGGCTGCGAGATAATTTGGGGCTTTGTCGTATCATCCGGCGCGGACGTGTAACTCCACGTATTCCCGTCAATCGTTAGCAAGTGAAGCAGGTTCCCGACCTGGCGATCCGTCCATAAAACGATAGACATTCCGTCTTGGCTTAAAGTGGCTTGATAAACGGTGCGAATGCTGCCGTATGCGTCTTTCAACGTAAAACGATCTTTGTCCGTGACGTTATCCGTCTGATTCGTCCACTGCAGCAAGTTCACCCTGACGGATTGATTAGAGGTTTGTTCTACCGAGCGAACGAGCAGCGGATCGATATGCGCGTCCTCATACAGGGCATAAGCCGCATCGACCAATAGTCCCCGCGTCGCGTCGACGGTATAGTCGCTCAGTTGCGGAATAAGTTGCCGATCCAAGGCCATGCTGACGACGCCTCGCGCCCATTTCGACACTTTGCCGGTCACCGGAGTTCCTCCGCCTTCGGATACCCCGTAGCTTCTAATGAAAATCGCGGCTAACTGCTCTACCGTCACGTTGCTCCCCGGCGAGAAGATTCTTTTTTTCGTACCGTTCATTAAGCCGGTGCGGGTAACCGTCTCGATTTCTTGATAGGACCAACGCGTCTTCAACACATCGTCATAGCTCGGCGACGAACTTTGCGCGGGAAGCTCCAGCAAGCGAAACAACACGGCGGCCAACTGCTCCCGCGACATCGTATCGTATAACCGCGAGCTGCCATCCGCAAAGCCGGTAAAAATATTTTTCTGTTTAAGCACCTCGAACTTCTGTTCAGTCGATAAATTCGATGCTCCCAAGGCTGTAATCGGACTGCTTATCAGCATCAGCATAACGAGCATACCCGCAATGATTTTCCTCATCCCGCTACCTCCTCATGGTCTCCGCTACTTCCTTGACGGCTTCATTTGCGGCGATCTGAAAGGTTTGACGCAATTCGGATACGATTTGTTTCTATTATGAGAAAATATTTAACAAAAAGATACGAATGGTAACAACTTGTCCAGAGTTATTCCGGGCAGAAGCGCGGTTATGAGTTACCTCCGCATAATATATTCATTCAAAAACGCGTTGCGGAACTTTCCTTCCGGATCATAGCGGAGAAGCAATCGTTGAAAATCCGGCAGCTTCTCGTAGAGCGATTGCAGTCGGACAGCAGGCATTGTAAACAGCTTGGCCCAGTGCGGACGAGCGCTAAAAGGGGCTAGCTGTTTTTCGATCATCGGCAACACTTCCTGCACCGACCCCCAATTCGGCTTCCATGTAAAATGAAAAGCAACCGACTCCCGGTCGTAACATGGACTCATCCACAGATTGTCTTTGGCTATTGTGCGGACCTCGGAAACATAAAGAAGCGGCGATATGTAATCTCGTATCTCGTCAATCGCGCACAATGCGTGATAGGCAACTTCGCGCGGCACGAAATACTCGCTTTGCAATTCCTCTCCGGCGCTTGGGGTGAAATTCATGCGAAAGTGCGGAAGCCGTTCGTGCCAAGGTCCCGGAATCCCCAACTGTTCGCTGCAATTTTCGGACGTGTACCCTGGCACCGGGTGCCTATGCTCGTTTGCTCGTGTAGCGCCGTAAAATTCAGAAGCCTCATCGTAAGAGAATGGATCGGTAATCTTTTTCTTTAGCCAGACTTGATTAAACTTTGCCTCCTTCCAATCCGTGAACAGACTGACGCTATAAGCACTGGAGAAAATATCTTCGAAGTGTTCTTTAAGCTGAGCTAGAGGCAAGTTGTCATATACGTACTGACTCATCTGAAATTCCGGAACCACTTCGAGCGTCATTTGCGTAACTACGCCCAATCCTCCCAGTCCGACGATTGCTCCCGCTATGTCCCCGTTATGTAGTTCACGTGAGAACTCCGCCGTCTCCCCATTCGCCGTGACGACCTGAAGGGAATGAACCGCTGTAGCCAAATTTCCGTTCCGGTCGCCTGAACCATGCGTAGCCGTTGCGCATGCGCCCGCAACCGTAATATGCGGAAGAGACGCCAAATTGTGCAACGCATAACCGTAACCGTGAAGGTATTGGCTCAACTCTCCATATCGGATTCCGGCTTCGACCGTTACCGTGTTGTTGTTCCGATCTAACTCTATTACTCTATTGAACTTCTGGAGAGAGAGAAGGCTATCGGTACAATCGGCGATTCCATTAAACGAGTGACGCGTCCCCAGCACTTTTATTCGACGGCTGCCGGCCACTAATTCTTTTATTCGCTCTATACTTTCCGGAACATGAAGTTCCGAAGCGCTATACCTGTAGTTCCCTGCCCAGTTTCGATCGTTTTGCATTTCTTCACGCTCCTTGCCCTATGTGGATTGTTATCGCCTGACAGTAAAACGAGCCTAATCGCCGGAAACATCATCTCTCAAAAGTACAATTCTATTTTCATTACTCTTTTCTTTCGCACATCATGCAATTCAAACCGAAGTCCGATTAGAACGGACGAAACATCAATGGGCAGCATAATTCTAGCGGAACCAGCAGACGTTATTCTGCTCAAAAAGGTTCTTTTCAAAATCTAACGGAAATCAGCGCTTTTATTTGGATGTTTGATAGTGAAATCATGGCATTTTATCATAAATAGAGGCTCCCAGCTCCGTTAGAATTTTGAAACACTAGTTTTCGACTAAATAGCGGCCGTGGTGGACCTCTGTCAAGAAAGTGGACACGCTATAAGAGCGTTTATTTAATACTGCTATAGTACTGAGCTTCGAATTGCGAAGGTGATAAGTAACCTAGCGAACCATGTATTCTCTTACGGTTGTAGAAGAGCTCAATATATACAAACATCTCTTGTTGCGCCTGCGCCTTCGTTTGAAATTTCGTACAGTAAATAAACTCCTTCTTCAGCACGCTGTGGAACGATTCGATACAGGCGTTGTCGTAGCAGTTACCTTTGCGGCTCATGCTTGCTTCCATGCCATATTGCTTTAACCTTTCACGGTATTCATCTGATGCATACTGCGAACCCCGATCAGAGTGGTGTATAAGCCCTTTGGGAGGTTTGTGCGTACTGTATGCCTGATCAAGCGCTGCAAGCACTAAATCGGTTGTCATCCGGTCTGCGAGCTTCCAGCCCACAATCTTACGGGTATATAAATCCAGAACGCTGGCGAGGTACAAACGACCTTCACGGCACGGTATATAGGTAATATCGGTTACCCAAATCTTGTTAGGTGCAGTCGTCTTAAAATCCTGATTCAGCACATTTGGTGCTATAGGTTGATCGTGATTCGAGTCAGTGGTGGTCACTCGGAATTTCTTAGATACACAAGAACGTAAACCATTCTCATGCATGATTTTCCCTACTAAACGTTCAGAAACTGTCCAACCTTCTTTTCGTAGAAGTTTTGTGATTTTAGGGCTACCATACCTGTTGTGAGCGTCTAGGAAAAGCCAGGTGATTCGCGCCAATAGCGCTCTGCGACGCTTCTGATAACTGTTCTGGACGGTCTTCTCCAGAAGCCATTTATAGTAACCGCTCCGTGATACACATAGAACTGTGCACATCTTCTCCATTCGAAACTCGGAGCGATGATCTTCGATGAATTGGAACCTTAGTTCCTTTCTTTGCTGAAGATGTGCATGGCCTTTTTTAGGATAGCGATTTCTTCCTTGAGATCCTCAATCGTGCGTTCTTGCTCCATCAGTTGCTTATCTTTCTGGTGAAGGGTCGCACGATCTACAAGCGGTTCATTCTCAAACTTGCGGTACTTGGTCATCCACTGTTTTAACGTACCACTTGGGATGTTTAAATCTTCTCCGATCTGGGGCAATGTCTTTGTCTGTTCCTGAATGTATTTAACAGTCTGTTCTTTAAACTCTTCACTGTAACGCTGTCTCTTCTCACCCATACCGGACACCTCATCTTCTTATTGTTTTTTATTATCTGTTAGTTCTTATGAGGTGTCCACTTTCTATTCTAGCTGCATGGCAGCCGTTAGAAAATAATACTCCGGCCCGTTAGCGTAATTGCAGCACCATTAACTCTTCATCCCAATAGTGAACCCCCGATTTCAGAGCGTTCCGTTCAATTCCATATCCTACAAAACCAACTTTTTCATATAGTCGCTTGGCCGCTGAATTATTTGAAATCACCGTTAAATTAATCCGCTCAAGCCCGTCATACTGACTCGCCCTTTTAATTAGCTCATCTATTAACATTTTGCCGATTCCATTTCCACGATAAATAGAAGAAACGTACATAGCAAAAACATTTCCTTTGTGCATGGTTTTCGGGTTGCTTCCCCTTACAAAGGTGACCATACCAATAAGTTCATTAACGTTAAAAGCACCTAAAGTAAATCGATTATCTGTTGGACTAAGATTTCGCTGTATTTGTTCAAATGGCTTTGCTATCTCCATCTCGAAAGAAGTCAAAAAAGCTGCGGGGTTCTCTTTCAAGGAATGTAGTCTTAGCTCGCGATATATTTCCGCATCTTCTGCGCTTAATAGTCGGATCTCCAACAATTATACCTCCAGACGTTTCAATGGGATGGAACTCCTTTTATTCAACATAGCTGGTTCAAAATCCTCTCCGTAAGCGCTTAAAGCTACCGACATTGATGTCGGCAGCCTTCAACGAAAAGTCGGAATGCAAGTCCTCGAAATACTCAAACTACCTCATTACTAGGAAAAGTAAAGACCCTTGGCTTTACCACTACAGTACGCGGACGATGATTTTACCGCGCGCTCGGCGGCTCTCGCTTTTTTCATGTGCTTTGGCGGTTTCCTCTAAGGGGAACACAACTGCTAGTTGCATCTGCTTAATTTAACGCAAGCAACCTTCTAACGATCTCATCCTTAAACAGCTCGCTAACTGCGAAAGAGACGCAAGGCAGCTTGCCCGAAGCAACGACGTCATCGTTCTCGTACAGATTTACGATCTCGTATCGCCGGCCGTTTCCGATCAGTTCAAGCTGCTCCAGCGTCTGAGTCGCCGGGTCGATGATCCAATATTCCGGTATACCGTGCTCAGCGTAGATCTTCAGCTTCCGCAGACGATCCTTCTTGCGGGAACTCGGCGACAATACTTCGACGACGAGATCCGGTACGCCTTCGATACCTCGTATACTCACGATCTGCGCACGGTTCCGATGAATCATGACCAAGTCCGGTTGCACAACGTTCGTCCGGCTTAAAATAACGTCCAATGGGGCTGTAAGAATGACGTACTCGGAACTACAACTTTGTACGATAAGAGACAGAGCCATGCCTACCATCTGATGAACGGCGGACGACCCAGGAGACATCAACTCCAACTCGCCTTCGAGGACCTCGTAACGTCGCCCGTCGTCGGGTATTCCCGCATAGATTTCATAGGTCACCGGCTGTTCCTTGACCCGATCTTTATTCGTTTTTTTCGATGCCATTCGCCCCGCCCTTCCCGCTTAGAAAATAAAAATGCCCCCGTCAAAGCAACACGTTTCGTGTCCGGCTTTAACGAGGTGCTCCCTCTGTAATATCCATATATTTGCAGTATGAATGAAATGTCGAGCCGTGTCAATTCGTCCTGCTATAAGTTTATCCCCGAGAATACCACCTAGGGGAATGTTTGCTTGCTTTCCGTAATTTCTTCCCGTTGGCGAGCCGATACCAGGTCTCGAAGCTCGGATGATTTTGCCGGAGTCGGATAACTCGGGCCCCCTCTGATAGAACAAACGTCCATAAGTGCTGTACCCGGTAGCTCTTCCGTAACATAACTTAATCCCATGCCATTCACCGGAGTAATCGTTGATATGGTCGTGGCCGCAGAAGGTGCCCATCATGCCCCCTGAGTGAACCATGGCAGAGAACAATCCGGAATTGAGCCGGGGACATTGTACTTTCTCGTATCGATGACCGTAACAAATTCCTCTATCCCAGACTTCGCGATATTCCGGTAAAGGAATGTGGAAGAACATCAAGGAAGGAACCGTATCCCCTCCATTCTCCTCTTTCAACGCATGGGATTGCTCCCGGTACCATCCGACTTGGCTATCGCGGATCCAGTCATACCCTTTCACGAACGGCAAACTCGAATACCCGCCGCTATCGAGAAAATAAAGAGCCGCTGCCGTACTGCCCCGAGAATCAGACACCCGGACGACGAAGTTGCCGACACCGTCCAACTCGGAAGGGCCGGCCTCGGCCACCGACCCCGAATGCTCCAACTGGACGGCCATCAACTGCTCCCTTGTCACGTTATCCTCCGCGTCATGATTGCCGAATATCGCCGCCCACGGAATGCCGCTCTTCTCCGCAACGGATAACGCGTCGCGATAAGACTGCAAAGGATCCTTACAGCCCAAGCTCTCGATCACGTCTCCCGTAAATACGATCAGATCCGGTTTCTCCGCCGCCAATACGCTCTCCATCAGCGCTTGGGTGCGTTGATCCGACGGCCCGCCGTTTTTCCAATGCAAGTCGGTGAATTGTACGATCGTGAACGTCCCGTCCGGACGAAAAGTCAGGTTCCTCTTGTTCATGAATCCCCCTGCCTCGCAGTCGGCAACCTATTCTCTCAAAGCATCGTATAACTTGCTCGACATGTACGAATTCGAGTTTGTCTGATTCGATTGCAACGCTTTTCTAGCTTTGTTAAGCTCATCCTTCAACCGCTGATTTTCCGCTTGGAGAGCTTGCAGTTCTCCATTAACGGATAGCTTGATCCCATTGGCATAATAACTATTCGCTTCGTAAGTCCTGAACGCGACCTCGACTTCGGCAATGCCGAGCGAACGAACGTGCCTGTCGATGCATTCCGCGGCTTGATCCCGAACGGACTGTCCCCGTTCGAACCAGTTTATCTCTACGAACGGATAGGAAGGAACGATTTCCCCGTCGTAACAAGCCGTCGTATGCAAGCATTCAAGTAAAATATGATCCGGCGGGCATTGGCAATGACTGGCCAGCTCCGCCACTAATGGTTTGCTGATCGAGCGAATTTGTTCCGGGGATACTCCCCTGATAAGCAAATGAGGCATTTCATAGGCACTCCTTCAGTAAATAATACCGGTAATCGTCAATTTAATGCGAAAATCCTTCTCAGATAAGGAGAAAGAAAGATACCATCGGGATCCATCAAAGCCCGAAACGCGAGAAATTTGTCCCACTTCGGATACAACGCGCTTAGCCGATCCGCGTTCAATGAATGCATCTTGCCCCAATGCGGGCGTCCGCCATGGCGAAGGAATATCCGTTCCATATCTGCAAAATATTTCTCGTGCGGCATGCCGCGGTACATGTGGACGGCGATATAAGCAGAATTCCGTCCATACGCCGGGCTTAGCCAAATGTCGTCCTCCCGGGCGAAGCGGCATTCGATCGGGAAGAACACGCGGTATTTCTCGCGCGCCATCGTCTCTCGCATCTCGCGAATGACAGTCTCCATCGCCTCGACCGGTAGATTGTACTCCATTTCGTTAAAGCGAACAAGCCGCTTCGTGGCGTAAATCTTATGGCTTTGCTCGATCTTGCCGTTCGTCGGGACGGCCGACGCGCATAATCTGCTAACCGACGCGCTAAGCGGAGGAATATATTTGCATACCTTAGACAACGCTCCGAATACGGCATTCTCCATAATCACGTCGCTGACGTAACTGCTGAATCTGCTCGGCGTCGCGGGTTTCTCGGTCTCGTTCATCATTTTCAGCTGACACGGCTCCGCGTATGGAAACCAGTAAAACTCGAAATTGCGATGCTCGCTCGCTAGGACGGGAAGACGGTCCAAGCAATCGCTCAGCGGGACTCTGGCACTCTCGTAGCTCAGTCTATAGGACGGTCGCAGACGTAGCGTAACCTTCACGATAATACCCAAAGCGCCGAGTGAAATCTGCATCGCCTTGAATAGCTCGGGATGCGATTGCTCGTTGCAATCCATGACTTCCCCGGTTCCGGTCACGACAGTCAGGCCGACGACCTGCGTGGAAATATTGCCGAATTGCAAACCCGTGCCGTGCGTTCCCGTGCTGATCGCGCCTGCAATCGACTGTACATCAATATCTCCCAAATTCTCCTGCGCTAGACCTTCGGTATGCAATAACTCCCCTAGCGTCTTCAGCTTCGTCCCCGCCCACGCGATCGCTGTACGCGCTTCCATATCCACTTTTAACAAGCCTTGCATCCGATCGAGCGATAGCAATACGTCATCGGAGGCCGCCAACGGGGTAAAAGAATGCCCCGAACCGACGACGCGGAGAGTTCTTCCGTCCTTTCGGCATAGCTTAACGACGTCGACGACTTCTTCGACATGGCTTGGATAGACGACCGTTTGCGGCGTCGCTTTCACGAGCCCCGACCAGTTGCTCCACTTTCGTCCGCTCTTCCTCATAAGAAGTTCTCCCCCATGCCTCTGTAGGTCGAGTATTCCCCAACGATAACGCCATCCGAGATCACGTACAAGGAGTCGAACCTCTCGCACAGCTCGCCCGCTTTCGCATGACGGAAAAATACCGGATCGCCCAAGCTAAGCGAATTGGGAATCCGTCCCCGATACCGCAGAGGCGTCTGAACTTCCCCCGCTCCTTCGAGCGGAATCAATTCCAAGCCTTGCGGCAAGTAAGGTTGCGGAAGCTTCGTGATACCCGGCGCTCCCGAAGCGATGTACCCCCCGCCCAAGCACGTCACGATATCGTTGCGCGGCTTCCTGACGATCTCGACTGCGAAGCCTGCCGCAGGCCGGTATCGGAAGTCTCGATAGTGATCGAACAACGTCGGGCTGTAGAACCCCGAACCGACCGTCAATTCGGTCACGTGGGCCTCTTCCCGCGAGCTCGACAAGCTTCCGGTGCCTCCCGCGTTAACGATGCGCAATTCGACTCCGAGTGCTTGAATGCGATGAACGATCTCCGTTCTCCGTTTCGCGATCTCGCGGATCGACCTGCGTTTTAATTGGCGGATCACGGCGTTCTTCAACGCGGCTCCCGGAACCCGATCCCCGACTCCGGCGATCTGGGCTTCGTATCCCATTACTCCGTCGAGGCGTACCCAAGGACTTTCCATCATTCGCTCTACGATCGGTTTGACGTTATCCCATTCGCTCAGGGGCGAGCGCCACACGCCGAATCGTAAGCCCGGGAAATTCGACGACATGTCGATGTCGAGGCACAACGGCACGCGTACGCCAAGCTCTTGCCCAATCGTTGCGATCCGATCGACGTGCTCGACGCAATCCGTCATGAAAGTAATCTCGTGACCTTCGCCGATGAGCTCGATTAATCGACGTATCCCTTCCGGCTCCCAGGTCGGATATCCGAGCAACAGGTCCCGGAATCCCTGTTTCGCCAGAAAAGCGGCTTCCGCAGCCGTATAGCACATAATTCCTTGAAACGTATCCCCCGACGAGAAAATATGCCGGAGCACCTCTACCGAACGGATCGACTTGCTGGCTACGCGAATCTTTTTGCTTCCCGCCGCGCGGGCGATGTCCTGTATGTTCCGATCGAGCAATTCCCTATCCAAATAAGCGAACGGCATCGAAACATTCGCAAAGCATTTCTTGTAAGCTTCATAGTCGGGAGTCAGGGCGAGATCGTCCTTTCGGCGTCAATTTATCGAAGCAGCTTGCGGATCATGCGTAATCCCCACTTGGATTTCGGATAACGGAATGGCAAATCGAAACGATCCGACTGCTTGAGGATGCTCTTATAATGAGAGAACGCCTGAAAACCGAACTCCCCGTGATAACTCCCTATCCCGCTCGTGCCGACGCCTCCGAAAGGCAAATACGGATTGGCCAGATGAAGGATCGTATCGTTGACGCAGCCCCCGCCGAACGGAATTCTTTCGATGATCCGTTGCTGGAACTCGCGGCTCCCCGAGAATAAGTAAAGCGCGAGAGGTTTGGGATGAGCTCGAACCGTATTCAGAATTTCTTCGGTACCTTCATAGACTATTACAGGCAAAATCGGACCGAAAATTTCCCCTTGCATCGCTTTGGATTCCAACGTAACTCCGTCCAATATCGTCGGAGCAAGCTTGCCGGTAATCTCGTCCGACTGTCCCCCGTGAACGATGCGAACGTCATCGTCCAATAAATCGAGCAACCGGCGGAAGTGGCGCCCGTTCACGATCTTGCCGTAATCCGGGTCTTGCAACGGTTCTCTGCCGTAGAACTCCTCGATGACCTCGGACATCTTGTTCAACAGAGCCGTCTTGACTTCCTTATGCACGAGCAAATAATCGGGAGCCACGCAGGTTTGACCCGCGTTCGTCCACTTGCCGAACACGATTCTCCTCGCGGCTAACTCGATGTTCGCATCCTTGTGAACGATGCAAGGACTTTTGCCGCCTAGTTCCAAAGTCACCGGAATCAGACTTTTGGCGGCGGCAGCCATTACGACTCGTCCTACAGCGGGGCTGCCGGTAAAGAAGATGTGGTCGAACGGCCGCTTAAGCAACTCCGTGCTCGTCTCCAAGCCGCCTTCGACAACCGTTGCATATTCCGGCGGGAACGTCTCCCGTATAAGCCGGGCAAGCAGACCGGACGTAGCCGGGGCAAGTTCGGAAGGCTTCAATACCATCGTATTGCCCGCCGCGATCGCGGATACGACCGGAACGAGCATTAATTGCAGCGGGTAATTCCAAGGACCCATAATCAATGTCGTCCCCAGAGGCTCGGGAACGATGCGACTGCTGCCGCCGATATGCGTTAGCGGAGTCCTTACCCTCTTCGGCTTGGACCAGCGTCGCACGTTCCGAAGGGCAACCCGGATTTCATTCAGAATAATACCGATCTCCGTCGAGTAAGCCTCTTGCTCGGACTTATTCAAATCTTGTTTCAGCGCATCCATCATCTCGGGCTCGAGACGTTGTGCGGCTTGCCGAAGCAAGAGAAGCTGTTCCTTGCGGAAACGAACCGATCTCGTCGCTCCGGTGTGGTAGAACCGTTGCTGACTGCTTATCATCTCATCTAAATAAGCGGAATCTCCCGCATTCGAGTTTTTATCGTTCAAAGGGTTTGCTCCTTCGGAGGCGATTCGCGATTTGTCCTCTATAATGAATTATCTAGGTAAATAGACCCTTATGTAAATAGTTTTCTGACAATTGGCGGTTGCATGCATCGATAATCATGCGGTATGATCGTTTCAAACACGGAGGTGCATATGAAAATGGGAATATCGAAATCCAAGCAACAGCGACGAAAGACGGAACGCGCCGGCAACAACAACCCTGAAATGAGCCGGTTGCAATGGCAAAGAAAGCCGCAAACGCAAGTCGTAGCGAACAAGAAAGCAGAGCAGCGCCGAACGCATTGCCGCCACAAGGGCAGCCGCGACGGCGCTGATTTTTTTATCGCCATATCCGACGCTCTCTGACTCCCCTCGTTTTCCCGCCGCCGTCACGCCTCGTAGTTGTATTTTTTCCGCGCGAATCTCGCCAACAAGTTTACGAATCCATACAGAATGACGGACAAAAGGGCTAACATCATAATGCTGACCATGACGAGATTCATCTGAAAAACCTGACCGCCGTAGATGATTAAATAGCCTAGACCCGCCTTGGAGGACAAGAATTCTCCCATCACGACCCCGACGAGAGTCAATCCGACGTTCACCTTCAATGTCGCTATAAAATGCGGCACGCTTGCCGGAAGCAGCACCATTCGCAGCATTTGCGCCTTCGTAGCTCCAAAAGATTCCATGAGCTTCAGTTTCGTTTTGCTGATTTCCCTAAATCCGCTTTCCACCATAATAATCGTTACGATAATCGAGATCGCGACCGCCATGCCGTATATCGAGTAGCGGTCTCCGAGCCATATATAGAAAATCGGGCCTAACGCCACCTTCGGAAGAGCATTCAATACGACGATATAAGGCTCCAGCACCTTGGAGGCGAATGTCGACCACCAGAACAAGACCGCGATAGCCGTTCCGAGCGCCATGGAGATGACGATACCGACCAACGTTTCCACTCCGGAAATCCAAGTATGCCTGAACAGACTGCCTTCGAAAGCCAGCTCGCGAAAAGAAGTCAGAAGCTGCGAGGGTTTGCTCGTCAACATTGGGTCGATCCATTTCCATCTCGCCGCGAGCTCCCACAAGACAAGGAACGCCGCGAGCACCGACAAGCGCGTCAATGCGATCAGCCGAAGCTTGCGCCTCTGAACTTTAAGGAAACGGTCATAAAGAGGGGACGACATGCTCCTCAAGCTCCTTCCATATCGCATTGAAATAAAAAGTGTATCGGCCGGCCTCCCGTTTCTTCCATGGGGATAGATCGTCTCCTTCGTCGAAACGGATCGGATGGACCGAAGAGATCGTGCTCGGACGCTTCGACATGACCATGACCCGGTCGGCCATGCTGATCGCTTCGGATAGATCGTGGGTAACGAGCAGCGCCGTTTTCCCTTGATCCTTAATGATATGGAACACCTCCTCGGAAAGCGTTAGCCGAGTCTGGTAATCCAACGCGGAGAACGGTTCGTCCAGCAGTAAAATATCCGGTTCCGCAACGAGCGTGCGAATCAAAGCAACCCGTTGGCGCATCCCTCCCGACAACTGTGAAGGATAGTGCGACGCGAATTCTCCCAGCCCGTACCGATCTAGCAGCTCCAGAGCTTTCCGCTTCGCTTTGGCGCGATCCATCCGGCGAATTTCCGCTCCGACCATCAGGTTGCTAAGAACGTCCCTCCACTCGAACAGATGATCATGCTGTAGCATGTATCCAACCTTAGGAGAAGTTCCCGACACCTCGTGACCGTCGATCAGAATGGTCCCTTTCGTAGGCTTTAGCATGCCGGAAACAAGGGAGAGCAGCGTGCTTTTGCCGCAGCCGCTCGGCCCTACGATGCTGATGAATTCTCCGTGCCCGATCGACAGGTTGATGTCGCGTATCGCTTCGGTCTCTTGTTTAAGCGTAAAATAACTCAACCCGACGTCCTTCAGTTCGATCTGCTCCATAGGCTCATCAATCCGATTTTCCGATATTTTTGACGAAGCTCATGTCTACGATGTCATCCATATTCGCTACTTTCTCTTCGGACTTAAGCACGCCGTTCTCTATAAGCACGTTTTGCAGCGTGTCGAATTGCGCTTGCGTCAGCTCGGGGTTCGTCGGCCAAGTATCCTGGCTCTTATATCTCTCGACCGATTGCAGGATGAGATCTTCTGGCGTTCCTTCGAAGAAAGGAGCCAGCGCCTTCGCGATGTCCGCATCGGATGCCGTATTCAGCCACTTGGCGCCTTCCGCGACCGCGTTCGTGAATTTCTGGATGATCTTCGGATTCGCTTTAATATAGTCCGAAGTCGCGACGTAGGACGTTTCCGGGAACGGCCCGAACGCTTCGCCCAGCGATGCGGCGTAATAGGCTTTGCCTTCCTTCACGAGCGTGGAAGCGACCGGTTCGAACAGCTGAATGAAATCGCCCTGCCCGCTAGCGAACGCGCCCGCCATCGCCGGAGCCGCGAGATTCGTGATGACCTTGGCGTCTTTGACTTGTTCCTTGATCAGCATAGAGTTCAGGACCATCTGAGGAGCGCTGCCCGGTCTCCAGCCGATAATCGTTTTTCCTTGCAGATCGCTCCATTTGAAATCGTCGAGCTTCTCGCGGGACAAGAGGAAGGAACCGTCCTTGGACGTAAGCTGGTGGAATACTTTAAGCGTTTTGTCTCCTTTTTGGTTGTAGATGTAGATGCTCGTTTCCGGTCCGACCAAGGAAATATCCGCCGTGCCCGCGATCAATGCTGCCGCTCCTTTATCCGAGCCTTGCGAAGTGTTCATGTCTACGTTCAGCCCTTGGTCCTTGAAGAAGCCTTGGGACATGGCCACGTAATGCGGCGCGTAGAAAATCGAGCGGATAACCTCGGAAAATTTAACCGTCGTAAGCTTATCGGAATCTTTGCCTTTGTTGGAGCAAGCCGCAGTCAGAAGCAGAAGCATCGCGACCAAGACAAGCAGTACCGGTTTTCTCCTGTTGAACATTAGGGGTCTCTTCCTCTCTGATTGACGTTCGTTCTATATGAACGGCCCGTAGCTGAACCGGAATAGGCGACGTGGAAAAATGGGGGCCGCTCGGCCTCCTTGCTACCTACTAGCTAGGGAGGGGGTGCGGATTTGCCTCGCTGTAGTCGGTTTTTTCGACTATGAGAGCTCGGTGAAGCGGACTTGCCTCGCTATAGTCGGTTTTTTCGACTATGAGGGCTCGGTGGTGCGGATCGACCTAGCTATAGTCGGTTTTTTCGACTATGAGGGCTCGGTGGTACGGATCGACCTAGCTATAGTCGGTTTTTTCGACTATGAGGGCTCGGTGGTGCGGATCGACCTAGCTATAGTCGGTTTTTTCGACTATGAGGGCTCGGTGGTGCGGATCGACCTCACTATAGTCGGTTTTTTCGACTATGAGGGCTCGGTGGTGCGGCTCGGCCTCACAATAGTCGGTTTTTTCGACTATGAGGGCTCGGTGGTGCGGATCGGCCTCGCTAAATGTGTGCTGCAAGCCGCTGTGAGCGGTCTAATTGGTCAATTTTCGAGGTAACGTGTGCTGCAAGCAGCTGTGGGCGGTCTAATTAGTCGGATTTCGAGGTAACGTGTGCTGCAAGCAGCTGTGGGCGGTTATTACCATTTCCGAAACAACAAAAAGGCCTTGAATAGGTATTATCCTATTCAAAGCCGGGGGTTCGCGTTCATCGCGAGTTTATTGGTAATCTTCTTTCACCTTAACTCCAAGCAGGTAAGCAAAACCCCGCACCTGCTCTGAGCCGACGATGCAGCCTTGCAAGCTTTCCAATGTAGCGCCGATGCTCTGAAATCGGCATGTGCTGAGGTCGACGCCCGTCAGCTTCGTTCCTGAGAATTGCGCTTGATCAATGCCCGATTCGTTGAATTCGATCATGGAGAACTTTGCTTCGTAGTAGTCGGCTTTATCGAAATTGCTTTGCGCGAAACAGACCTGCTTCATATCCGCGAACCGGAAGACGGAGTATTGGGCGTTGCATTGGTCGAACTTCACGTTGCGCATCGTCGAGGTCGAGAGATCAAACCCGAGCATCTTGCAGTTATTGAATTGCACGCGATGCAATATCGAATCGCGGAAATTAACGTTCGACAAATCGCAGCGGTTAAACACGACATCGGTAAATTCCGCTCTTTCCAAGTTGACTTGGTCGAACAGGACGTTCTCGAATACAACGCGGTCGAAACTGACTTTGTCCGCGGAATGGTTCGCTATCGTTCCTTGGGTGAATCGACCATTCTCGAATACTTGTTTATCTTGCATTTCATAGTCTTCGATCGTTAGCGTTTCCAAGTGGTCGGGTATTCGCGGAGCTTCCAACGTGCTCTTGTTGATTTTTTTCGTTACTGCCATAAGACATGCCTCCATTCGGATCGAGCTATGGATAATAAAAAGGACTGTGCCGTCAGGCTACTGAAGAATCAGTCCTGATACAGTCCTTCTATTATGGAGGAATCGCGGACGAATGGGAAGTCGCATGAATCGAGGACGCAGAGTAATCTCTTTGGAGTGCTTCGAATCTATCCTTTTCGCTGTCCAACATCCTAAGCCGTCCAAGCTCTACGCATAACGGAACCGCGTTCCGCTAATACGCCGAAAGTCCAGGTAGAACACGGGATAGCGGAATACAGTTCCTCTACTACAACCAATAGTCCCCCTCCACTGGCCAAACTTCATACTTAGCGGCACTGCGTTCTATTATTACGCTGGAAGTCCAAGGAAGAACACGGGATAGCGGAACACGTTTCCTCTATCTCTACTGGTCCCCCCATCGCAAAGCCCAAACTAGAATACCAAATCATTTTCGTCCGCGATATCACACCTAAACACAGAATTACTCGAAAATATCGAACAACTCGCGCGTGAACGGAACTGTGGAGAAGAATTACTCGAAAATTTCGTACAACTCGCGCTTGAACGGAACTGTGGAGAAGAATTACTCGAAAATATCGAACAACTCGCGCGTGAACGGAACTATTGAGAAGAATTACTCGAAAATTTCGTGCAACTCGCGCGTGAAATGGAACTCAATCACACAGAAGTCCGTGTGTAAAGCGAGAGGTCGGCATCGTCGGATAGCATCAAAGCCCGATCGCTCGATCGTCGACCAGCCACGCGGACAATTGCTTTCTCCCTCGCCGCAAGTAAGACTTGACGGTGTTCTCCGGGCAATCGAGCAAACGTGCGATTTCGCCGCAGCTGAATTGCTTATAGAACCGCAGGTACAACGCAGTACGCATTCGAGAATTGAACCGCAAGAGCAGTCTCCGCACTAACCTCTCGAATTCCCGATCCAGCACGGCCTGCTCCGGAGTCGTTCGGTTCGAAATGGCGGAATCGTCTAGCGGTTGCCAGGAAACCCGCCGTTTCCGGCGCCATTGATCGACGAAGAGGCGATATCCTGTTAAGGCGAGCCATTCCTTCGCATGCTCAGGAAGACGATTCTGCTGGCACAGCCTTAAAAATATTTCCTGAACCAGGTCGGCCGCTTCTTCCCGGTTGCGGGTCAGATTAAGCATGAATTTGTTCAAATAGAGGTAATGCGCCGTATAGAGTTCACCCAGATCGGCCGTTACCCGTTCCATCCGTTCGCTCGCCTCCGATCTGTCCCGTTGGATGCGCCGAGACGTCGGGAGGTCCGATGATAACCCGTTTCCCGTCGAATTCGAGCACCGCCTTGCCGTCGACGCTCATCGCGTCTAAATACGCCTGCGGGATTTGAAGCCGGCCGACGCGGTCGATGACGACGAATTGTTCATGCTGCGCTCCGAACTTTGACGCGTGCCCGGCAACGTTCGAACCCTCGGCGACTAGGTTTGACGCTTCCTCGTCCGCCGAACCAAAGTCCATCTGTACAGAGTCCGACGTAGGAGCGGTCATCTCCCGTTTGACCCATTCCGTGCTCGTTAATCCGTCCCTTATGGCGACGACGCGATCGACTTTGTCCGCAACGGAGAGATCATGGGTGACGATGACGATCGTAACCCCCATATCCCGGTTGAGCCTGCGGAAAATATCGAGAATCTGCTCTCCCGTGGCGCTGTCCACCGAGCCAGTCGGCTCATCGGCCAGGACGAGGAGCGGACGGTTGGACAACGCGATCGCGATCGCCACCCTCTGCTGCTCGCCTCCGCTTAATTGCGTGAGCCGGCTGCCCATCCGTTGCTCTAAGCCGACCGAGGCAAGCAATTGCTTAGCGTAAGCGCGATCCGCTTTGCCCTGGATAAGCATCGGCAGCTCGACGTTCTGGAGGGCGGTAAGATAAGGTACCAGATTTCTAGCGTTATTCTGCCATATAAAACCGACGGTGCGGCGCTTGTATTCGATAAGTTGCTCCTTCGTCATCTTCAGCAGATTCCATGGCCCGACAATCGCTTGTCCTGCCGATGGCCGATCAAGGCCGCCAAGAATGTTGAGCAACGTTGATTTTCCGCTGCCGCTATTGCCGATAATGGCCATCATTTCGCCTTGCTCCACCGTCATATTCAAGCCCTGAAGCGCAACGACCTCTACGTCGTCGGACTTGAAAATCTTCACTAGACCTTCGCAATGGATCATCGCAGGGCCTCCTTCTTCGAATCATCCGTCAACCTTATCTTTCTTTCCGTTCTCATCTCTCTTCGCCAAGCTTAACGGCTTGAGTGATCCGAAGCCGCCGCAGTTGGAGGATGAGCAGACATGCTCCCGATGCAAGCATGATCCCCATGGCGATATATAGCTTAAGCGTATCTTCGGCCTCGAAAACGATACGAAAAGGCGGTACTTGCCTTGTTCCTTCCACGCTCCCTCCTTGCAAGAACGGCAGGAACAGTCGGCTTGCGATCGTCCCGAGCCCGATGCCTGCGACGACCGACAACCCGGTCGTAAATAGTTGCTCGAGCAGCAGCATCCCCGTCAGTTGCCCCCTCGACAGTCCCATCGCCCTTAAGATGCCGAGCTGTACAACCCTGCGCGACAGAGTAAAAAACCAAAAAATCAAATAACCGAGCAGCGAAACCAGCAACGAAATCAAAAATCCGAGACTCAGGATACCGAAGACGCCGCCTTGCGCCGGATGATTCCTTCTTTCAATGAGCGCCCCCCGGGCATCTTCCGCTTCGGAGATCGCGATACCTAGCTGCGCAAGCGTCTCGAGCGCTGGAGCGAGCTTCGCGCCTTCCTCCATGTTCAACCACACTTCATACGGCATTTTCTCGATCTGCTGGTACAGATAATCGAGATTCGCCACAAGGAAAGCGGACTCTTCCGGATAGAGACTTGGCCAATAGGGCACGATGCCGACGACGACCAATTCCACCGGTTCATTGCCGTAACCGATCGTCATCCTCAACGGATCTCCTTCCTTCAAGCCGTGCTTCTCGGCGAAGCCGGAGGACAGGAGAACCGCTTGCTCGGCTTTGCCCAACGCGTTGAGATAGTAGAAGGGATGGATCGGAAATAAGTCCTCTCGAAACCACGCCGTCTTGGAGAAATCATCGTTATCGATGCCGACGATCTGAGCGGTGCCAGCGGCCTTGCCGCCGATCTCGACTTTACCGGTCGCCCTCATAACGCGAGCCGCCGCTTCTACGCCTTCCAGTTTCGAGTAAGCCTCGAAAGACGGTTCGTTATAGTAAATTTTGTTCGCGTCGTTCTCATCCTGAACGCCATCCCATGCCGCCTTCAGCAAGACGTCGCTCCCGTACTGATAATTCGTGCGGTCCGAAGCGTTGACGTCCATCGTTCGGGCTGCGGAAGCATTGTATACGCCAAGTCCGATCGTAAGAATCATTAAGATCATAAGCGGATAAAAGCCGGCTGCCGATCTCGACAATTGCGTTAAGGTGATATACATCGTAACCGGCATTCGGTTTCTCATGAGCGCATTCCAAGACCGAAGCAGCAGCGGAAATAGCCGAAGACAGAGCAATCCCGCGGCGAACAGGAAGATCGCCGGGATGACGAAGATGACCGGTTGAACTTCCGCCGTCGCGCCCCCTCCGCTCTGGCTGACCGAAGAAATCAGGCCGGCATCGAGCAGGTACCATCCGGTTCCCGCGGTTGCCAGTAGCGCAACGTCCAAGTAAAGACGCTGCCAGAACGGAGGCCTATCGATTCGTGCGCGTTGCTGCGTATGCTGCACGATAGAGGCTTCCGCATACTTGCGGATCGGCGCCGTGGTGGCGATTACCGCGAGCACGGTCGCGACGATGCCGAACAACCAAGCGGATTTGTTCCACCCGACCGGAATCGACTTCCGGCCGACGAAAGAGAGGAATCCGCTGGACGATCCGATCGTCTTGGCCATGAGCCATGCTAGTCCAAGTCCGATCATCAACGCCGCCGCTCCGAGCAACGCGGCTTCGATCGCGTACAACACCGTGATCTGCCGCGGACTCGCTCCCCGGCTATGCAGCACGGAGATATCGCCTCTCTGGCGATCGAGAGATTGTTTCGCGTTCAGCGTGACGAAATAGAGCACCATCGCGAGAACCGGTGCCGCTAACGCGAATAGCATCGCCTGCAGCACAACGCTCTGCCGATTGAATTCATGCAGCATATCGATGAACGACAGGTTAACTTTCGTATTTTCCAGCATTCGGTGCAAATTGATCTCCAGCCGTTGCAACTCGCCGATAAGCGACGATAGATCGCTGATTCGGATATCCCGCAGGTCGAACGCGTAAAACCAACCCGCGGAATCCAGCACGAGACGGTTCGTCTTAAGCAGATCGTTCGTCATCGTTTCATGGCTTACGAGTAAGGTCTCGGCTAACTTTTCTTTGCCATCGATCGCCCAGTTCAAATCCGTCTCGTCTTTTAATTTATAAGTACCCGAGATGCGTACGGTTAGCCGTTTCGTTTTCCCGTCGGCATTCTTGGAATCGTAAGTGAACGAATCTCCTATTTTCCAGCCGTAGCGGCTTAACGTCTCGTTCAGCACAAGGGCTTCGACGACGCCATTCTGCATGCCGTCCCTAGGCATCTTTCCTTCCAGCACATCGACAAGCTCGGTGATACCGCTTTGCGCGGCGAGCTCCATGCGGAACAACTGGCTAGAGCCTCCCGTGCCGGCTTGCGCTGAACGTACCGTGGACATAGGCAAACTCATTCGGCTTGAGAACGCTTCGGTAGGGAACCCGATGCGGCCCGGGAGCTCTTCGTTGATCCAACGATCCAACTCCGCCAGTCCTTCTAGATCGGTTTGTTCCGCGCCGCCTCCCGACTGGAACTTCATATAAAGAGAGGCGGCCGGCAACCCTTTCGTCTGTTCCTGAAGAGATTGCGAGACGACCCGCTTCAACGTGCCGTCGGCATACATCGGAATGCTCATCGCGAACGCCGCGGCGACGGTCAGCCCGAGTAGCGTGCTGAGCGTAAACCAACGATTTTGCCACATTTTCAGCAGAAGATAGGCGATGATCCGCATTATTTCCCCACGACCTTCTGGCCTTCCCGTAGCCCTTTGATGATTTCGACGTCCGTCGTCGTTTGCACGCCGAGCTCTACGTCTACCTCTCCCTTGCTGCCGTCGGCATTCGATACGAGCACGTAATTGCGGCTGTTTTGCTTCCGAAGCGCTGCGACCGGTATGTATAGAGCGTTCTCTCGTCTTTCGACGATGACGGAAGCGGACAACGGCGTGCCATGCTGAACGTTAGCCGGAAGTTTCTTTAGATCGATCAGCGCATACGAATCAAGAGAGTCCTCGTCCGCCCCTGCCGAGCCGACCGGCAGCCTTCTTACCGTCCCCGCATGATCCCCTGCCGTGTTGATTCCGACCAACGTTTCCATGCCGGGAGCGATACTCGCCAGATCGCTCGAACCGAATTGGACGGCAACGACGAGCGAGCTCATATCGGCAATCTTTCCGACTTTCTCGTATGCTTTCGCCAGATCGCCTTTCTCCGCCGTGAAGCTGACGATCGTGCCGTCATAAGGCGCGGTCAGGATCAACCCTGCCAATTCCTTTCGTAATTCAGCCAAGTCCTGCTTCATCAATTCGTATTCAAGCTGCTGCTTGCGCAGCATAATCTCATCGTTATCCTGCGAATCCCGCATGGCGGCTTTAATGTCGAGTTCAGCCTTCTCCAGTTCGATCTCCTTACGAAGTATCCGGCTTTCCGTATCGCCCGCATCGAGCTCGGCCAGCAACTGCCCCTTCTTCACCTTATCGCCTGCTTTCACGTAAACGCCGACGATTCGCCGATTCTCTTCCGTGAAAACCAGGTTCTCCTCCTTCTCCGACATGAGCTTGCCGGATCCGCTCACCTTCGACTCCAACGTGCCGCGTTTCACCGCGTACTCCGGTTTTTGCGATATTTTCGGAGGCTGGATCGAGAGTAGATTTTCCGAATGCTCTTCGGCAGGGAGCAAAGAACAGCCGGCCAGGAGAGAGACGCTCGCCGCTATAATCAACAACCTGCTCGCCAATGCTCTCTTTCCTTTATTCCGAAACGATCCGGCCATCGACCATTTGATAGACAACATCCGCCGCCCCCCATAAAGTAGAATCATGCGTGGTCATGCAGATCGCGATCCCTTCCTTTTCCACGATTTCCCGGAATACGCCGATCATCCTCGCGGCCATATTCGTATCGAGCTCTGCCGTCGGTTCGTCCGCCAACAGAAGAAACGGCTTGTGCGCGATGCCTTTGGCGATCGCGACGCGCTGCTGTTCTCCCCCGGACAGTTCGAACGGGCGATGATTCGCTCGTTTCGTCAATCCTACGAGATCAAGGCACTTCGCCGCTCTCTCTTTCCATTCCGCCCGCGGGATACCTGCCATACGCAGGCTCAACTCCACGTTCTCCAAGGCAGTAAGCAGCGGCAATAACGCGAACGATTGGAAAATAAACCCGATTTCCCGCCGACGCACGACGGTCAACCGCTTGTCGCTCCACTGATGGAACGGGCGATCCCGAAAGATCACCTCGCCTTCCGACGGGCGGTCGAGACCGCCCATCAGATTAAGCAGCGTCGTCTTGCCGGAACCCGAACGCCCGCGCAGCATCGTAAGCTGGCCGGCCGCGACCGACATCTCGATCCCTTTTAACACGTCGACCTGCCGGTTGCTTGACCAGAAGCTTTTGCGGACGTGCCGCACTTCGAGGCACGGCACCTCCTTAACGCTAGCCATTATTATTGCTCCGCCTCCACTTTCGCTTTGGTAAGCAGATCCTGCCCCTGCGTTTGAATCGTCTTAAGCACTTCGTCGACGGATTGACTGCCGTCCACCGCTTTCTTGATTTGACCTGACGCCATTTGCGCGAACGAATCCTGGAAACCTGCCGGCATCGTTTGGAGCAATAACTGCGTATTGGCTTCAAGCGCATAAAAGGCGTCGATGTTTTTACCTTCTACTTCTTTCTTGAAAGCGGGTCTCGAAGATAAGGACGGCGAAGATTTCGAGCCCGTTTTGGCGAGTTGTTCTCCATTGGCATACTTGAGGAACTCCCACGCGGCAGGAATATTTTCCGAAGAAGCATTAATAGAGAACACGCTATCCAAGCTCATGCTGCCGGTTACGTCAGGTTGGGAAGGATCTACCGGCATCGTTACGACGTCCCAATTTAACTCCTTAGCGGGACTTACGGATTGGCCTTTAGCGGTTGAGCTATTAGCTTTTTTCGCCGCGCCAACGGAAGTCGAGAAGCCGCCCATTTTCATGCCGCCCATAAACATCATGATCATCGGACTGTCTATCGTCATCGCAGCTTGGCCGGAAACGAACTTCATCGAATCCCCGCCGAATACCATTGTTTTGCCGCCCATTCCACGCATCGAGACTGTCGCACCCGGGCCGGTGCCTCCGCTATCGGACGGCATGGAGATGCTTCCCGATTTGTACCCCTCTATTACCGATTGGAAAATCGCTTTCCACTCCGGAGAATCGATCGAGACCGTCCCCGCATCCGCATCGGCGTACATCAGCCCTTTCGCTTCGCCGATCGTGCGAATCAGATCGAAAGTATTCGAAGACGATTGGTATAAACCGTTCAACGCGTCGTCGCCGTCTTTCTTGACGGGGAACCGCGCCGCAAGCTGCATGACTTCTTCCCAGCTCATACCGTCCGTCGGATAAGGGATGCCATGCTTATCGAACATATCTTTGTTATAGTAGAGCGCTTGGCTGGCGAAACTAGGGCTCAAGCCGAACAGCTTGCCGCCTCCGCGCGCTTTCAACAATTCGATGACCGACGGCTGGAAGCCGTCGAGACCGAACTCGTCCTGTTTTACGACGGCTTCGAGATCGTATAACAATCCTTTTTTCGCCAGTTCCGCGTATTGCTCTTCCGTTAAATAGAGTGCGTCCGGCTGTTGTTCCGCGATAAGCTTCTCCATCTCCTCTACCGGGTCCTCCGCGTTGAATACGGATTCCGTCGAGACGACCTCCAATTGGACATTGGGGAACATCGCCTGAAAAGCATTGCCGTACTGCATGTAGAAAGCTTCTTCGTTGAAATAGGCGACTTTCAGCGCACCCTTATCCTCCCTGTCCAACCCTTGTACCGCCGCGTCCTTCTTCCCGCCAGACGACGTACATGCCGACAAAGCAATCACCAGAGCGAGCGCCCCGATCAGCAAACCCGTTTTCTTACCTTGTTTGATCGTGTTCCTCACGTTTATCACCCTTCTTCGCTTAATGGATCATTCGTAGCCCAGTATGGTGCCGGATTCTTAGAAATCGGTTAGAGAAGCTGAACGGAAGCTTAAAGGTTGCTGAAAATGGGATAAAACCGGCGGATCGCGAGGAAAATGGAGTACTTTCGGGGCGTTACCGTACGTGTTAACCGCAATTGGGCGAGTTAAGTTCCTCTATGGACGCTATCGAACATTCCAACCAATACACGAAAAAGATAAGATACTCAGTGCGCTACAGACTCGCGAAATTGCTCTCCGTACACAAACTCGCCTCCACAAAGGTCTTCACACCAAAAAAACTCCCCGCCTTGTCTAAGGCAGAGAGTCTTCGAATTAATCGCTATAACGGCAACGTGATATAAACATGAGTGCCGGTCGATAGCTTGCTATCGATCCGGATTTTGCCGCCGTGGCGTTCCACGATCCATTGAGCGATCGCAAGTCCAAGCCCGGAGCCGCCTTCTTGCCGGGTTCGGGCTTTGTCGCCGCGATAAAATCTATCAAAAACATGCGGCAAGTTTTCTGGCGAGATGCCGATTCCGGTATCCTCGACCTCGAGTTGCACGAAGTGAGCGAACTTGCGGCAGACGACGCGGACGACCCCGCCTTCCGGCGTGTATTTGATCGCATTGTCGAGTACCGTGACGAGCAATTGATGAAGTCGTTCTTCATCCGCGTTCATCGGAATATTGGCGTCGATCTCCGCGTTCAAGATAATCTCTTTGACTTCCGCCAGCATCTGCATCTTGCTCACGCATTCCTGAACGATTTTATCGAATTGGATAGGCCTTCGTTCCAGATCCAATTGATTGGAATCCGACCGAGCCAACGTCAACAACCCTCCGACGAGTTTGCTCATTCGCCGGGCTTCCTGCAAAACGGTAGAAACATGTTTGCTGTCTTGTTCGATCGTGCGGTCGGGATGGCGCAGCATGAGCTCAGCGTGAGCCTGGATGACCGAAAGCGGAGTTCGCAGCTCGTGGGAAGCATCCGAGACGAACTGCTGCTGCTTCTCCAGAGATCGACGGATGGGAATGAGCGCCCGATTCGCCAAATAAAACCCGGCAATGACCGCTATCATAAGCCCCACGATCCCGCCGACCAGCAGAATCAACCGCAATCGGTTAAGCATTCCGATCTCCGCGGAGACGTTGCTAAGCAATTGCTGCGTTATGATCGGATAGGTATTCCCGTCCGTGCTGCTCGCTACCGAGACGTTCAGGTTACCGGAATTCAACACCCGGAAATACTGATCGCCCGCCTTCACGGTATAAGGAGTGTCGAACTTGCTTGGTCGTAAGTCGTTCAATTGCTCTTCATTAAAAGTACCGTTGCCCGGCATCGGTACGGAACGTCCATCAGCCGTCCAGAACATCTGAATGATCGGCCTATCCATCTGGCCCATTCGGAACATGACGGTTTTCTGCGGTTTGGTGCCATCTACGGCGATCGCCGGCGAGATAGCTAACGTCGCGCTGGTGCTAACGTTCGTAATAGATTGATCGACTTGCGCGAACAACATCTTTTTCATAAGAAAAAATACGGAAAAATTCAATGCGATCAAGATAACGGAGAGCACGACCGCGTTGCGAATGGTTAGTTGGGTACGAATACGGTTAAACATCAGCTTTTCTCCTTTAACATGTACCCGACTCCGCGTACGGTATGGATATACCGATCATAACCGGAGGGTGCTAGTTTCTTTCGCAAGTAATGCACGTAGACGTCGACCACGCCCATTCCCGCTTCCGAATCGATCCCCCAAACCCGGTCAAGCAACTGTTCTTTCGTTAGAATCTGCTCTCTGTTAAGCAGCAAAAATTCCATGAGTTCATACTCTTTA
Source organism: Cohnella herbarum (assembly GCF_012849095.1). Taxonomy (NCBI): domain Bacteria; kingdom Bacillati; phylum Bacillota; class Bacilli; order Caryophanales; family Paenibacillaceae; genus Cohnella; species Cohnella herbarum. The sequence goes on from NZ_CP051680.1 coordinate 3,462,535, forward strand.
AGCGTAAGCTTGAGAGGCTCCCCGTTCGCGAACCCCTCCATAAACTGGCACTTCACCGAAAGCTGTCCGTAATGCAGCTCCCCGTCCGGCGCGCCTAGAGACAACCTGCGCAGCAAAGCTCTTATACGCGCTAGTAGTTCAGGCGAAGCAAAAGGTTTGACCAAATAATCGTCGGCTCCGTAATCCAACCCCGCTACCCGGTCTTCCACGCTGTCGCGTGCCGTTAGCAACAGAACCGGCATTCTGATCCCTTGCGACCTCAGCTCGGAGAGAACCGACAAACCGTTTATGCCTGGAAGCATGATGTCCAGTACGATCAGATCATGGACGCGCTGCTGCGCCAAATATAAACCATCCATTCCGTTATCCGCTTCATCGACTTGGTACGACTCTTCTCTGAGCAACGTCGTTACCGCGTCCAGCAATGGTCGGTCGTCTTCCACCACGAGAATTCTCATCGGTTTACTCCTTCGACCCGGCCTTATTGACGAAAAGCCGGCAAACCTATTCTATAGGACAAACCTTAACGAATGCTTAGAAAAACCGGAGGAAAATGGAAAAGAGCCGTCCCCAGCAGGATTCCTTAATCCCAGGGGATGGACGATTAACGAAAGTTAACTCTCCCTGTCGATTTAGCGAATAAAAGGAGGTTATAATGAGGGAATAAGAGAAACCTGTCAGCATTAGCGGAGGTATTATGAATTCTTCTTCGGAACCGATCCTGCTCCCTACCAAAATAACCCTTCCCGCCCCCGGATCAAATCTAGTAGACCGGCAAAGACTCGTTCGGCTGATCGAACAAGGACAAGCTGGCCGACTTACTCTAGTCAGCGCTCCGGCCGGATTCGGCAAGACGACTCTGCTTGGCCAATGGGTTCGTCATAGCGGGCAATCCGCGGTATGGATCGCCCTGGACGAGATGGATAACGATCCCGTTCGCTTCTGGAGATACGTCGCCGAAGCGCTATCCGTCGTTATCGATCCCGGGAAAGGCAAGAAGTCAGGAAAAACGTTCGAACAGCTTATCCGCACGATGCCTAGCCTATCGACGAATACGTTCCTTGATGCGTTCATCCTTCAACTGATCGAGATAACGGCTTCCCATCCGGTCACGATTATTCTGGATGACTATCATGCGATTACCGAGACTCGAATTCACGATAGTCTCGCTTATCTCATCGAACATCTGCCGATAACGATTCATGTCCTGATCTCTAGCCGAAAAGAAGTCCCTTTCTCGACGGTGAAATGGAAGGTCCGAGATGAACTTACAGTAATCGATGCGGCACAATTAAAATTCACGCTGGAAGAATCGGAAACGTTCTACCGCGACTATGCCGATCTCCCCCTTTCCGCTAGGCAGATCGAGAAGCTGCTCGACCAGACGGAAGGCTGGGTAACCGGACTTCAGCTCGTTTCGATTTCGCTGCGCGCAGACGCGGACTACGATCGTTTCATCGAGCAATTCAAAGGATACAATCGCAACGTGTCGGACTATTTGTTCCATGAGGTCATCGCCAAATTGCCCGATGACGTCCACGACTTCCTTCTTCGCACCTCCGTGCTCGAACGACTGGACGCGAAAGCCTGCGATGCCGTCACGAACCGGTCCGGCGGTGCCCGGATGCTGGAACTGCTGAAATCTTGGAACTTATTCCTCGTTCCTCTGGACGACCACGATACTTGGTTTCGCTATCATCATCTGTTCTCCGAGTTTCTGCGCAACAGGCTTAAGAAGTATGAACCGGGGTTATGGAATTCGACTCATTTGTCCGCAAGCAAAAGCTTAGCTTCTAGGGGATTGTTGGACGAAGCGATCGATCACGCCATCTCCGCCGAAGATTACGCGTTAACGGAAAGCCTGCTCACCCGTCATGTCGCGCCGATCTTGAAGCGAGGGGAGTTCCCTACTCTCTTGCGCTGGTTGAACAGCTTTCCTCCGGAATACGAGCTTTCTCCGGAAATGTCGCTGATTCGCGCCTTCCTCCTCGTCGTAACGGGGCAACCGGAGCGCGCGGGACAACTACTCGCAAGATTAGAAGCTCTCTATGCCGAGATGGAAGCCGGCGAGGCGCGCCAACAGTTGCAGAGCGGCCTGCTGTTCGTCAAATCGAATTTATTTTTCACCGGAGGAGACTTCGCCCAATGGTTTGCTTTTATAAGCGGTATATTGGACGATATCCTGCCTCACAACCCGTTCTTCTACAATTTCAATTACAACCTGACGGAACCGCTCGTTCGCAGAAACGCATTCGGGCTGAAAGGGGTTCTCTCGAACGATACGGAGACGATCGGACGCCTGTTCGCGGACGTGCTCGAGAAACACGGGTGGGGAGATTCGTTAATTAATCTCTACGTCGTGCAATCATTGGCCGAGGGGTTCTATGAGTGGAATCGCTTAGAGGAAAGCCGGCAGTTGCTGCTTAAGGTCGAACGGGCGGCCCGGCTGAAGCTCGTACCCGGCTTATACGTTCCGAACCGAATCACGCAAGCGAATCTTTACAGGATGAACGGACAATTCGATCTTGCCTTGGAAACGATGGACGAGGCGCTGCGATTCGTTGCCAAGTTGCCCGAAGCCCATTGGACTTCGTATTTGATTGCGTGGAAAATAGAGCTTTTCGTTCGGGAAGGTAATTTGAAGGAGGCAAAGAAAGAGGCGGCCAAACTGCGAATTAAAGCGATCGAGAAACCTTCTTTCCATCGGGAATTCGAGTTTATGGCGATCGCTCGTTTGTTAGGGGCGCAGCGCAAGGAGAAGGAAGCTCTCCGATTGCTGGAGTTGCTCAAGCCACAAGCCCAACGCGAAGGGAGCTTGATGTGCCAAGTCGAGATTGCCATTGGACAAGCGGTTTTGACGGATCAATTGGGTCAACGGGCGAACGCGTTTCGTTTCCTTAGCGAGGCACTTGCCATCGGGGAGGCGAACGGTTATCTTCGCAGCTTCTTGGATAGGGGAACAACGATGGAGAAACTGTTGCACAAGTATCGGGCTCATATCGAGAACGAGAACGAGGACAGATCGGCCTCCGAACCGGAAGCGGTCGTATCGATGCAATACGTAGAAAAGCTGCTCGATCTGTTTCCGAGAACCGAAATGCCTGAAGATGCGGCAGTTAACCAATCGGCTCTCATCGAACCGTTAACCCCCGCCGAGATCAATCTGCTAAGCCTGATCAGACAAGGAGCCTCCAATAAGCTGATCGGAGAGAAGCTCAACTTATCGGAAGGCTCGGTTAAAGTGTACACCTCCCGCATCTACGGCAAACTCGGCGTTTCTTCTCGGACGCAAGCCGTCTTAGCCGCTCAAAGGCTGGGACTCTTGTCCGAGGATTGATCACAAAAGAACGCGCGTATGCTACTTACAGCACATAGAGCAAGATCGCGAAGAAATGCATGACCGAACCCGCCACGACGAACAGATGCCATACCGCGTGGTGGTAAGGGAACCCTCTCCATACGTAGAACACGGAACCTACCGTATAGAGAAGCCCGCCGATGATGAGCAGACGAAGACCTTCGGGAACGAGGAGCGCGTTCAAGGGCTTCCACGCGAAAACGATCAGCCAGCCCATTAATACGTAGAACAACGTGGACAGCACCAAATATTTTTTCGTGAAAAACGCCTTGAACACGACTCCCCCGATGGCCAACCCCCACACGATTCCGAACAAAGTCCAGCCAAGCGGACTGCGCAAGGTCACGAGCAAGAGCGGCGTGTAGGTGCCGGCAATGAATAAATAAATGCACGAATGATCGAACGTCTCGAACAAATCCTTCACTTTGCCTTCCGGAAAAGAATGCACGAGCGTCGAAGCCGTATAGAGCAACAGCATCGTAACCCCATAGATCGTGAAGCTTACGACATGCCATGCCGTCCCTTCCAAACTCGCGAATACGATCAGCAGCACGAGTCCGGCAATGCTAAGCAAAGTCCCGATTCCGTGCGTGATCGCGTTGGCGATCTCTTCCCTCTTCGTGTAGACGTGAGTGTCCGCCATATTCGATTCCGCCTTCCTTATCCGTAAACTCGCCAGTTGTTATTCGTCCGGGCATGAACGGTGCCCGCCTTCGTTAAGTATTCGGCAATAATCTCCGTCATGTCAACCGTCACTTCCCGAACGATCGGCTTGCCCCGGAACATTCGGTAATTACCGCCCCCCGAAGCCCGGTAATGATTCATCACGACGTCGTATTGACCGTCAAGATCAATCGGTCGATCCCGATATGTCAACTCTTCCACGCGACTCCCTTCCGGACGTGAAACGTTAATCGCATAACCGATACCTTCCCACATGTCGTAATTATAATGCTGAGGTTTGGGATGAAGGTAACTTGGATTGACTTCGATGGCTCCATCGTTCGCGATATGGAAATAGGCGGATGTCCATTCCAAAGCTTCCCGGATATCCCTTCCGCTCAAGCGCAACACTTTAAGCGTATTCGGGAACGGATAATTCGCCGTCACTTCCCTCATCGATACCTTCGGACCGAAACCCGGCGCCAAGTTGTCGAAAAGCGACGTGCACGAAATATCCACCCCCGCCGCCTCCATCTGAATTCGGTTAATAAGCTCCACCAACGGATGTTCTTTAAGACGGGCCGCCATGTGATCCGCGACTCTCATCTCGCCCCTCACCTCGCATAGCGGCTGATCGAGCCAGCTCTGCGTATGTTTCTCGCATTGTTGTATCTTGGCAAGAAGGGTCTCATCCGCTTGGGCTTCGCTAGCTTCGATTAAATCGGCGCCGCTTTCCTCCACGAACCATGTGCCATCGCTTCGGCTTTGCAATCGCAGATCGATCCGCGCGAGGCAACTCCCTTGATAACCCGGTTGTACGATGAGCGTCCGTCCGATTCGCGCTCCCGCGATTCTACGGTGTTGATGACCGGTAATCAGAACGTCGATCCCATCGACTTCGCGACACAATTGCCAACCTTCGTTCTCGCCCGTCTGCTCCTCGGTCTCTTCCCCTGTGTTCCAGTCCCGCTCGAAACCTCCATGATAAGAGACGATAACGACATCCGCGCCCTCGGTATTTTTCATAACGGGGATCCATCGCTTAGCCGCGCTCGTCGCCGATTCGAACGATAACCCTTCAATATTAACCGGTTGCTCCCAATTCGGGATATATGACGTCGTTAAACCTAAGAGGCCGACCTTAGCCCCTCCCGGAAAAGCAAATATCCGATAGGGCTTGCCGAAATAAGGCTCATCCGTCCCCTCCTTGAGCAAGTTCGCTGAAAGCCAGGGGTACTCGGATTGTCGCTTAGCCCTGCCAACAAAGTTTAATCCGTAATTGAATTCGTGATTTCCGGGAATGAAAGCATCCAGATGTAGTTCGTTCATAATGTTCACGATCGGATGAGGAGCGAGGGTATCCAAACATGCGTGATAGTAAGCAAAAGGCGTCCCCTGCAACAAATCCCCGTTATCGATGAATAGCGTATTCTCTTGTTCCCGGCGCATTTGCTTAATGATCGTGGCGAGTTTCAATAACCCGTAATCCGTCGCGGCGTTATCCACGTAACGAATCGGAACGACGTGACCGTGAATATCGCTTGTCGCAAGAACCGTTAATCGCATCGTCGTTAGCTCCTTCATCCTTAGTTCCAACTCCGTATCCTATCGATTTGTAAATAAAATTTTACGTTCGTAAATCCAAATTTAATAATTAACTTCAATTAGCAAAATAGTTCGATGGTAGATTAGGGCATGTACTACCCATTCTTGCCAAAAGATAGAGGAGGAGACAGAAAACATGCTTAACCGTTTACCGAAATTGCGTATCATGCTCATCGTTTCAATCGTAATGCTCATTATCGCGGGGTGCGGCAACAAGAACGACAACTCCGGAGCGAGCGTGGAGGCTTCCTCTCCAAGCGTATCCGAGAGCCCAAGCCAAGAAGCAAGCCCAAGTCCGGAAGGAAGCCCTGAACCAAGCCCGGAAGAAAACGGTTATGTTCCTTCGGAATTAACCGTGCAGTTCGTACCTTCCCAGAACGCGGAAACGCTTGAAGCCAAAGCCAAACCGCTTGAGAAGCTGCTTACCGACGCGCTTGGCATTCCCGTTAAAGTTAGCGTATCGACCGATTACAACACGATTATCGAAGCGATGCAATCCAAGAAGGTCGATGTCGGTTTCTTGCCTCCTAACACTTACGTGCAAGCTAAGGAAATGGGTGCAGCCGAAGTCATCCTTCAAGCGCAACGTTTCGGCGTTAACGATGCCGACGGACAACCGACGACGGAACTGGCGGACAGTTACAAATCGATGATTATCGTCAAAGCCGATTCCGACATCAAGACGTTGGCGGATCTCAAGGGCAAGAAGATCGCTTGGCAGAGCGCAACGTCGTCCGCCGGGTTCGTATACCCTGCCGTAGAGTTGAAGAAAGCCGGCATCGATCCGAACACCGATGTTACGGGCATTGAACTGAAAGGCCATGACAAAGGCGTATTGGCGGTTCTGAACGGCGATGCGGACGCGGCTGCCATCTTCCAAGACGCCCGTAACATCGTGCTTAAAGACGTTCCGGACATTTTCGAGAAAACGAGAGTCCTTCACTTCACGACTCCGATTCCTAACGATACGATTTCCGTTCGCTCGGATATGAGCAAAGAATGGATTACGAAAATCCAAGACGCGTTCATTAGCCTCGGAACGAATGAAGAAAGTCGCAAAATCATTTTCGAAATCTACTCCCACCAAGGTTACGCCAAGAGCACGGACAGCAACTTCGATTCCGTTCGTGAGTACGCAAAAGCATTGCAATAAGCGACGGTAAAATAACCCGGACGTTCGGAAGCCCTACAGCGGGCTTCGGACCGTCCGGGTTTTCTTGTGTCGCGATTAGGATTTTCCTTGCACCAATCTGCGTCGTAGCTTGCCCGATATCCAATCGATTACGGTCACCAATACGATGATGCCAAGCAGGATCACGCCGACCCTGCTCCATGTTCGCCCTTCTAGCGCGAAGAGCAGCGGCGTTCCGATTCCCCCAGCTCCGACCATGCCGAGAATGGCAGCCGAGCGTACGTTGATCTCCAACCGGAACAAGGCGAACGAGAGATACGAAGGAATCGCCTGCGGCACGATGGCATACCAGATCGTCTGCAGCCTATTGGCTCCGCAAGCCTTAAGCGCTTCGGACGGACCCATGTCCAAATCCTCGATCGCCTCCGAGTTCAGCTTGCCCAGCATCCCGATCGAGTTGATCCCGATCGTCATCACTCCCGCGAAAGCGCCGGGACCGACAGCCTTAATGAAGATGATCGCCATAATAATGTCGGGAAACGTGCGAATAAGGCTTAAAGTAAACGTTGAAGCTCCGGAGAACAATCTTGTCTTGATCAAGTTACGCGAAGCCCAGATGGCGAACGGGATGGTGAGAAATACGGAAATGGTCGTACCCAGCAAAGCAATCGCCAGCGTCTCCGCTAAACCTCGCAGCAAATCTTCCCCTTCCGCCAAATAGACGTAATCCCAGTCGGGATGGAACAATCCGTTGAAAACCGCTTTCGTAATTTGCCATGCCGTTTCTTTGATTCCCGTGAACGGAATGCCGGAGAAAGCCCAGGCATAGATCGCTATGATTACGGCAAACACTAACCATGTTTTCACGCGGGCATAATACGGTTTGGGAGGGCTCGGCATATTCGGCATACGCGGAATCGTCTTGTCGTTCATATGAGTTTCCCCCTGATTCTAGAGCTGACGGCGTCGATTGCGAGAACGAGAACGAGCGTAAACAGGATAATGACGATCGTCTGATCATAGCGGAACATTCCCAATGTCCGATTCAGGTAAATTCCGATCCCGCCAGCGCCGACGATGCCGAGAATGGCCGCGGCTCTAATATTAATCTCGAACATGTACATGACGAATCCGATGAACTGAGCCAGCACCTGCGGGAGAACGCCGTAATGAATCCATTGCAGCTTGTTCGCTCCAACGGCCGTCATCGCCTCCATCGGTCCGTTATCTATCGTTTCGATCGCTTCATAAGCCCATTTGGATAAAATTCCGAAGGAAAAAAAGCTAAGCGCAAGCATTCCCGCAAGCGGTCCGTAACCGAATACCGTAGCGAAGAGAGCGGCAAACAACAGGTCGGGAATCGTCCGCGACAAGTTCAAAACAAATCTGGCCGGAGTGCGCAGAGCCCAGCCTTTCGTCACGTTGCTGGCCGCTAAGAAGGAGATCGGCAAGGCGAAGATCGCGCCGAAGGTCGTGCCTAGGATCGCCATCTGCACCGTCTCGATCATCGGTTTGATCACGACTCTTAAATACTTCCAATCCGGAGGGAACATTTTGGCTATAAATTTCCCCATCTCCGGAATGCCGCCGATAAGTTCGCTTATCGACGCTTCCGTCTCCCTAGCGCTCAGCCAGAGCAAAGCGAGCAATAATAGTACGGTCATCCAGAGCTTAAGGCTCGGGGACGGTTTAACCGGATAACTCTCGGGCGGCTTCAATGGATCGTTCCCCCAAGCGTTCGTCTTCCGACACGGGACGACCGTATATCGCGGAGAACACCTCGTCCGTCGCGTCCGACACCGAACCGTCGAATACGATCTCTCCGGCGCGTACGCCGATAATCCTCGTCGCGTACTCTCTCGCAAGATCTACGAAGTGCAAGTTGACGATCGTCGTGATGCCCATCTCGCGATTGATTCTTTTGAGATCATCCATCACCTGTCTCGTCGTGAGAGGATCGAGCGAGGCGACAGGTTCGTCGGCTAGAATGATTTTGGCTTCCTGGGCGAGCGCGCGCGCGATGGACACCCGCTGCTGTTGGCCTCCGGATAGCTGATCGGCGCGCTGATAGGCCTTCTCCAGCATGTTGACGCGCTTCAGCGCTCCGAACGCCAGTTCCATATCCGGCTTGGGAAACAAGCCGAGCAGCGTCCGCAGCGTCGAATGATAGCCGACTCTTCCGGCTAGCACGTTCCGGAGAACCGAAGAACGTTTAACAAGATTGAAGCTTTGAAAAATCATGCCGATGCCTCGCCGCATCTCTCTTAACCGGCGTCCTTCGGCGGATGTAATCGATTGGCCGTCTATCCGAATGTCCCCCGACGTGATTTCGTGCAGTCGGTTAATGGAGCGCAACAACGTCGATTTGCCGGCACCGGACAACCCGACGATCACGACGAATTCTCCCTGCCGTATCGTCAAGTCAATGTTGCTCAAGCCCATCGTGCCGCCGGGATATACTTTGCTTACTTGCTTAAATTCAATCATCTGCCTACCTCCGCTGATAATGCTGTTTGAATCTGATTGAACCCGTTGTCGGACGCGTCCTTTCAATGATTCATACAGTAGTTCGGCATCCCGCGGAGCATTCCTATCGCATTTTAAAATTTAACATTTAACTTACAATTTTGATGTTTTGTTTACAATTATTTGACGGAAACGGGCGATAGAAGTCGAATGGAGATAACAAACGGCAAAAAGCCGTTCCCGCAGTCGAGGGTAGCCGACTTCAGGAACGGCCTGCTTAATTTGAGAAGAATCGGCTCAACGAAAATCTCAACGAATGGGATACTTGTAGAAGGATAGCGGAGGCATATACGTTAAGCTATCGAGCGGAAAATAAACCGCCGGGTTTCTCTCGTATCCCCCGTGAAGGAACGCTTGTCCCTTCAATGGTCGTTTCAGCTTTATACGAATCGAGTTTCTTCCGGAGATCGACCAGTCCGATACTTCCGCGGTACCCGATTCATCGTCCACTGCGAAGACCGGCTGATTAGGTCCGATGGATACAAGATATCCGCCTACGTAGTCGTAAGTAAGCTCCAAGACCGAGTTGCCCTCGTCGTCGGTCTCGCTTCTGACATCGCCGACTTCCGGCGCGCGATAATGAACCTCTTTACCGTACACCGTAGCCAGCACTGCTCTCGCCATTCGTTCCCCGATCAGCAGATTTCCCGCGGGACTGTTGTGGATCTCATCGGACAACGGGCAATCAATCGCCGGAACCAAAGTGACGTACGGCGTGTTTCGCGCGGCTATCGTTTGCTGTTCCCGAACGATCCCCCAAGAACGGTTGTCGATATCCGTAGCGCCGTGCGCCGTATGGCGATTCAACTGCACGGTGGCGAACGGAAGTTCCGCATCTCCGAGGTCCCGGCGCCATTGCTCGACCATCGCCTGAAAACGTTCCGCATAGGTTAAGCTTTCCTCCGGATTGCAATCGCTGCACCCTTGATACCAGACAACGCCTTTGGCCGAGCCTCCCGCAGCTTGCACGATGTTCAGCATATTGCGATAGAGCGTCCCGTCCTCATGCGGATTCCAAGCCTTAAGCGGAGATCCGCCCAACGCGGTTTGAACAAGGCCGATCGGATAGCCGGTTTCGCGCTTCAGAAGCCGTGCGAAGGCAAGAAACGGAGAATGACCGGGATTACATGTCTCGCGATTTTCGATGTGCAGCGTTTGCGTCGATTCGTTAAAAGGATGGGAAGCCATATCCCATTGTCCGTTATTCCGAAACAGGTGAATGCCCAATTCGGGCGCATCGTTGACCGGCCCTTTGCCGTAACCCGCGGCATTGCTCTGTCCGGCGATGACCCACAGATCGCCAACGCCTACGTGATGGATCATGTCTCCGCGAATCGCCCATTCCAGCTCCTGATTTCCGTTAACTTGCAAGCTCGTTTCAATTCGATACAGTCCGCCGGCCGGCACTCTTTCCAGCGTAACGCTCCATGATTGGTCTTGTTGCATCTCTGCTTTCGTCCAATGAACGACGGTTTCCGCGGAGTTCTCTTTTACGATTCGGGCGAGTACCTGGGATTGTTCGACTTCCGCATCCATAGACCACTTCCCCGCCAATCGAATGGACGCCGCGCCTTTCGATTGCTGGATAATCGCCCACGATTGCGGGCCTTGAACGATCATGACTCCGATCTGATTGCTATTCCGCATTTTTCCAACAGCTCCCTAGCCGATTTTTATAGGCCTTCTAACCAAGTAGATTCCTAGCGCAAAACCAAGCAAAGCAAACAAACCCATCCCCCTGTAGAGGAGCGATCCGCCGTATTCGTCAATCAGCCATCCACCGGCGGTAGAGCCGATAATACCCGAAACTCCGAAGAAGGTCGCCGTAAGCGCCGTCTGCCCCGTCGCTTTCCATTGATCGGGTACGATCCTATACAAATACTGCAATGCGCCAACGTAGAAAAAAACAAAAGAAAACCCTTGGAAAACTTGCAACGCAACCAATCCGTACGGGGTCCCGATCCACGAGCTCAGCAGAAACCGCAGACAGTACATGCCAGCCGCTATCATCATGAAAATGGCTTCTTTTCCCGGTTTCATTATTTTCGAGATGAGCGCGAACATGACCGTTTCCGTTATCGTCATGACGAACCACGATAGACCGGTCAACCGTACGTCCCCGCCCAGTTGTTCCATATAGAGGCCGATGAACGTATCGTTCATCTTGTGAGGAATTGCCACGATCAATACCATAAGGAAAAATATCAAAGTGTGCGATTGAAGGAAAAATTGCTTCAAATGATGCAGCGAAGGCCTTACCGTCGATGCTTGAACATCCGAAAGCCCTAGCGCCAGCAGTAACGCCACGCAACCGACTCCGAAAAAAATCCACGATAGGCTGTCCATTCCCCACGCGTTGAGAGCATAACCCGCCGTCAGCGACACGCAAGCGTAACCTAACGCTCCGAACATCCGAACGGAACCGTAACCTACCTTTTCGCGTTCCGAAGTTTGGAAGTTCAAGCTCTCGACAAGCGGATCGGTCGGCAAGAAAAAAACGTTCATCAACGCTACGAGAATAACTAAACTCCAAATCTGGTGAGCTTGGAAAAGGAGCGTGCCGATGAGAATGGAGGATAAGAGCAACAGGAGCAAAATCTTCTTGATCGTCCGCGTCCTATCGCTGACCATCCCCCACAGCGGTTGCGCCACGATGCTAATCAAGCTGCCCATGCCGAGGATAAGTCCGATATGCGTGCCGGATATCCCTACTTTGGCGCTATAGATAGGCAAGAAAGAAAGGAACAGCGCGAATAGCGCAAAATAAAAAAAGTTGAAACCCTTTAATCTGGTGACGATGGACACTGCGATTCCCCTTAAGTGGTTTGGTTGGCTTCGCCATGGGCGCGGTATGCGACGATGAGCGGCTGGTTGGTTTGGTTGGCCCTGCCATAGTCGGAATTTCCGACTATGAGAAGGCTGTTGGTTGGTTTGGCCTCGCCATGGGCGCGGTATGCGACGATGAGCGGCTGGTTGGTTTGGTTGGCCCTGCCATAGTCGGAAATTTCGACTATGGGGGAGCTGTTGGTTGGTTTGGGCCCACCATAGTCGGAAATTCCGACTATGAGGGCTCGGTTAGTTGGTTTGGCCTCGCTATAGTCGGAATTTCAGACTATGAGAAGGCTGTTGGTTGGTTTGGCCTCGCTATAGTCTGGAGTTGTCAAAAAAAGTGCAGTTTGAAAACACACTCATACGGAACCCCCGTTGCTACGCTGCCTTTGACAGCATTCTTTCACGATAGATAGCTGGCGGCCAGCCCCCTGGATTAGAGGTGTAGATCCGCCGCCTGTTGTAGTAGACCATGATGTACCTGAAGATGATTGATTTAATATAGGCCATCGGATAGTGCTCCGTTCGGATCTTGTACAGCTTCTCTTTCTTTAACGTAGCAAAAAAGCTTTCCATCCTTGCGTTATCATAGCAGCGCCCCGTGCCGCTCATGCTTTGAATGGCGCCGCAGTTAGCCAGACTCTCACGGAAAGCTTGGCTCGTAAACTGGCTGCCTCGATCGCTGTGATAAATCATTCCGCGGGCATTTCTTGCTTTACAGGCATTCTCAAAGGCTTGGATGCAGAGTTCCTTGCGCATGTTGTCGTCCATGGCGAGGCCCACGATCTCTCCGTTGAAACAATCCAGTACCGCGGATAGATATAGCTTGCCGTCCGAACAAGGGACTTCGGTGATATCCGACAGCCACTTTTGGTTGGGTGCTGTGGATTTAAAGTCTCTCTGGATCAGGTTCTCGCTCTTTTGAGCAGCGGCATCCTCGCGTGTAATGCCGTTTGGATGACGCTTGGCTTTCTTCAGCAGACCGTGCATCTTCATGATGCGATAGACGGTGCTGTAGCTCGTCGTGATCTCTATTTGTAACAGCGCCAGCAGTATACGCTGGACGCCGTAGTTACTGTTGTCGTCATGTTCTCCAATGATGTCTTTGATTTTGACCAGAAGACGTTGCTGCCGCTCCTGTTTGGGCGTAGGCTTCAAGCTACGGTAATAGCCCGATTCGCTGACAGCAAGTACTTCGCACATCTCCTTGACGGTCCATCGATCCCGTCGTTTACAGATGTAAAGATAGAGCTGGCATGCCTTTACCGCTTCCGGTCTTTTGCGAAAAAACCGAGTGCATCCTTGAGAATTTCATTCGCTCGGCGCAACTCGCCTATTTCTTTTTCTAATTCGATTTCTCGCGCAGTCTTATCGGCAGATGCATAAGCGCGTCCGCTCCCGATATGCGCTCCGTCGCCGTGCAGGGTTCTTTGCTTTCTCCATCCTTGCAAGGTGTGGTAGGCTACGCCCAACTGCTCGGCGGCTTTCTTTGGTCCAATTTCATCGCTCAATCTGACTGCTTCTTCTTTGAATGCTTTGTCGTACTGATTCATTGTCTCTCGTCCCCTCGTCAGCTTTCATTTTATTTCATACGAGGGTGTTTTTCGACTGCATTTTTATCGTAGCACTCCAGTCGGAATTTCCGACTATGAGCACGCAGTTGGTGTGTTTAGCCTCGCCATAGTCGGAATTTCCGACTATGAGGGCTCGGTTAGTTGGTTTGGCCTCGCTATATTCGGAATTTCCGACTATGAGAAGGCTGTTGGTTGGTTTGGCCTCGCTATAGTCCGAAATTTCGACTATGAGGGCTCGGTTGGTTGGTTTGGCCTCGCCATAGTCGGAATTTCCGACTATGAGGGAGTGGTTGGTTGGTTTGGGCTCGCCATAGTCGCATTTTGCGACAATGGGCAGGCAGTTGGCGTGTTTGGCCTCGCCATAGTCGCATTTTGCGACAATGAGCAGGCAGTTGGCGTGTTTGGCCTCGCCATAGTCGCATTTTGCGACAATGAGGGAGCGGTCGCCCTCTTTGGCCTCAGCATAGTCGCATTTTGCGACAATGGGCAGGCAGTTGGCGTGTTTGGCCTCGCCATAGTCGCATTTTGCGACAATGAGGGAGCGGTCGCCCTCTTTGGCCTCGTCATAGTCGCATTTTGCGACAATGAGGGAGGGGTTAACCTGGCTGGGCTCACAATAGTTGGCTTCAGGAGCTCAATTAGTTAGTCCGCCGGGTAAACAAGTCCCATCTGCTTGCGGGCTTCATCCATGACCCGGATAACCTTCAAGGAGTTCGCATGGGAATTCACGGCCGACTCCTTCTCTCCTTTTTTCACCAACTCGATAAACTCCAATGCCTCGTAATACATCGCATTATCTTCCTGCGGCTGCGTGAGGTCTTCGACCGAACCGTCGCGGTAACGGATGTGCACTTTGTCCGGCCTGCTTATTTTATCGAAAACGATCGTTCCGTTCTCCCCCTGAATCTCTGCGCTCGCATAGGAATCTACGATTTTGGAATAGTGGATAACCGCGTCCATGCCCATTCCCTGATAACCAAGAAGCAGGCTTCCCGCCCCGTCCACGCCGGAATCCAGCATATAACCGCTAGCTTGAATCCGTTCCGGCTCTCCGAAAAGCACGATCAACGGATAGATGCAATAGACTCCCAAGTCCATTAACGCGCCGTTCGAGAACACCGGATTAAAAGCATTCGGAACTTCTCCCCGCTTGTACATATCATATCGCGAGGAATACTGGCAATAGCTGCCGAAATAACGTCGAACCGGGCCTATCTTGTGCAAGTTCTCCTGAATGACCTTAAAGTTAGGCGTAAACGTAGATTTCATAGCTTCCATCAACAGGACGCCGTTACTTGTCGCCGCCTCCGTCATACGTCGAATCTCTTGCTCGTTGGAGGCCAGCGGTTTCTCGCACAATACGTGCTTCCCTTGATTCATGCATGCGATCGCCTGCTCGGCATGGAAGGAATTCGGGCTCGCAATGTAAACGGCATCCCATTCCGGACTTGACGCGAATTGTTCTAGATCCGTGTACACGTTGGCGATATCGTGCTTGTCCGCGAACTGGCGCCCCGTTGCCTCCGTGCGGGAATAGACGGCCGTTAACGAGAAATCGCCTATTCTTCGCGCTGCGTTAATAAAATCCTCCGTAATCCAGTTGGTGCCGATGATGCCGAATCTAATCATTCGAAATAATTCCCTTCTATGCTGTTTATAAGTTAAACAAGTCCAGTTGCTCGGGCGGATTGTCCACGGGCAGCTCGTACACCGGAAGTCCCAGCATCCGCATAAGCTGCTTCGCGTTACCCGCCGCATGACCGCCGGAGTTGTTGTTGAAAATGATCCCGACCTTAGCGGATTGCGATGCCAACCGACTTATTCGGTCTTTCCACTCCAGGAGCTCATCCTCGCTATAGTCGTACAAATAGCGAACCTCTCTCCAATTGGGAGCCCCGTTTTGATTCCATCCGCCTACGTTTCTCCCATGCATCCGGACGATCGTATACTCCGGCGTCGTAGCTTCCAGAATGATGGGAATCGACCCGTCGCCGGCTTGCGGCTCGTCGCAGACGCTATGAATCCAATCCTCATCCCGCATGAACGCAAGCGTTTTCTCCCTGAATTCCGGTGCGAACCAGCTCTGATGACGAAACTCCAACGCGCACGGAAACCCTTCCATCCGCTTCTTCGTTTCCCGCAGCAACCGCACGTTGTCCTTCGTACAATCGAACCAAGGAGGATACTGGAACAGCGCGGCGATTAATTTCCCAGCCGACATAACCGGATCGAGGCTTTCGCGAAAGGCACGGTACATATCATCATCGTTGTCATAATAGGACTTGCCCCGCAAATGTCCCGTTATGGCCTGATAGGGTTTTACGACGAAACCGAAGCCATCCGGCGTTTCCGCCGCGTAACGCGCCATTCGATCCGGAGGCTGCACCGCGTAGAACGAGCTATCCAGCTCGACGATGGAGAAATGGGAGCCGTAAGCGCGAAGCTTGTCCTTCGCCGCGGTCCCCGGTACATATAAGGAATCATGATCTCCCCAGCCCGCCAAACCGACGACAATCATAACGGCACCCTCCTTTCCCTTAAACGACACTTGGATAAGCTTTACACTGATACTAAAACTTTATCGCGCACACATCAAGTGTACCTAGGAAAAAGCCATGATAAAAAAATCCCCACTACAATTAAGTAAGAGGAAGGTAGATTTGGAGTTGATCGGTCTATCCCACGAGAAAATAAGCCGATGATTCTTAACTTGTACAATTGCATACCCAGAATCCGATTACGATAAGACGGAAACGCGAAGAAGCGGTTAGACACGTCTTTGGCACCAAACAACGAAATAAGCTGCCGGTAGTTTACCGGCAGCTTATTATTTATGTCCCGTTGGTTTCTCCAACCGCTTGAAACAGTTCCTTCTCCGCCCATCCGTAACAATAATAGAGGACATCGTCCGCAGCGCTTTCCCGAGCCGCTTGTATGGCCAGCTTCAGATCGGCCGGACCGATGTTCCACATCTGCACTCCGCTGAAAATTTTCGTGCCTGGATTCGAGAGCGCTCTAACCTTATCGTTCTCGTTCCGGACGAATTCAATCGGATATCCTTTTTGTTGAAACGTAGCATAGGACAGGTCATACTCGAGTTCGAATACCCGTAGGAACGCCTGAAAAGCCTCTTCTTGCTTGTCCGTAGATTGGGCGAAATACCGGATGAAGCCCTGAACGTCCGCTCCGCCGCCTAGCTTATGATAAGGGAAATGCTTTAACGTATCGGACGTTCTTGTCAGCCTGCCGTAATCTTGGCCCAATAACCAGGCGTATGAAGGCGGCCAAAGATCCAACCATAACTCGATGTCGGGATTCATGCGCCGAACTTCGGCGACCAACCGCTCTACGAAGGAAGATACGCTGTCTTTACGAAATTCTATCCATAGTTTTACACGCGGCGACTGCTGCATGAGATCGGCTGCTTTGCTAAATTTCTGTTCCTTCAGTAAGGATGCGATTAACTGCATATCTTCCAGAAGCCGCGAAGCCACGATTCCTGCTTCCGTCATCCGATTCACGCAATGACGGCAGAAGCAGCTGAATATCCCTTGAGGCCTGACTTCCTTGCCGGCCCAGTCGGGAAACCGAATCCGGTCGATAAGGAACTTCTTATACCCGTACTTTTCGGTGATGGCCGTTAACGCTTTAGACCACATGGGTACGACATCCGGCCCGTTGGGACAAAGCCAATGCTCGACCGGTTGACCGCGAAAATCGATAACCCCGTTGTTCGATACGTCGCCTTCGAAATGTCCGTTTAGAAGATTGACCCACGGAATGACTTTAAGTTCGGTTTCATCGAGCGCCGTCTTTATTACCGCCATCGGATCTTGACCCGTCAGGATCGACTCGTCTACCTTCTGAAATAAGGGAGGATAAATCGCTTTCGAGTCTATATCCACATGTAAAGTCCCTTGCCCTTGCACGAATTCGTGGACGGGATTATGCGGGAGTTTGCCTGTCGGATAAGGGTTGCGCTCGAAAATGGTATTGACCTCGGGAAAAATATATTCCGTATCCCCCATTAACCCGATCAGTTCAAGAAACCGTTCGGCTCCTTCGTCAAGAATGTCGTGCGGATGAAGGTGTATGCCCGACAAGAAATCAGCCTCCTATTCCTGTTGTAACGACTGGAAGATAGATTCGGCCAATACCAAATCGTTGATCTTCACGGAGTCCTTCTTGATAATATCCGTTTCCTCATGGTACTTCACTAAGTATTCATAGCGTTGCTTCCAGCTTGTAGAGGAATTCTCGTCATAGAAGAGCGCCTTGGCGTCTTCCGGAGACTTCGCGAAAATAACATAGGCTTCAATGAATTTCTTCGCGTCGTCCGCCGTGCTTTTTCCTCCGTTTTGCTCATTCGACCATTTCGCCAAGAAAGCATAGGCTTCATCCGGATTGCTCTTCATGTAATCCATCGTCTTAAACCAAACCTTTTGCAAACTCTTGATCGTTTCCGGATTTTTGTCCGCGTATTTCTTCGTGGTTGCCAAACCTGCCAGCATGACCGCGCCAGGTCCGATTTCATCGCCGCTGATCAACGCCGGATATCCTTCGCCTTGAAGCTTCTCGCGTTGCGGAAGTCCGCCAAGATAGAAATCGCCCGTTCCCGAGATAAAGGCCGACACTCCGACGTCAGGCTCCATGTCTATTAATTTCACATCGTCCATGGTAAGTCCGGCATTGACCAAAGCTTGTTCGAGAACCATATAGAAAGCGGCTCCGGAAGTCGTCACGATCGATTTGCCTTTCAACTGTTTGCCTGTTTCGATAGCCGCTTGCTTCGGATCGTTGGATTCCTTGAGAAACTGCTCGTAAGTTTTGAAATCGCCTTTTTTATTAGCCATTATAGCAAAACCTTTGAAAATATTCAGAAAGCTGACCATGCGCAAATCTTGGAATTGCGAAGCCAGAGTAATCGAAGGAGTATCCCCGAATCCCCCGATATCGATCGACCCGTTAATGAGCGCAGGCGCTACGTTTCCTTCGACTGGGAACATCGTCGATTTGAACTTGATTCCTTCTTGCTCAAAAAATCCTTGATTTTCCGCCAGAGCCCACGGCGCGTAATCGTAATAAGGCATCATTCCGAAGCTGACTTCCTTAAGCTTGCCGCCGGATTCCGCCGCTCCCTCATCATTCTTGTCATTCCCCGAGCAAGCTGCCAAACTAACCGACAATACGATCAAAGCCAATAACGCAGTCCACTTTTTCATCTCGCAACATCTCCCTTTTCATGTGTGTGAAATGCTAATCATCTATCGGATCTGCCGCTTATGCTACAACTCTTCTATACGGGCAGGAATCCACGCATGGATTATTACGAAAGCTACTGGTGCCTTTCGGACCATTGGGTCATGCGTTTCTCGATTTTGCGGATCGCCTGATCCACCAGCCATGCAATAGCGCTGATGAGAATAATGCTGATTAGAATCATGTCCGTTCTTAAATATCGTTGCGCGATAATCATGTAATAGCCGATTCCTTCTTGAGCCCCCATGAATTCCGCAGCCACGACCAAGCCGAACGAAGCCGCTGCCGCAACGCGAATCGCTCCGACAAGCGAAGGAACGATGGCAGGGAGAATGACGGTCCGATAAATATAGAACCACTGAGCTCCCAAAGTACGTGCCGCGTTTACGTATATTTTCGGAACGTTCTTAACCGCTTCCACCGTACTTACGACGAGGATAACGAAACAACCGAAGATAACTAGCAGAATTTGCGGAACTGGTCCGATTCCAAGCCATAGGATCAGCATCGGAATGACCGCAAGCGGAGGTACGGGACGCAAGATTTCAATAATAGGATCCAATAAAGCCTGAATGTAACGATTGGAAGCGATCATTAAACCTACGATAATTCCCAACGCGGAACCGATAAAAAATCCGGTGAATTGCCTCATCAAGGTATATCCCATATGCTTAGCCAAATCCGCGTAGGAAGTGGAAATCACCTCGTACAATTGCTTGGGTCCCGGGAGAAACAAAGACTCCACGATCCCTCCGAGAGTTAACACCAGCCACACGGCGATCAGAATAAGGATGGAGACGTAACTGAGCAGTTTTATTTTCATTGTGGTCCCCCCTATCCCATGATCTTCCGAAGTTGATTGCGCAGCTCGTAGAACTCGTGGGACTCTCGAAGCTGTTGCGTGCGCGGTCTGGCAAAGGGAAGATCGATAATTTGTTTAATCCGTCCCGGGCGCGGGCTTAAGAGAATGATGCGATCGGAGAGGAACATCGCTTCCTCCAGATCATGGGTAACGAAGATAACCGTCTTCCTTCTCTCCGACCATATCCGCAGCAACTCGTCCTGCATGGCTTCCCTTGTGACGACGTCGAGCGCTCCGAACGGCTCATCCATTAACAGAATTTGCGGTTCCACCGCATAGGCTCGTCCGATATCGATTCTCTTGCGCATGCCCCCGGACATCTCGCGAGGGTACGCGTCCCTGAACTTCTCAAGCTCTAGCAATTCGAGAAGCTCGTCGCACTTCTTCTTCCGGGCTTCCTTCGACATCCGCTTAACCTTCATGCCGTATTCGATATTCTCGCTTACCGTAAGCCAAGGGAACGTCGCATCGGATTGGAAGACGACCGCGCGATCGGACCCCGGGCCCGAGATTGCCTTACCCTCTACGAGAATTTCGCCGGAGGTATGTTTGCTCAAGCCGGCCACAATGCTCAGAAGCGTCGATTTCCCGCAACCGGAAGTGCCGACGATCGAAACGAACTCCCCTTGCTTCACGGAGAAATCGATATTCTGAAGCGCAACGACTTCTCCCGATACTCCCGCGAACACTTTGCTTAGCTGCTTGATTTCCATCATCTGCAAGGTAGACACCTCCTAGGTCGTTAGACTAACTTAATATCTTTAAGAAATTGAACGGTAGGCTGTACGATCCGCAAAGCCAAAATCGATATTCCGTACAAAGGCGCCAAATCCTTAATCTCGGATACGGTTACCTCGACGCTTGTTCGGGAAAACGTATGTTTCTTGATGTTTTCGTTAATCCGCGGCAAATAATCTTCGGCGGCATTCGATAATCCGCCCATCAGCAAGATCTTCTCCGGGTTAACGACCGAGACCAGATTCAGGATGGCGATCGAGAGATAATCCGTAAACTCCTCGACTAGCCGTTTAGCTACGGCATCGCCTCGTTTGGCCGCGACGAAAATATCCGCTGCCGTTTCCGTTTGTTCCGCGGTTTGCTCGCCCTCGCCTTTCATTCTCGCGGCCAATCCGGACCCCGAGGCAAGAGATTCGAAGCAGCCTTTATTGTCCCAATTCATATGGAGCTGCTCGCGTTCGAACAGCATGTACCCGATCTCGCCGGCCGCATTGCCGAAACCCCGAATAATATTGCCGTCCATCAGAAGCGCCGATCCGATACCCGTGCCAACCGCTAGAAGGATGGCGCTCTGCACGTTCTGGCATTGTCCTTTCCACACTTCGCCTACCAGAGCCGCTCTCACGTCATTCTCCAGAACGACGGGTACTCCCAGATGCTCCGTAATGCGCGCGCTCAAATTCAAGTTTTCCCATCCGGGCAGATTGGGGGAGCCTTCTACGACGATTCCCTTCTTGTAATCCACGATTCCGGGCGTCGCGATTCCGATCACTTGAAGAGAAGTCAGGTCCCTATTATTCTCGGCGATAAATTCTCTGATCGAGTCCGCCAGCAAAGAGATAAATATGTCGTTAGTGACAACTTTATAGGTTTCGACCGTCTTCGTTGCCAATAATTCCGCGTTCACGTCGAACAACCCGAAAGAGATTTTAGTCCCGCCGATATCGACGCCAACGCCAAAGCCTAACGAGGCGTTATAATTGAGCAGGATTCCTTTTCTTCCAACCGGAGAATTATCTTCCCCGCCTTCGTATATGGCTCCGTCCGCGATCAGATCGTTAACGATATCCGATACGGTCGCCCGCGTAATATTGGTTTTCTTGGCCACTTGCGCCCGCGATATCGGCCCCTCCTGTCTGACTACGTTCAGGACGAGCGATTTGTTCATCGCTCTGATCGTGCTTGGCAAACTTGATTGCTGCATTAGAATTCACTGCCTTCCAATAGGTTCGCTCTATGTTCATTACTCCGTCTATCATCAACCCGATATTTCGACAAGATATGATATTACTTCCTATTTGTTTGTATTCTATACAAACTAATATAACGTGTCAATCGCTAAATCCATTTTTGTCACCTTTCCCCTATTGAGCCTTCCGGGAAGTTCGGTCGTATGGGGCATTCCCACGAATAAATCCTCCGCTCTTGCCGAATGGAAACATTCGCCTGCCCCTTATTCGTGAAAAAAAGACAATTTGTGTGTTACAATCCCATGACAGGCGCAACTTTTCAAGCTAGCATTCGTTCATATTACGTCAAGTCAAACTGAAGCTCGTTATCGCAACGACAACAAGAGAGGTGCAATAAACAGAGAGATGAGAGAATTAGGAGCAGAGAGAAACCAACCTACGTTAACCGACACTTATCGAGAAACACCGCCAAGGAAAAAGCGCCGCGGCGCCTTTCTCGTTTTTGCCATTCTATGGCTTGTCCTTATCGCCGGAGGAGTTACCGGAGCGAAATGGTATTCCGACCGCATTCAACAGCAAGTGTCTTCCGATCTCGAACGGCAAACGGCCAGCCAGATCGCTTCGATGCAACAAGATTACGATATCCGAATGACGAAGCTAGAGAGCGACTACAAGGAACAACTCGCCCAGATGGGAAGCAAGATCGAAGCGCTTAACGAACTGCTGACCTTCGCGAAAGATAATGCCGATACGAAGACCGACAACAGCAACAAGCTTTACTCTCAATTGGCCGAAGTGAAGAAACAGCTCGCGGAATTGAAGAAAAGCCTGGACGTGCTGAAATGAGTTCGGCATCGATTCGTTCCGTTAACCGCACGCTGTTGCTGGCCTGTACCCCTTTTCTAGGCATGTTAATATGGATGTTAGTAGCCGATATCGGAATCTTGCTGCCTTCGGCATCGTTTCCTATGCATGACATACGCCTAGAGGATCCAAGCGTGACCGCGGGCATTGTTCACGAAGGATTAGACCAAGCCAAGGTCATTGCCCAAGGAACCGGGCAATCGCTTAAAAAACAAATTACGCTTTACAAAAAAACCAACGCCGATATGAAAACGATAGCGTCCCTGGCCTCCACCCAAGCCGCGCGCCCTTATCAAATCTACGATCGTCGGATTACCAATAAGCTAGGCAAACCCGCCGCGACGATTCAATCGGACAAGCTTCAAGCCCAGCTATTTTACTTAGGCACGCAGAACTTCAAGAGCTACGCTCTCAAGATCAAGCTTAAGAAGAGCGACGCGATGAAGCTCGCCCTAGGCAACGACGTACAAGGCGGAGCCGAGACGACGCTGGCCGCGGTCAAACGGAATAATGCCGCGATCGGCGTCAATGCCGGAGGTTTCGCGGACAGCGGAGGCAAGCGTTATCCGTTAAGCACGACGGTCGTCGATGGAGATTACATAGGGGGATTTCATCCTACTTACAAGGATTTGTTCTTCGTGGGCGTGAACGGGGACAATAAATTGATCGGCGGGAAATTTGCCAGCAAGGATCAGCTAGACGCGCTTGATCCGAAGTTCGGCGCATCGTTCGTTCCCGTACTCCTGCAGAACGGAAGAAAAACGGAAATCCCGTCCAAGTGGCAAACCAGTCCGAAGCGAGCGCCTCGCACGGTCATCGGAAATTACAAAGACGACCAGATCTTGTTCCTGGTCGTCGACGGGTATAACGAAAAAGGCAGCTCCGGCGCAACGTTGGCCGAGATGCAAATTCTGTTGCAGCGTTACGGAGCACTAGACGGTTACAACTTGGACGGCGGCGGCTCAACCTCGCTCGTGTTCAACGGACGAGTTATTAATAATCCTTCCGACGGAAACTTACGCAAGCTTCCTACGAACTTTTTGTTTTTCAAGTGATCGTTAGTCTATCGTCTAAGGAGATCTCTATTGGAGGTCTCCTTTTTGCTATATCTCTTCGGGTTATTCCTATTGTATGATAGATTTTGACAAATCGCCCAAGTCTATCTATCGAAGGGATGTCTTCACGTGAAAAAAAACCTGTTATCGTTGCTTGCCGTCTGCTGCCTCTTTTGCTTGCCTAATACGATATTCGCGGCAGCTCCATCCTTAAAAGACATCCAAGTCACGCAACGGTTGAAGCTGGTCGACGATCGCGGTAACAATCTCGTTCTTCACAACGCCAGACAATTTCGATTGAAGTGGTCTATCCAGGACCCGAGCCCTTATCAACATTTCCAAGCTTATACGGGGAGTAACGGCCTCGTCTATTTCATTGCCTTCGACTATCTCATGGCCGTAGATACGCAAGGCAACATCAAGTGGAAGCAATCGCTGCCGAGCGAATTAAATACGTTCGAGCTGATCGGCGACGACGCGTACTATCGATTCTATCAAGGGAATTTAGAATACGCGGACGAGACTTCCCTTATTATCGACCAAATCGTACGCGTGGACGAAGATGGGCGGAAAATCATCATTCCCGCAACCACCCTATACGCTCCGAAGAACGAGCAAGGGTTCTCTCTCGACTACCCCGTCTACTCGGCGGATGACTATGGAAACTTGATTCTGCTAGCCGGAACCGGACAAGGATTGACGCTTTATCATCCGGACGGCTCCGTAGCTTGGCAGCGCGAAACCGTCGAAGATCGGGATCGGAAGCTTAGCGTCTATGAATTTCTTAATCTGTTCTCCGATGAATCGGGCAACATCTATGCCCAAACGAAGGATCGTCTTCTGAAATTAGACGGGCAGGGTAACGTCTTATGGAGCAAATCCTTGCCCGGACCCGGCATTTTCTATATGGCTCAGAGGGGAAAACTAGTCTCGTGGACTTTCGATGCGGCTACTATGAGCCCTCATTATACAACCTATTCGATTTCGGAAAAGGACGGCAGCCTTGTTCCCGATCCGGTTTCCGGCGTTACGAATCGGGGGATCGGCGACTTGCGGGGCGGAACCTATGAGCTGGACGAGAAAACGAACACGGTACTTAATCGCGATAAATCCGGGAAAATCAAATGGAAGTATAGCCTGACGAAAAAAGATATCGCATGGGGGCGAAGCCTCGCGGCGTTTACAATGACGGGCGACACTGCGGGCAACGTCTACTTCAGCGCAAACGTAGGAACGGTGTATTCTCTCGATCCGTCCGGTAAACCCCGTTTTATCGTAGAGATGAACAATAAGCATTCCTATTTTTCCCGAATATTATCAATTTCCGATAAACTGACGATTATCATGATCGATAATCAGATCTTGGCTATCGAGAAGATCAAGTGATCTTCTCTTTTGGTCTATAGAGATTTATCGCGGAAACGACGGGGTCTCTTGGATCTATCGCGATTTCAGATAAAAGTTAATCAGTCGCGTCCGGCTCTTGATGTCCCACTTCTTGAATATATTCGAGAGATGTTTCTTGACCGTCGCTTCGCTAATAAAAAGAAGATTGGCGATTTCCATGTTCGTATGACCTTTGACGATCAGTTCGACGATCTCCCTTTCCTTAACGGTAAGTTGTGCGGAAGGGATATCCCTCTCTTCGTCCTCCGTCACAATACCGTTTGAAGCGATCATTCCCTTTAAATAGTCGTGCAGCTTTTCCCCTCTCGTATCGATAACGAACAACGGGGCCGGAGTCCGGTCCTCGTAATCGAAATGGACGACATTCTTCGTGATTTGGCAACCCAAACTATAAAAGATCGAATGGCAAAAAGGATCGGGAGGCGGTGCGGCTACGATAAAGGTAGAGGATAAGATATGGGAGATGAAAGTTATCCCCGTCCACTGAAGCATGGGAAGATCGGATGAATCATGGACGTCGAGAGTTTTGAAGAAGTATCCTGCTCTCGTATGGCGGGGAACATTGAGAGCATTAAGCTCGGATTGGGATAAACTATTGAAGTAGGCGGAAGAGAGGGGCTTCGATTTCAAATAGTCCAACGTATGCCCATTGATCGGAATAATCGCGGATAAACCGCGTACGATCCCGCTCGAATCCCGGGTTAACTTTACGATTCCGGTATCCAGTTCGAATAATTCCTTCAAGTGGATGTGTTTGAGTCCATATAGGCTGACTTCGGCTTTATAGAGATATTCGTACGGTTCACCGGTGTTCGGATCCATTAGCGGAATCCGAACATCTTTCGTATGACGATAGCGATCGTCGATGTACTGCTCGGCTTCCTTCCAATTCGAGAGAGTAAGCGGTTCAGAGCTATACGGCAGAGAATGTTGGTAAAAAGCGGACTGGATTAATTGATCTCCGATATAATAGAACCACTCCGCATTGTCCCAGCCTACCGACTTCTTGCCTGCCGCGTTCTTGATTTTATAATAATAATAGAGGACGCAGCGTTTCCAAAGCCGTTCATAGCGATCCGGTTCTCGCAATCTTAATTCACGGCTGACGGCATCGCGCAGAAGATCATGGAGCAACCAGCCGCGGTCCGCCCGCTGGACGAACGAAAGCTCGGCAAGCTTCTTGAACTGATTCGCCGTAATCGGCTTCTCCAATACGAAGCTCAGCAATTCCTGATTGAAATGCCTTAACGCGGATGCCGTCTCGACTAACATCCTGTAAGCTTCGGGAACTTCTTTTAGCCACACGTTAACGACGTGAACGAATATTTCATCCGTGCCCATCAACTTTGCTTTATGCTGGTTTCGGACTAACGTCGTCGAAGCGAATAAAGCCAAGGTCAACGGATGCCCCTTGGTCTGAACCCAGATGCGATGCACCGTCTCCTCGCCGTCGATACCCGACCGAACCAAATACCGCTTCACGGACTCGTAATCCAGATCGCTAAGCGGCATCCGATAGATCAAATTTCTCCATGCCGGGGAGTAGAGCCACCGGCCTTGCAATGGAAGCCTGCCGCTAATGACGATTAGAACCCGTGGGCTTATGCGCGCCAGAAACTCTTCCCGCAGCCAGTGCTCCGAATCGCCGAACTCTTCGAACGTATCCAGGGCAAGAACCGTTTTCCCTTTCCCTGTTGCTTCATGCATCGCGTCCAAGCATATATCCGTTAATAAGCTTAAATCATCTGTCATCGGGATCTCATTGATAGGATAGCGTAAGGCTCGAAGAAGTTGATAACAAAATTCTTGCGGAGTTACAAACACGCGGCCGTCTATGAGGAGAAACATTGCACCGTCTTGTTCGGAGTGGCGGCGAAACTCGTTCAGCAAGAAGCTTTTCCCGATTCCGCCGGTCCCGTATACGTTGATAATCCGTTCTTGCGTGGAGTCTAACCCCAATCGTTCGTTAAAGACGGCAACCTCGTCGTCTCTCCCTACAAGATAATGTTGCTCCATTAGATCAATCGCGTTAGACATCGCTCACGGATCACCTCTTAAATCGATATTACCTAGATCCGTAAATTCAGTCAACAATTGGTTTGGAGAAGGGCCGATCATCGCTTATTTCACGAATTCGACCGTATACCCTTTCTTCTCCAAAAGAGACACCAAGCCTTGCTCGCCGACCATGTGCAACGAACCGACCGCGACCAAGTAAGTGCCTTCCTCTCCCTCGGCTAAATATTGATCGATCTTGTTCGCCATCTCGACGTTCCTATTCACTAGGAAAGTATCGTTATAGGCTTTGAATTGTTCGCCCATTGTTTTCTTGCCTTCCTCTTCGAACTGATCGTGCGTCGTCTCGAGCAATTTCAGATTTCCTAGCGTCCACATGTCGAGCAGTTGCTTGAGTCCCGTAGATGCCGTCCCGGCGCTCTCTACCGTTTGGTGAAAATATTGCTCCTGCATCTCCTTCGAGAAACTATCGAAGATCCCCAACTGCGACTCCATGCTTTCGAGCTCGATGATCGTTTTGCCTTCTTTATGAGCTTGTTTGGCGATGTATTGGTCGATTCCGTCCGTCGTCATATACTTCATGGCGGGAAGGCTCTCCAGTGTCATCGCCGCATACCACGGTTCGTATTGATCGAATGTCGCCGCGGCTGCGCTAAGGATCGACTTCTTCAAGATGCTCCGGAATTTCTCGTAATCCTCTTCCGCGACATGGTCCCTTAGCGTTGTGCCATCCGTCAGCAGCGCTTTTTCATTGACTAACTCCACGGTCTTCTTCTGATCGACCTTCGTTAAATCCAGTTCCAACGCGATATAGTCCGCCTCGTCGATTGCCTGCTCCAAGTCCTCATCCAGCGGATACATGTCTTTCCTAGCGATATGAATGGTGCCCGCCAAGTATCCGGAATTATGGTCTCCGGTTATTTTCCATAAGTATCCTTTAGAGCCTGCTTTGGCCGGTTCGGCGTCCTTGGAGGCAGGCTGCTGCTCGGTTGCGGTCGGCGAAGGGGACGACGTTGCTTGTTCGGTTGTTTTGTTGTTGGCCTTATCCGAGTTGCATGCCGACAACGTCAATATGAGGATTAGCGCTAGGATGAACCGGTTGAAAGCGAACCCGATCTTGCGACTGCTCATTTCATGTCTCCTTCGATTCGCTTCATGAACTCTTCCGCAGCGCTGTAGCCCTGTTGCTTCAAATACCAGCTATTCGCCGCGGCTTCGATCATGCCCGCGACGTCCCTGCCCGGTTGAAGCTGAATTTCGATATGCGGAATGCGAACTCCTAAGTATTCGGTATATTTCGGCTCGAGCTCGAGCTCGTTGTTTAGCGCCTGATCCTGCCATGGGCACAATTCGATATCGAGTACGATTCGCGTCTCGTCCTGAAAAGCTTTCCTGCCATATAAGCGTACGACGTTAATAAGTCCGATACTGCGCAGAGCTAGAAACTCCTTAGTCGTTCCGTTATGCGTTCCGAGCAGCGTCTGCGAGCTTAGCTTCTTCAACACGACGATGTCGTCGGCCACAAGCCGATGTCCCCTGCGAATAAGCGTATGCGCCGTCTCGCTCTTGCCGATGCCCGATTTTCCCCTTAACAGAATCCCGATCCCGGATACGTTCACGCATACGCCATGAATCGAAATTTCCGGCGCAAGCGCTTGAATGAGGTAAGCATCGAGCTTGCCTAGAAATTCCGTCGTCGTTTCGTTCGTCCGAAGTAACGGAATCCCCTCTTGCTGGCAGTAGATCATCAAGTATTTGAGACCTTCCTGCTGGCTCGTTACGATAAAACAAGGAGGATGGTACTTAACGACGTTGCCGATGTGCAAGTTCCGTTCTTCCTCCGTCTGCTTGTGCAAATAATTAATCTCTTTCCTGCCCAGCACCTGAACCCGGTTCATGGGAAAAAAATCGAAATAGCCGACGAACTCCAAACCCGGTCGATGAGCTCTCGGCCTGGTAATCTCGCGATGCATCTGATTATCGCCGGCGAGCACTTCGAGCTTGAATCTATCCTGCAGTTGTTTTACGGTAATGGACTTCATCCTGCTCCTCCTTACATGTCGACGTATTGCCTTCATTATAGCAAAAAAAGAAGTCGTTTGAGGTTGCGTTACATAACCGTTCTTATTCGGGTTTGGAGGGTTCAGCTTTAACCGCTAGGGGTAAAATAATAATGAAAATTTCCCTAGGGATAGGAGAGCTTATTCACATGACGCAACAAGAATTGGAAAGTAAAATTATGAAAGCGCTGGATACGCATCGCATCGCGGCATTCGCAACGATCGAAGGCAACCGGCCGAAGGCGCGCTACATGGCGGTCTTCCATGACGGACTTAAAATTTATCTCGCCTCGGATCGCCAAACCCATAAAGTCGAAGAGCTCAAGGAAAATCCTAACGTGTACTTGCTGCTCGGGTATGACGGCAATTGGCCCAAAGAAGTCGTGGAGATTCAGGGCTCCGCGGAAGTGACCAAGAACGATTCCCTTCGCGAGAAGTTCTGGAGCGAGGAATTCAAGCGCTGGTTCGACGGTCCCAATGACCCGAACTACGTCATTCTCGAGATCTCTCCTTCGAGAATCGAGTACACCGGCGAGGATCGGGAACGTCAAGTATGGAACGCTTAACGTTAAGGAAAATGCGGCGGTCCCGGCGGGGCCGCCGCATTGTCATGAATCGTCGCTGCGGCGCGCCGGCCGTTCTCATAAAACAGCCTTTCCGCACATACATATGACTAACGCTATGGATGGAGGTTGTCGAATGAACGCCGATAAACTTACCCGCTTCTGCCAATTGAAAACCCAGATCAAACAATGGGAAGACGAACTAGAGGATCTCCGTAGGGAGATTACGAAGGAATATCCGCAGGATTCGGAATTCCGTCTTGATGACTACACGCTTAAAGTACTGTATCAAGAAAAGAAACACTATAATGATCAATTGTTGATCGAAGCCCTGCCCGATCCCGACTTGTGGAAGGCGTTATTCAAAGCCGATTCCGCCAAAATCTCCGCCCTCGTGAAAGCGAATCTCTTAACCGAGAACTCGCTGGAAGGTACTTACACGACAACCCGCACTCCTTATCTTTACGTTACTCCCGTCGTTCGCCCTCAGCCTTAACGATCCAGCTTTTACGTTCCTAGATCGTCCGTTCCGCTTAATAGCCAAGTCCGCATCCTTAAGCGCTCTTCGACGAGAGCTGAAACCAAGGAATGCAGACTTGGCTTTATTTCGTTCGAAACTTTTTTCATTCCAATCCGTTGTAAAGAAGAACCTTCAAGACAGTAAGGAGTAATCCGCATGTTTCTTAAAGAAGTAACCTTGCTTCATGAAAAGTTCGGTTCCGCAAGCGAATATCCGTTCTCAATCCCTTCGCTCAGACGGACTTCGAAATTACAACTCACGAGGCCTGTCACTTTCTTCGTCGGAGAGAACGGCTCGGGTAAATCCACTTTGCTGGAGGCAATCGCATGGCAAAGCGGGTTTCATACGGCAGGTGGAGGGGTTAACCAAATCTACGAGTTGGACAATAGCGAGTCCGTATTCGGGCCTTACATCCGTCTGTCTTGGCTTCCCAAAGTGCGCAACGGATTCTTCCTGCGGGCGGAATCCTTCTACAACTTCGCCAATTATTTGGATTACGAAGCGAAAATACAACCGGAGTTTCGGGAACAAATTTACGCGTCCTTCGGAGGCAAGTCGTTGCATGAGCGCTCCCACGGAGAATCCTTTCTTTCCTTGTTCCGCAACCGTTTCGGCAGGAACGCCATCTATCTTCTGGACGAGCCCGAGGCTGCCTTATCGCCGGCGCGCCAGCTAAATCTGCTGTCGATCCTTCATCAACTCAGTCCGTATGCGCAGTTCATCATCGCCACCCATTCTCCGATTCTGCTTGGCTACCCCGACGCGCAAATCTTTACGTTCGACGAAACTCCGATCAGGGAAATCGCTTACGAGGATACCGCCCATTACCAGTTAACGAGAAGATTCCTCGAGAACAGGAAAGCCGTCTTCCGCGATCTGTTCGCCGTAGACGACGATACAATACGTGAAGATTAATACTCTCCACCGATACTTTACGAACCTTGAATTCGTAGTTAAGGCGTAAGTTCCATTCAAGGTTAATCGTTAAGGGGAGATAGGCTATGGCAATAAAGCAAAAGTTCATCGTTACGACAATCGTCGCTCTGATTCTATTGACGGGATGCGGCAACGATTCGACGAATCAAGCCGCGGGGGCAAACGTCGACGGCAACGCCCAAGATCAGCAACAAGACCAGGCGGCAGGTCAAGGGATGGGGAGATCTCCGATGATGGGCGCCGATCTAATGGGTAAAGTCAAAAGCATCGACGGGGAGACGATT
Organism: Cohnella herbarum; assembly: GCF_012849095.1. Lineage (NCBI taxonomy): Bacteria > Bacillati > Bacillota > Bacilli > Caryophanales > Paenibacillaceae > Cohnella > Cohnella herbarum. The sequence continues at coordinate 3,493,976 of NZ_CP051680.1, forward strand.
ACGCTGTACAAATCCAGCTTCGTGCCCGGCGCTCGCGGTGGAGATGGCGGACAACGGCCTCCAAATGAAGGACAAGATGGCGGGAATAACCCCAATAGCGGAAACCAAGACGGAAATCCTCAACCACCAAGCGGGGAAGGCAGTCCTCCTGCTCAAGGGGAAGGACAAGGAAGAGGAAGACCTGGTATGGCGGAAATGTTCTCGGATGAAACCGTCGATGTCCAGGTAACGTCCGCGACCAAAATCGTTAAAATGACATTCGAGAATCAAGAACGGAAAGAAACCGAAATCACCCTCGCCGATCTTAAAGCCGACGACGTCTTAAGCGTTGATCTGGAAGACGGAACGCAAAATGCCGTTACGATCACGTTAAGCGAAGGCGGAGGTTTCGGTGGCATGGGTGGAGGTGGACGCCGAGGCCAGAATCAGCAACAAAACAGCGGCGATTAGAGTACCTATGTCGCGCGCTACGAAAAAAACCATGAAAAGCCCCGCAGGCCTTTCATGGTTTTTCGTTATTTTCATCTATGGCCGTTCTCCGACTTAAGCTGCCTGACTTTCCTCGGACTTCTTCGCCGAAGGCAACAAATTAGCGACGACTAACTTAAATATCGCGATCGCCAGAATGACGATGAAGATCAAGTGCATGCCGTCCGCCATTTGCGACGGAGTTTCCTCGATGACCATTCGGTTGAACAGCATCCCGAACACGGCGACCGCAACGGTCTGACCGAGCGCTCCCATGAGCGAATTCGTCGATGTCGCCACGCCGCGCATATTCGCTGCCGCCGCATTCTGAATCGCTACGATGGCAGGCGTGCTAATGCAACCCATGCCGAATCCGATAACGACCACGATCCCGATCAAGTGCAAGTACGAGGTGTTCATATCCACCGTAAACAACCAGAATGCCCCGCAAGCCACGAAAAACGCGCCCATTAGCATGAATTTTTTTACGCCGAAACGGAACATGTATCTGCCCGACAGATTGGAAGCGATCGGCCACGCCAGCGACATCGGCATAAGCATTAAGCCGGATTTCGTAGCGCTATAGCCCATAATGTTTTGGATCCAGAGCGGAATATAGATCGTCACTCCCGCCACGATGCAAAATCCGATGAAACCGAGCGCGTAAGGAACGACCAACCGTCTTTCCCGGAACAATAAGAGCGGAATCATGGGCTCCTTCGCCAGCGATTCAACTTTCAAGAAGATGAACAGAAAAATTGCCGCTACAGCGAAAAGGACGAGAATCGTCGATGAATCCCAAGCGTACGTTGCCCCGCCCGTTAGCAGCGCAAGCAGCAAGCTGGATATACAGATCGTGAAGGTAAGCGCTCCGATGTAATCGATGCTCTTGGACGTTTTCGCGAAACGTTCGTGCAGAAATCCGAAGACGAGAATAAATGAAATGATGCTTACGGGAACGTTCATATAGAAAATCCAGCGCCAGGATATCGTATCCACGAAATAACCGCCGACGAACGGCCCGATCAGCCCGGCAATCGACCATACGGACGCAAGCACGCCTTGAACCTTGCCCCTCTGCTCGCCCGTGTACAAATCCCCGATAATCGTAAAAGTAACCGGCGTTAACGCCCCCGCTCCGATCCCTTGAATCGCCCGGAACCAGATCAACTCGGTCATCGATTGCGCCGCCCCGCACAATACGGAGCCTACCAAAAATAAAATCAACCCGATCGTAAAAATCGACTTTCTCCCATACAGATCCGCCAGCTTGCCGAAAATCGGGGTCGTGACGCAAGTCGTAAGCGTATAGATGGAAAATATCCAACTGATCAAGCTTAATCCGTTCAAATCTTTAGCGATGCTAGTCGTAGCGGTCGTTACCACGGTCGAGTCCAGAGCTCCGATAAACAGAGCCGCAAGCAACCCGGCGGTTACGAACGTCCGATTCGTTTTTTTAAGCGACTGCGACATGTCAACTTCCTTCTCCCTACATTAAATAGCTTACTTCAATCTTTAACGATCATAGGTGCGGCATCGCGCTTTGTCAACGCTTATCCCGGTTCCAGCCCGACTATCGCAACCAAAACCTTCCAACTTGCGTCTATGATTTTAAAGGCAACCAAAGTTCCAATCAAGGGGGATCTCCATGCTAAGAAAAACGTCAATTATCCTATGGTTAATGTGCATCTTGCTAGCCATTCCATCGATAACCGGAGCAACTGCTACTCCACAGGCCCTATCGAAAAAGAGCATTAAAGTATGGGTAAACGGCTCGCAGCTAATCTTGTCTACTCCGGTTTACGCAGAGAAGAAAACGCTACTCGTTCCATTGCTTGAAGTCGCGAACGCCCTTAAAGCCAAGACGACATGGCAAACAGACTCTGCCAATAGGAGAAACATATTGCTCAGCCGCGGCGATCGTTCGGCAACCTTCACGATAGGATCGGCTCTTCTAACGGCAAACGGACGATCCGTTAAGCTCGAAGCCGCGCCGCGACTCGTCGGGAACGTTGCTTTAGTTCCCCTGCGCGCGCTATCCGAAGCGCTTGGGACGGTCGTTGCTTGGGACGGAATCCGGCAAGTCGTTCGCATAGACGATCCCGCCGTTCTTCCCGTCATCGGCTCGAAGGCTAAACTGGACGATTTGATCCAAAGCATGAGCACCACCAACGGATTATTTCGTCGGGAGGCGCTCCAAGTTCTAGGCGGTGAGTCGACCTTGACGTCCGGCCCCCTTCAGCCCGTTGTCAACTCCGAGTTGCCTGCAAGCGAAAGCGCGAACTATTCCCAGACGAACGTGCAAGTCAACGGGGTCGATGAAGCCGATTGGGCGAAAACGGACGGCCGCTTCATCTACCAAATCAGCGGCACCCGGTTGTTCGTCTCCGATATTTCCGATCCGAACTCGCCCAAGCTCGCGGCGACTTTGAACTTCGGATCGAAAACCGATTTTTACCCGCGGGAGATGTACGTAGACGGCAAGCGGCTGATCGTTATCGGGCAGAAAGAATCGTTACTCTCTCCTCGTATCGATTCGGGCGATAACAAATCGTTAAGTAATACGGTATCTCCCTCCGCAGAAGGATTGACGATTTTACCTCCCGGAACGGTAAGAAGTTCCGTGCAAACGAAGATTTACGAATTGAACGATGCCGGGCAACCTAAGCTTGTTCGCGAAACGACGCTGGAGGGCAGCTATCTATCTTCTCGCAAAATCGACGGAGCGCTATACGTCATCGCGAACAAATCCAACTATTTCGTATATCCGATGAACAATTCGGATTCGGACGAATATGAGCCACTTTACGGCGACACCGGCGTTTCCGATAAGTTAAGGAGGCTGACGCTTGACCGAATTCGTTATTTCCCGGATTCGCCCGATAGCAACACGTTGCTCATCGGCGCGCTAGATCTGGATCGTTCCGCGGAAGAAATGCAAGTGTCCGCCTATCTCGGATCCAGCCAAACTCTCTATGCCTCAACGAAGCACCTTTACGTCGCAATCGATAAGTATATCCAAGACGGGAGTACCTACAGGCAAGAAACGCAGATTCATAAGTTTCGGCTGGATCAAGGCAGCATCGTTTATGTAGGCAGTGGCGAAGTGCCAGGATCGATTCTGAATCAATACGCGATGGATGAGCACGACGGCTACTTCCGGATCGCCACGACCAAGGGGAATTCTTGGACGAGAGGAACGGAGGAGCCCTCTACGAATAATCTATACGTCCTTGACGAGCAGATGAAAACGATAGGGTCGTTGGAAAATCTAGCTCCGGGCGAAAGGATTTATTCTACGCGGTTCATGGGCGGCCGCGCATATATGGTTACCTTCCGCAACGTCGATCCTTTATTCGCGATCGACCTGCGCAACCCGACCAAGCCGACGGTGCTCGGCCAATTGAAGATTCCCGGTTATAGCGACTATCTACACCCTTACGATGACAATCACATCATCGGATTCGGCAAGGATACCGTGGAGCTCCCGGCCAAAGGAACTGGTAAAGATCAAACGACGGCCTACTACCAAGGAATGAAAGTTGCCCTATTCGACGTATCCGACGTTACCCAACCGAAAGAGAAATTCAAAATGATCATCGGCGACCGGGGAACCGGTTCCGAACTATTGAGCAACCCGAAAGCTCTATTGTTCTCCAAATCCAAAGGCCTGCTCGCTTTTCCTGTGGAGTTAATGGAAATCAAAGACAAGAGCAATCTTGAACAACAGGGTAACGTCCCGGCTTATGGACAGTTCGCTTATCAAGGCGCATACGTATACAATATCGATCCGATCAAGGGCTTTACTCTGCGGGGACGCGTCACCCATCTTTCCCAGGACGATCTGCTCAAGAGCGGGCAATACGGCTACGACTACGGCAAAACCGTCCGGCGTATCCTCTACTCGGGCGACACCTTGTATACGTTGTCCGAACGGATATTGAAAGCAAATGATCTTGTTACCCTTGCCGACAAAGGGGTTCTCGATTATCCTTCGGCGCCTTAAATTAAAAGTACGGCTACAGATAGTCGATTACGCGCGTCTATTTCCATCAGAGTCGCCGAACATTTCTATCCGCAACAAGCCTAACCTGCAAAAAATAGGGCACGTAAGCCAGTATCTGGTTTACGTGCCCTTTTCTATTATTTCGTCAAAGCAATTCTGTTGAGAATCGAATGGGTTTTAGCGATGCTAGACTCAGTCAACAGGTCATCAAGTATGATTCGGACGTTCTTCGATCACTTTGACCGCTTTGGTCAGCTCTCTGAGAACGTCGGATTGAAGCTGCGGTTCTAAATAAAGAGCCTTGACGTAAGCCTCTCCCGCTTGACTCGAAGTATAATGCGGAGAAAGGTGATTTAAGCTGAGCAAAATAATATCGATCCGACATTTCTCGCAATCGCACTTGAGGATTCCTGTTTTCACGTAGTTATCTTCGAATAGATTACCGACAATAGGTTCCATGGCGTTAAGGATAGGCAAGTCGCGAGAGAAAATCATTGTGTACACTCTCCATTGGTTAGCGAATGGGAATTCAGTATCATTATACTGAATATAAGAGCGGAACACATTATTAAATTATCCGGCGACGAATCTATCTACTGGATGATTCTATGAGTCTCTTGAAATGATTCGGATCTTAATTATTGCCTCCGTCGAGATGAATCGGATAAAACTCGGACGGATTCCACACCATTCCGCCTCCCCACGTAATGAAACGTTCTTTGCCATGGAAATTACGGAAGAAGAATCCGTATAACGTATCCGTTTCGCTTGGATCGACGCCGATGCTCGCGAACGGGATCGCTTGAATCGTATTCCAACGATCCGTCCCTACTTCGGCATTGACTTGCCAGATCCCGTTGTACGTCGGGTCCTGGAACGACTTGTATTCGAACTTCACTTTCAGCGGATTAGAGAAAAATCCGTAATAGGTTCCGCTCTTGTCGCCCGTCACGTACGTTTCAACCGAGTCGTCCGCCCCGCTTCTCCACCACTCTCCGGGAGCGTCCTCGCTTACGACCATGCCCTCCAAATCGTCATCGAGATTTTCATATCCTACATATAAATTTTCGTCGTCCCACAAGAGATACACTTTCGTTACTTCCTGCACTTGATTTCGGGTACCCATCTCGCGGAATTCGGTTACCGGTTGAACGCCAACCCAAGGCCCGGCGCCGAAGTCCAGCGCATTCATGATTTGGGCTTTGCCGTAGGTCGTTTTCGTTACGGTTGCAGACAAATTAGGGAGCTCTCCCACGAGATAAACCATCGTTTCGAATGTCGTTTTAATTGGTTCGATCCTTTTCTTCGCTTGCGGATCCGCCAGTTGCCATGCTTCATCCAAAGCGGATTGAGCGGCATCTTTAATGCCGGCTTTGATGACGTAATTGCCGATTAACTGGCTTGCCCTGGAATAGACGCCAACCGCCTGCTGATCATAGTTCCAGCCCTGCTCGATCAGATCGTAATAATTTCTCATCGATTCCGCGGCAGCACCGTATGCCTTCTCCAAAAATTCGGTTTTTAGCGCCTCTAGGTCCGCATCCGGATTCCAGAACAATTGATTGATGAGCCAATACTGCATCGCGTTCACGCCCCATACGACCCCGTTGTCCAATTGTCCTTCCGGCAACACGCCCATGATGCCTAGATCGCGATAATACTGCACGTCCACCTGCACCTTCTCGGCAATCGGCCTTTCGTAGACGTCCGTGGCGCAGCATCCGTAATAATTGTACATAAGAACATTGTGCGTTTTCTGTACCCAGCTTTCGAGCTTAAGCTTATAGGCATAATTCGAATTGCTCTGATCGCTCGTATTGAAAGGGACTCTGACGTCTTCGGCAGCCGGTGCCATAACGATGATGATATTGTCCTCTAGCTCGACTTTCGGAGGGGTATCCGTAAAAAAGTAAGCAAAAGTCGTAATTTTCACCTTGGGATGGGTTGTTTTAATATCGGCCGCTATTTTATTGAGAAAAGTGAAGAATACCGTCGACTTATAAGCCGGATCCTCGGGTTGGACGACAAGACCGTCAGGCGTCGTGAAAGGCTGCCTGCTTAATTGTCCTTGGTCGAAAACCTGGTTATCCATGATTCCGACTCCAAGGTATTCCATGTCCTGAACGGAGAGAAGCTGCCTCATTTCATTCGCGATAACCCCGGGAACGTCCGGATGATAGAAATTGATTTGGGAATGCTCCAGCGATACGGGAACGTATTCCCCGTTAATTTCATTGTAGTAATCGGGATGATCGGCAAAATATTTCTCGTTCGGAAGCCAGAAATCCAAATTGTGTCCAAGAAGGACAGGATTAAGACCAAGAGCAGATTGCCGATCCCAATAATCGATATTTCCGATCTCGGCCAGCTTCGCGTTTAACTTGTTCCGAGCCAACATCGATTCGCTGTCCGCGTCCGCATGAAACTCTCCCGCTTTCCCGGAGCCGGTCGTATGCCATCCGCGCAGCTCAAACGGCGATTTTTCCCTAAAGTCGATTTTGTTCGCAACAAGGGTGGGTTGATTCTCGTAAAGCGTTCCGAAGTCCGTCGACCTCGTCCACAGAACGCCGGCATTTTCGGTCAGAAAATCGTACGCGCCGTTTAACGCGCCTCTGGCATTATCCCCGAAAATATAAATCTTGTTACCGGACTTTCGTATGGCGAACCCGTCCGTCCCGTTTAAGTAGGCAAGGTCCTCGGGATACATTTCGGATAACTCCGCATTCGTATCGGGAGTTGCCAGAATGATCCGGACACGGTCGTCGCCGCTAGCGCTTCCGCTACCGTTTCCGTCTGCCGGTTCGGCATCGTCGACGATTTCCGTTAACGTCACGTCATCGATCCACAGCGATTCCGTACCCGACATGAAAAAATAGATCCAGTTATACTCGTATACGGAGTTCGCATCAGGCGCATATTCCAACTCAATACGTTGCCATTGATCGTTTACGTTGACAGCAGTCCGCGCGGTAACCGGGTTATTCCCGCCGTTAGCCAATATCTCGTGAATCTCCATGTTGACGGATCCGGCGGAGGCTCCCTTCACCCATGCGCTCAGCCTATACCGTTTGCCCGGTTGCAAATCCAGATCTTGCAGAGCCCTGGCAAACATATAATCCGAGCCTTGCAATTCCAACCTTAAAGCACGCGCTCCGCTCTTCGGTTGTTGATCGTCCCATGCCGCCGCAGGCGAATACCAGCCGTCCGGGAAGGTTCCGGCCGCATTCGCAATTTCAAACCCGGAATTGTACATGAGTTCATGGGAAGGCTCTTCTACGATCTCCGTCAAAGAGACGTCATCCACCCACATGGATTCCGTACCCGACATGAAGAAAAAAATACGGTTATAATCGTATTGCGCATTCTCGGCTGGACGATATTCCAGTTCTATAAGCTGCCATTGATCGCTTAAGGTACCAACGGCACGAGCGGTAACCGGATTATTTCCCCCGCTTGCCAGCATCTCGTGAATTTCCATATTCATTTCACCGGCGCCGGTTGCTTTAACCCACGCGCTTAATTTATACCGCTTTCCTTGTTCCAGTTTTATGTTTTGATCCGTGCGCGCAAACATATAGGCGGAGTTCCCCAAATCTAACCTCAGGGAGTATGCACCGCCGTGCCCTACCGCATTGTCTCTTCCGCCGGAAGGCGAATACCAGCCGGTCGGGCTGCTTCCGTTCGAATTCGATAATTCGAATCCGGGGTTTGCCAGAAGGTTGGGCTCGTAATGTACCGTTAATGTCATCGGGCTTAACGACGACTCGCCTACGCTGGCCTGTATTGAAATATTATGATTTCCGATCGCCGTCGCGCTCGTAACATACACGGAGCCGACCACGGATTTGTTTTCGTACCTGGCCAGTTCGATTCCTTCAGGGAAACTCACGGTAATGGGTCCGACTTGACTTTGCGCTAAGTTGACATGTACCGGGGCTTCTTCGTTATTGACGAGATGGAGTTGAATCGGGTACTGTCCGCTTTTCTTAATATCCAGTTCGTTAACCGATAGCGCCGCGCTAACGGACGCGTCCGAATTCCACTTATAGATCGGTAGTTCGGCGCCGCTAACCAGCTTTATCGTATTTTGAAGCTCTTTCGCGGCAAGCGACAACTTCTCGTTCGCGGACGAGCCGACGAAAATGTCTGCTTTGGCAATTCCGGATTCAACGATCGTCGCGGATGGTGATGGTGATGGTGTCGGTGTTGGTGTTGGTGTTGGTGTCGGTGTTGGTGATGGTGTCGGTGTCGGCGTCGGTGTCGGTGTCGGTGTCGGTGTTGGTGTCGGTGTCGGTGTTGGATTTGATACACCGCCGCCACCGCCTCCTCCCGGGTTCCCTATCGTATTCCGTTGATCGGACGAAACAAGCTCATTTCCGATCGTAGCCGTTACATTCGGTAAGAAGATCACCTTATCGGGCCACTTCCCGAACTTAACGCCGCTAACGTTAAGCGTAACGGTCTGAACGACTCCATCGCCGCTAATGATCGCAGGAGCATTAAATATCATGACTATCACTTTAGCGGAGCTGCCCAGTTCGAAGTTTACCCTTCCGGTCATATGCCGGACTTCATCGAATTGTCCATCCAGAACGATCCTAGCGTCGACTTGTTCGTTCGGAACGAGGACGACGACTGTCACGAATCCCTTGCCTTGCAATTTTCCTTCTTTCAGAATTCCTCCCGAGAGCATTTGAACTTCTTGAATCTCCGTTGTTCCCTCAACCACGATTCGAATCTTAGAGTTCCACTTGTCAACGAACAATGGACCCGACAGCCTGGAATCCCGAATGAGAATGCTGTTTTCTCCGCCGCCCAGAACGTAAGTCGATCCCTTGACCGTTACGCCGTCCAGCAAGATCTCTCCTTCTCCCGCGCCTTGCGTGATAAATAGGTCGCCGGAAACGACCATATTCTTCAGAGAAACGCCGTCCGTATTCACGACGAGATTTCCGTCAACGTCGGACTTGTAATCTCCCTTGTCTTTATCCAAAGTTCCCATTACGTTATCTATTAATTGCACGACTTCGGAGCGCGTCGTATTTTCTTTGGGTTTGAACTGACTAGCCCCATTCCCTTTCAAGTACCCTTTTGCTCTTAAAGCCGACACGTCCGAGAGAGCGTAGGGGGCTATAGACGACGAATCCGTAAAGCCTTTGTTAGCCTTATCGTCCGTCTTCACCTTGAACGCGCGGGCAACGATAACCGCGGCGTCTTGTCGCGTAATCGGTTTGTTAGGCTCGAACCGATTGCCGCCTGCTCCCTTAATAATACCGGCAGCGTGAAGTCTGATGACATCTTGCGCGTACCAATCCTTTGCTCCCACATCCGAGAACGGATCGATGCCGGATAGAGCAGCCGGCAAGTTGACGACCCGATTAATCAAGGCGGCGAACTCGGAACGGGTGACCGGATTATCCGGCCGGTAGTCCTGATCTTCGTATCCCTTGAGCAAACCGAGTCCTATCCATTTATCCAAGACCCCCTGCGCCCAATGATTCGAAACATCCGCTGTTCTTTGCTCGCTATTGGCCTTTTCGTTTAACGCCATAGCTTGAGCCGGCATCAAGACCATTACGATCATGCTTGCAATCAACACGAACGATAGTACACGTTTAGAACGTACCCTTCCCACAAGATCAGCCCCTCTTAAATAGATTAACGAGCATACCAAAGAACCCACAGCCATCCGTCGTTCCGCTTCTCATCGAATCGAGGCTTGCTTATGGTTCGAGCTATTCCATATGTCCCCCCTATAGACACGAATATAAAACGCTTACAAAACAACTATAAATCACATAAATTAGCGGTGCTATTTGCCAATCTTGCTTTCCTTGACATCTATTGCGGTGTTCTAGTCGCGCATTCGCGCGACTCGTCCGCAAGGCGGCATCCATCCGAAATCCCGAGAAACCGAAATAAAACCTGCGCGATAAAATCATGCCCGTATTCGTTAGGATGAATGCTATCGTTCATTGTCGACCATTGGTTATCTGATTCTTGGAGCACTAGCTCCTCCCATTCCCGATACACATCGCATAACGGAATCCGTTCGATTGCGGCAATTTCACGGATCGCATCGACGTAGTGCGGGTAACAGAGCCGGATAGCATTTTCCGGAAGATTCGGATTAATCGGATTCGGCGTAATAAGGATCATTTCAATTCCCATTGCCCGGACTTGTCGAACAATTGAAGTCAAGTTACTCTTAAATTCTTCCAGTCGTTCCATCCCTTTAGTAGAATCGTTCATACCGATCATGAGGGTAATGAGGGAAGGCTGAAAGCGCAGCGCATCTCGACTCAATCGTTCAATGATTCCCCACGTTGTATCGTCGCTTACTCCGGCATTGAGCAATAGATGCTTTCGACCGAACTTATTTAACAGTTTTTCGTTTAATTTGCCTACATAATTCAGTTTGCCGTGCGCATGATAGTTTTGCTCGGTTATGGAATCGCCAATACAAACGATAAAACCTTTTTCACGATTTAAGAGCTTAACCCACGGCTTCGACATTCGGTTCCCTCCATAGATAGTAACAGCCTCGCGGAGTAGTTCACCCGAGAGGCTGTTACGAATTTGACTCCAATGCTCGCATCGCTCACCGCAATTCAAAAATACGCGCCGTAAATTCAGCGGGAAGCGTAACGGCGAGATGACCTTCCTCCTTATCCCAATACCAATCGCAATCCGCCCGGTTCGGATACCCGCATCGCACCGATAATTCCTTGCCCCCGTATCCTTGGATCGGAAGCTTTACGTCCTTCGTTCCGCCTTGCAAACGCCATACGGCTAAATAAGTCTTCTCCGGTCCGCGCAATCCTAAGCTAAGCCATGAATCTCCGAATTTAGGCAATCCGATCGGCCAGAATGGGAGTGCTTGCGGAATATCGTTCCGAATGCTCTTATAGTAGGAAATCCCTTCGCGAATCAACTCGAACCGGTCGGGCTGGATTTCCGCCAAATGACCGCTTTGATGCACGCGCATGAGGAGGCTATTCACCATATTGAAAATAACTTCTTCTTCGTCTCCTTCTTTCAGCGGATAAGACCATGCCGCAGCTTGCTCGGGGGTTACCGCCGTCGGAGCGGCGGCGCTAATCGCGGCGAACTTGCGGTAATCCGTCTGATCGCTTATCGATTGCACGCTGTGACGGGCCAGCAAAGCATAGTCCATGCGCATGCCTCCGCTGCCGCAATTCTCGATGACCAAGCCGGGATAACGCGCGAATACCTGATCAAGCCACGCTAAATACGCCCGATTATGCCGGAGCAAACCTTCGCCGAAACTATCCGCATCGACCTCGGTGCCGATTCCCGCATTAATGTTGTAATCCATCTTGATGTAACCGACCTTGTATTGCGTAACCAATCGGTCGATCACTTCATCGGCATATTGAACCACCCCGGGGTGACGATAATCCAATTGATACCTTCCATGGTCAATGACCCGTTTTCCGTGACGCATAAAAAACCATTCGTTCGGAACTTGATCCGCCAAAGGACAATGAATGCCCATAACCTCTAACTCGAGCCATAATCCCGGAATCAAGCCTTTGGCCCGAATATAGTCGAGCACCTCTTGAAATCCGCCCGGAAACCGTCTCGTCGCCGGCTGCCACAGTCCGACGTCGCTCCACCATTCCCCGTCCGCGTACCAGCCGGCATCGATGCAATAATATTCGCATCCGGCCTTCGCCGCGGCATCGACCAATGGCAAGGTTTTCTCCGTCGTCGGATCGGCGAACAAGCAATTCATATAGTCGTTGAAGATTACGGGTAGCTTCTCGTTATCCTCGTTCCGGCGGCGAATCGCTCTGCGGTATCGCGTCAATTCGCCGATCGCCCGTTCGAAATTACCATGAACGATAGCAATGGCGGCCGGTACCGAAACGAACGTTTCGCCCGGCGCGACGTTTTTCCACCAATGGTTTTCATTCTCGGTCGGACCGCTGATCTGCAAATAGAGTTGCCCTTGGATCGCATCGCTAATCTCCCAGTGCCAGGAACCGTTATTCTCGATCTGCCAACACCATACGGTTTCGGCTTCCGTATTCTCGTAAGCCCCCATCGGCAGGAAATCGGCGGAAGACCAAGTGCCCGATTTGCTGTAGGAAAGCCGCTTCAAGGAAAAGTCGTTAGCCCTGGAAAGCCCTAATTCAGGCAGCGTATGGCTTCTCCATTGCAATTCGCCATGCCACGTATTGTGCGGGACGTGCAGGCGGCTTTTCTCTTCCCATGTTCCCGCGCCTTCCTTGGCTAATCCCGTAAGCGCAAAGGAAGATACGTATTGCAAGGGGAGCGACTCCATTCCGCCATTGGTTACCTCCGTCCAAGAACGAATGACGGAAATCCCATCGTAGAACTGGTAATGCACGGTTACCCGCGTCGTTCCGTCCTCCATCGTTATTTCTAATTTTCGTCCATCGTCGTTGCGGATATCCCGATGGATGACGTATTTTAACCGTCCGCCCGGCATCGTCCCCGTATATTTGGCAGCGTGGTGGTCGTTCTGATCCTCGCCCGTTACCTGTATCTCCACGATTCGGCGCACCCGGCGTTCTTCCTCGGCTACAAGATTCCCCTCATCCGAAGGAGAAGCGGAGAGATGCAGCAGACGTACATCCCCGCTATCCGTAATCTCTATATTCAAATAAATTCCGTTCTCTTGAACGTCGATCGATTGTTGTTTCATAATTCCTCCTGCAACGCGAGCTCAATCATGACGATTCCCCTGCCGGGTACGTATAAGCTGAATTCCGAGCCTCGCGGATGGACCGGAATTCCGGGGAAATCGGTTAAGACGGTTATCTTGTCGATAGGACGACCCGCATCAAGATGCGCCGATTTGTAATTGATATGCAGATTGGAGATGAGGACTCGCCAGCGATGGGGAGCCATCTCCAGTACGGCAGCGCGAATGAACGCCTCGTTTTTCAACGCCTTGGGAACGTTCGTCCGATCGATGATTGCCTCGACGCATTTGCTCAAGAACGCTTCGCTGACCGGACTGAAATAGAGGCTCTCGACCCAAGATATTCCCTCTTTGATCCCGGAAGCTCGAAGCTCCTCTTGTCGTTCAAACTCTACGCTATGCTCCATCGCAAAAGCTTCTACCACTTCACCGTTTCGATCCCTTGTTACGCAGAATAACCCGTTAACCTCGCAGCCTATCCGCCACTCGGCGATTGTCTCGATCCGGGAAAAACGCTCCGTCATCCTGCCGATCAGAACCGACGAACCGTTCCGATAAGCTAGTACGCTTTGCAATTCATCATCGGGCAATAGATGCAACAGAGTAACGAGAATCGGTCCATCCGTTTCGGGAATATCCATCACGTTTACGATCGTATGGAGAGGAGCGCCCCGGGAGATCAATTCCGTCATATATTTGTGAACGGGCCAGTGACGGGTAACGGCATAATCCTCCAAAGATCGGTGGAGCAGCCGATCGGACCACACCATACGAACACCGGCAGTCTGACGGGGCTCCCCGTCGAACGCCCCATCCCACCGCTTGGCTATCCAATGCCATCCATCCCGGCTAATGCCGTCTCCAAGGCAAGCCATAAAACCTCCGGAACAGCGGCTTGTCCCCGACGAATCTTGCAAATACAGGTTGGCCAAAGAATAAATATCCCTTTCCAGCACGGTCGGCGCATGGCTAAGGGCATCCCATTGCTCGTTCGTATCTTGGATCGCGTTCAAGCAGATCAGCTTCTGATCCGGCACATAAGCTTTAATGGATAACAGCATCGCCGCGAATTCCGCACCCGGCTCGTATTCCGTTTCTCCAGCGCCGGCGGAGAGCGATGCTCCGACGGTTTCGACGACAAAGCCGTCGATCCCCGATTTCGCAAGCCGGCGATAATCGACGCCGTAGCGATATACGGCTTCAAAAGGATCTCGGGTCCAAGCCGTGTTCAGGAAAGCCTTTTTCCCTTCCTTGCGTATGGCTAACATGATTTTGTCCCATAGGCGTCCCCATCGTTCGCAATGAAATCGAATCCATTCGAGACGCCTGTTATTCCAGATCCAATCGGCACGCCGTTCCATGTCTAGCGGATTTCCGTCGCAACGAACCTCTAATCCTGTATGGAGTTCGACTCCGGTAGCCGCGATGAACTGCTCGACCATATCATCCGAGTAATCCGTCTCCGCCAGGCTAAGCCGCGGACTTGTGTATCCGTCTGCGCCATGATAACCGTCAAAACCATAATCCGACATCACTTTTATCAGATCTTGAACGAACGCGTCTTCATACCATCTTCCATCCTTAAAGCGCTTAAGCGGATTGATCGCCGGGAAGGCTTCTCCCGTCTTCCTCATCTCGTATAGTTCCGGATGAGCGGCGCACCATTCGCCTGCCCGCAACGTATCTCCGACATGAAATTGATAAATATCGAAGAAGCTGCAATAGACGTCGATGCCATGTTTCCGCAATTCCGCTACGAGATCGCGGAGTTGCAGGTTGGTCCACTCTTGTCTATCGTGCAGCTTGCCGTAAGGGCGCGCTCCGTATGAGCATGCTTCCATCGGCAACTGCCACTCCGTATCCATGCCTTTATGCGCGTGAACGAAGTCGGGCGTATACAAGAGGAGGAAAATACTCTCCGGGATGAACCCCACAGTATCTAAATAGGCGGCAACGCCGTAATCGCTTTCCCGATTATCGAACCCGATTAATTCAATCCAGATCCATTTTTCATAACTCGCGGCTTTCATCTCGCACCTCTTATCAATGGAATTACTGTCATCCCTTAACGCTTCCGAGCACGATCCCTTTCACGAAAAACTTCTGCAAGAAAGGATAGACGATAAGAATCGGAAGCGCGCCTAGGAAGATTTGCGCCGCCCTCGTCGTACGCTCGGAAATTTCGAGAATTCCCGCTAGATTTTTCGGATCCATTTTCATGGGATTGCTGTTAATGACCAACAACTGCAAATAAGTAGAGAGCGGATAATTTTTCGGGAAATTCATATAGATCAGCCCGTCGAACCAAGCGTTCCAATGAAAGACCATCGTAAACAAGGATACGGTGGCCAGGACCGGATAAGACATGGGCACGTACATCTTCCGCAAGACGAGCCAATGTCCCGCCCCGTCCATGAAGGCCGATTCTTCGATCTCTTTGGGTAATCCCCGAAAGAAATTGAGCAGCAGAATGACATTGAAGACGGAAACCGCGCTCGGAATGACGAGCGCCCAGATCGTATCGATCAAACCTGTCATGCTGATTACCATATACGTTGGAATAAGGCCGCCGCTGAACAGGATCGTGAATACGAAAAACCAAGCATAATAGCTGCGAATCCTTAAATCTTTGCGTTCTTTGGAGAGCGGATAAGCGCACAGAAGCGACAGGCCCATATTGATGACAAAACCAAGGACAAGCCGCTGGAGCGTGATGCCGAACGAGCTAATGAATTCCTGCTTCTGCAAAATATACTTATAGGATGATAAGGTTAGATCGACGGGAAGCAGTTTCACCAAACCCGCCGATGCCGCAGCGCTGGAACTAAACGAGATCGACAGCACCTGAATCAACGGCAGAAGGCAAAGTAAGGAAAGCGCAACGAGGAAAGCGTAGTTTCCCGCGACGAACACTTTTCGGCCAAAGGACATCCGATGTTGCATTGGAAACATTCCTCTCGTCAGAAAATGCGATAGTTGACCAAGCGATAAGCCAAGAAATAAGAAATCGTGATGAGGACGAACGAAACGAACGATTTGAATAATCCGATCGCCGTCGCAACGCCGAACTGCGCGTCGAGCAAACCGATACGGTAGATTAACGTGTCTAGGATATCCCCGCTTTGATACACGCTCGGACTGTATAGGTTAAAGACTTGATCGAATCCGGCATTCAGAACGTTGCCCAAACTTAACGTAGCCATCAGAACGATGACCGGTACCATTCCCGGCAGCGTGATATGCCACGCCTGTCTCGTATGATTCGCTCCGTCGACGATCGCCGCTTCGTATAAAGAGGGGTTAATTCCCGTAATGGCGGCCAGAAACACGATCGTGCTAAACCCGAACTCCTTCCAGACGTCGGAGAAAATAAGCACGGCCGGAAACCATTTGTTGCTGCCCAGGAAAAAGATCGAATCCATGCCAACCGCATTCAGAAGTTGGTTAATAATCCCTTCGGAAGGCGACAGAATATCGACGAGCACGCCGCCGAGAATAACCCAGGATAGGAAATGCGGTAAATAGATAAGCGTCTGAACTCCCCGTTTAATCAGCACGTGCTTCAATTCGTTTAGTAGGACGGCAACTAGAATTGGTACCGCTAAGCCTAATAAAATTTTCATGGAAGCGATGAACACGGTATTGCCGAGCACTTGCCAAATATCGGGCATTTGCAGCACGTACCGAAAGTTTCCGAAGCCGATCCAATCGGAGCCGAACAAGCCGTTGATGGGAATAAATTTCTGAAAGGCGATAACGAAGCCGACCATCGGATAGTAGCAATAGATTAATAGGATGAGCACGCCGGGTACGAGCATCAAATGCAAGGGCAGTTCGCGCTTCGTTTTCTTCATATTCATCTTGTTCAGTCCTTTATTCCGAGTATCCCATCATCCCGATATAAGCCAGATTGGATTGGGCGATATCCATCCTGCCGTATTGGATAATGACTTCGATATTGCTTCTGAAACGCAGCGAATACTGGAGCTGCCTATCGAGCCGGATTCCACCGATTTCGTCCGGATGGTCCATTCGAATGCATTTGACCCGTTTGGCCGGCGAAGCGATTTTAATATTCTCGTCCGGTTCGCGATCCTCGTAATAAATATCCATGAAGATTTCCGCGTCCTCGTCGTGGCAATTCAGAATCATTATCGCTTCGTGGCCTTCGAAAATTTCTTCGTCCACTCTGCCTTTATAAGGCAAATATCCATCGACGATGTACCAGTTTTTAGCTCCCTCTTTGCTCATGTCCACCCCTCCTTATCGAACCGAAATCGTCGCCGTTTCTTTCCAAGTTTTACTTAAATGCCTGACCAGCTTCGACATCGATTCGTATCCGGTTTCGGTTACGAGCAAACTTTCTTCGATCCGGTTCGACCCATGCGGATGTCCGAAGAGACTCACGTCCGTATTCACCGTCATTCCCGCAACGAATATCGCTTCGGAGTTCTCGTCCGGGTAAGGAGATTCGGCTTCCGCCAACCCGCAGCCGTGCAAAGGCGGGTACAGGTCGTATTCGGTGACGTTTTTTTCTTTGAAGTACGCTTTAACCGCCCGTACCACTTCGCTCTGATTAGCTCCCGCTTTTATCCGGCTTAACGCGGCATCCTCGGCTTCGACCAGAATATCGATAAATTCCTTTTGTTCCTTGCTCATCTCGCCGGCGACGAAAGGGAAATTCATCGTAGCCACGTATCCCTCGACCTGAACCGCAATAGCGGCCATAATCATGTCTCCGTCTTCTATTACTTTGCCGGATGCTCTTCCGATGATCGTATTGACCCGTTTCCCGCTTGTTAAGAGACAGAACGGAATATTCTCCGCTCCTTGTTTCGTGCATTCCCCGTATGCGAGCGACGCCAGTTCAAGCTCCGTCATGCCCGGCTTCACTTGCTCGATCATAAGCTTGTAGCCCTCGTCAGCAATCCTCGCCGCTTCTTGCAAACAGGCGACTTCGCTTGCCGTCTTGGTCATTCTGAGCTTGAACAACAACTCGTTCGCATCCACGATTTCGATACCCTCGAAGCTGTGGGCGATGACCTTCATTAAAGGCTCCGGCATCGCATCGATGCCGACGATTCCTAACCGGCGTAAGGGTTCTTTTCCCTGTATTCCCTTGCGAATCTCGGTCAAGCTCGTATAGTGAGCTTGCGGATATTCGATCTTATCGGGCACGGTCACGCACGCGAATTCCGGAAGAAGCCGAACATCCGGCCAAGCGCTCATCTCCCGGCAGAACATTTCGCCTTCCGGAGCGGCGATCACGAAAGGCTCGCCTGTCAGAGTAACCATGACGGCTCCTCTTTCGAACAAGGGCCAGTAATTGCCCATATAACGCAAATTTTCCTTCCTGTACTCATCGCCGTAGATCAAACAGGCTTGCATCTCATGTTCTCTCATCAGAACTTTTAATTTATCGACTCTTGCGGCGAATTCTTCTTTAGGAATTTTGAACACGAAACATTACCTCCCGGGTTTCTAGTAAACGACTTTCCGAATTCCCATAAAATCGGCGACGTTCGAAAGCTCTTCCGTCAAATCCCCGTAGCCGATAATGCAGTGATGGGCGAATCCCTCTTTGATTAACGCGGCAAGGAACGACTTGATCGGCGTATTGAACTTCACGACGGCGGTGATTTCTTCGCAGGGAATATTTTGCGGAATGTGCAGCGCCTCGCCTTTTACGATAAGCATTTTGTAGCCCTCGGCATCGATGATCAGATGGCTGATCGTCACTTCTCCCGGCTTTAACGTATATTCGAAACCGAATCCCGCCCCTTGCAATCCCCATTGCTCGGGCGAACGGTTGACCTTGACCGTACTCTTGTCCGTCGCGTAATCCGTATCTGCATATCCATGGTGAACCATAAGCAAGGCATTAAGCTCTTCGTCGTATTCGCCCCATTCCGCGTAAGCCGGAACCTGACCGCTGAGCATGTTCATCAACGTCATGACAATTAGCCCATGGACGTCCCCTTCGGTATTCACGACGTACTTGCCTTCTTCATGCATCATCGTGTTGGCCAAGTAGGAGGTCGTACCTGTCTTCTGTTCTACGTAGTGTTGGCCCAGCAGCGTAAGCGCGTCCAGCCTGAACCTCTCCAGCGTGTTTCGAAGCGCCACGTAAAACCGGGAGGATTTATAAATATCGTCCTCGTTTAATCCGACAATATTGAACCGATCCGTCGTCTGCGCGATGATGGCTTCTACTTCTTCCTCTGTCGCTTTGCCGAACTGATCGAGCAAATGATCCACCTGAATGGCAATGATGTTCGGTCCCAACGTCCCCTTGATCATCGTCTTATCGTATTCGAAGTCGTACATGCCTCGGAATACATGCCCGATGACGCCGATGTTCGTGCTTTTGAGGCTTAAATAGGCTTTGTAAGCACGAATATATTTGGTCATTTCCTCGTAAGCGGCACTATCTTGGATCGAGCCCACGACGACTTTAAGATCGCGGTACCAGCCCATCTTCTTGAAAGTCGCGGCTAACTGCAGATTGGCGATTAAGGCACTATTTCTCAGAATATTCTCATAATTCGTGGCAAGATTAATCTTGTTATTATGCTGCGTGTTGAATAAAATGACCGGAACGTGGCGGACATGCTCCAAAGCTTGGATCGCCATATAATCGGGGCAATACGTTCCGGCTACGTACACGATCAGATCGACCCGCTCGTTAGCGAGCTTCTGGCCCGCGGCCTCCGCCGCATCCAACGTATCGATTATTCCCGACCAGACGACTTCGTCCCGATTCAGGTACCGGCGTAAATGATCGTATACGCAAGTCATATCCGCCGTAACGTTGGCTTTCAAGGTGTCCGGAAACATCCGCCAGTATTCGAAAAACCCTAACGTGATCAATCCGATCTTCAATGGTTTATCCTTGACCCTAGCGGTCAGTAAATCTCCGAAAACGTTGCCTTTCGCGGTTTCAAACGATTCTATCGTTTCAGTCATTGCGTTCCATTTCCTTTCAAAGCTCTATATTTTAAGCTGTTCCCCAACAAACGAACCGCGTTATCGTGGATAATATTACGAATATCCTCGTCCCCGATACCGGAGAACAGAACGCTTCCGAGCATATAATGCGGGTCGTACCAAGGGAAGTCCGTCCCGAACAGCACCTTCTCCGAGGAAGCTTCCCGTACCATCTTCCGAACCATCCCGTTCAGGCGGCCCGTATCGCATAATTCCAAATAGACATTAGGCTGCGACTTGGCAAGCTGAATGGCGTAATCGGTCTCTCCAGGCGCAGAGTGCCCGAGCAGAAACTGAATATTCTTATAGGTGCGCGCCAATTCAGCGATCATCTGCGGAGGATTATACGCACTGTGTCCCCACGTATGGGAAAGTAGAAGCAATCCTCGTTCGTTGGCGAATTCGTAAATTTTGCGAAACTTCTCCCCCGTAAGCGGGTATTTGTGATAATCGGGAAGCAGCTTGAATCCAACGTAACCTTCCACGCCGTCGAACTCGGCCAGATCCCTTTCCAGATCATGATCATAGTGGGGATTTACGACATAGTAACCGTAAATTTTATCGGGATGTCGCTTCATGGCCTCCCGGATTTCCGAATTCCCGCCGACCGGATCGAACAACGCGCTATGCGGAGCCGAAATAATCCATTCTATATTTTCCCGTTCCATTGTCCGAATCATCGTCTCCAGCTTCGCTTCGGGCAGATAGGTGCCGTAGAAAGCTCCCATGTGCGTATGCATGTCTATCATGGACACGCTCGACAATTTCCCGGTCTCCGCGAACTCCCTGGCCAATTGCGACTTATTCGTCATTGTCCGTAGGCTCATAATTTCACCTCGCCGAGCATTCTCTCCAGATTGACATGCGCGATATTCTCGATGTGCTCTCTGGCAATTCCTGAACCGAGCAATGCGGCCAGCGGTCCGCCGATCGCGTTGCTAGGGAAATCCGAACCGAAGAGCAGGCGTTCCGATCCGAATTTGTCGCAAATTTCCTTGATCTCCCCGGAGGCCTGCATATCCCCCGTCTCGATATAGAAGTTTTTGTAGCTCCTGAATAAGGGGAAGGTAAGCCGGGAGTGGCTCCATAAACCGTAATTATGGAGAATGACCGTCATGTTCGGATATTCCCGCAGAACGCTATAGATTCCCTGCCACCCTTCGCTTGGAGAGAGGTACAGCGGAATTCCCGCCGCGGCGATTTCGCCTAACAATTCACCCATCGCGACGGAGTTCAATTGATACCGATTACGTTCCGGATAAGCTCTGAGCAGTTTCACCCCGTTCGCCTTCATCGCCGGAAACAAATGCTCGGGCGCATATTGGCTTTCGGTGATCGGCGGCAAAATCGTCCAAGTCGGAAGCAACCGATCCGGCGATTTGACCGTCTCGGCAACGATTGCCCGGTTCCCGTAATCCGGATCGACGTCCGCCATCGTATTGTGGCTGACTACCGCTCCGTCGATTCCGCAGAAATCAAGCGCCTCAAGCAGCTCCTCTGCATTACGAGCTTGTTCTACCTTCTCTCTCACGATAAGGTTCTCATGGTTAACCACTTCGTAATTCACCGTCTTGTAGCCGATTGAGCAGCTGCAATCCATGATTTTCATGAAGCACCTCTTGAATTCAATCTTTGCCGTCGTCCAGAAACTCGGCCGGATTTCGACACATTAAGGTTTTAATCTGCTCGGAAGTAATCCCTTCGTCTTCCATCATGGGAATAATGTTCGTAAGAACATGGTCATACCCCCACCCGCCGTAACGGTGCAAACAGGTTTTCAGGCAAACGTCGTTGGAGATTAATATTTTCGAAAGAAAACCCGCGTCGATGAGTTGCTTTATCGCTCTGACTCTCTCGATGTCTCTGGCGAAGAGTCCCCTTAAAACGCTTCTGTCCCTCTTGTCGGCGTAAAATTCCTTGCCGAAATTATCGAATTCCACGTAGACTCCCAGGTTAAGAAGGTCCTTCAAATAATCCATCTTAATATCGACGTCAATGTGATTGATGCATATTTTTTCAGCCGCGGCGCCATGCTCGGTAAGAATGTTCACGACTTCATAACCGTTCGTAGCATACAGATCCGTATGCACGTGCAATCCAAGACCGGTCTCTTTTTGAACGATCGCCGATGCGATCAAAGTCTTCTTCTCGTTCGGATAGATGATCTCGCTTGTTCCGATCTCGCCTATTACGCCCGCTTTAATATCCGTTCCATCCATGCCGTATTCGATCTCGGATAAAATTTCTTCGGCGATTCCCTCTATCGTCTTGCCGTCCATGTCGCCTGGATGCGATTTGTTAATATAGTACCCGCAGCCGGCTACGATCTTGATGTCCAATTCCCTTGATAACCCGGCTAGCAAAGAGGGATCCCTGCCTATGTCCCGCAGCGTAAGATCGACAAAAGTCGTCCCTCCGGCTTTCTTGAACTTCAGCAACTCATCCCTGACGACCCCCTCGTCGTCTATCACCGCATTGTCTAGAACGGCATAAGGATTACGCATTAATTTACCGATATTCGTGAGGTCGACTTGCTCCCGCGCCAATTTTTTGCGTGAGATCTCGCTGACGGCGGGCACTAAGCTTCTTAAATCAATGAAGGCATGCTCATGCGGCAATACCCATCCCAAGCTATCCGCCCGAACGCTTCCCGTTACGGTCATAACGGACATCCTTTTCGCCTCCTGCATCCTCGTGCTTCATACCTCCCGGGCATTGAAGCTTTATCTGCTAGCTTTCCACTTTGCTACTTCTTCCGTTATGGTATCTCCGCCAAGCTTCTTCCAATTCGCCGCGAATTCATCGAAAGCATCGATCGAAGACTCTCCCATCACGATTTTCGTGAACGTCTCCAATTCCATTTTCAGCAACGTCGCTTGTTTCTCGACCATCGTCGGCGTAGGGCCGGAAATAAACTCGGTCATTTGAAAACCGTCGTTCTTATGGTAGTCATAGAGTAGTTCGATAGCGTCATAGAATCGGGTATATCCCCAACCGGATTTATCTCCGCCATTGAAAGCATTGATGGCTTTATAGAAACTCGCTTGACCGGGATTGCTCGCTATGTTCAGGAGAGATTCGTCCTGCTTCTCCAGCGCGTTCTTCACGTCCTCGTACAACTCGACGTTCTGAATGGGATTGGAAGCTTGAACCAATGCATATTGCCATTTGCCGACATCGCCATTCTGATTCATGTCGGTCAAAGGATATTTCGTTCTATCCCACTGATAACTGGCTGCGTTAAGCAGTTTAACCACGGCCTCCGGGTGCTCCATCCCTTTGCGAACGACGTAATATTGATTGACATTGTAAGGGGTTTGCGGCTTAGCCTTCTGCCCGTCGATCGATGGAAGTTGGAACGGTTTCCACTCCATGTTTTCGTCCAGCGCTTTACCATCCAAGAACAACAACGGAGACCAATCCGCGCCGAAGAACATTCCCAGTTTGCCGGCATTGGCGGTTTGGATGAACTTCTCCTTGTCTTTCACTCCGAACTCGCGGTCGATATAGCCGTCTTTATACATTTGCTGCAGCTTCTCCAACGCTTGTTTCATTTCCGGCTGAATGCTTCCGTATACGATATTGCCCGATGCATCCGCAACCCAGCTTTTCGGATAGGCGTGATAACCGTTGAAGAATCCGTCCAGACCCGGTTCTAGACCGTAGAAATCTTTAGTGGCTCCCAATCCCTGAGTATCTTTCTTATTGTTGCCGTCCGGATCCTGATTGACGAACGCTTCCGCGATCTTGAAGACGTCCTCCATCGTTTTCGGTTCGGGCAGATTAAGCTTTTCCAGCCAATCCGTACGTATCCAAAGCAGGGAAGCGAAATCGAATGATCCCGGGTTCACCGGCAACCCCAGCAACTTGCCGTTAAAAGTAGCCGATTCGAGACCTACCCCGCCGTCCTTCTTTAACATTTCTTTGGCAAGAGGAGTACCGTATTTCTCCAGAGCTTCGGTTAAATCGACCAGTTGATCGGCTTCCACCAGTTGGTTGAATTGAATGCCGTTGACGGGCATAATGTCCGCCAGTTGACCGGAGGCCATGGCAATGTTGAATTTTTGCTCGTATTGCGACGGATCGGATACCCATAAATATTTAAGCTTGATGCCGAATTCGTTCTCGTATAATTTCGTCCAAGCGTTGTTGTCGATCGTTTCTCCGTTTTCGAACTTCGTCGTCGGATCTAGCGTTCTGATGGCGGTCACCTCGATCGGCGGATCGATCTTGCCCATCGGATCGATCGCGGTTTCGCCTCCGCCGTTCGCGGCGCCTTCATTCGTTTGGCTTGCCTGCGAATTGGACGGTTGCGCGTTATTCCCTTCGTTTTCCTTCGCGCAAGCCGAAGCAAGAACAAGCATACAAGCCAATACGGTAAACCCGATCCATTTTGCGGACTTCCTCTTCATGTCTTATCCCCCTACTTATTTTTGCCTGCTCCGTAAGTATAAAAGATCGAAAAAAGCGTAGCTATTTGCCAATCTTGCTTTCCTTGACATCTATTGCGCTCTTCTATTTATGATAGAGATCCCTATATTCTTGCGGCGTCATTTTGAACGCTTTCTTGAACGATCGGTTGAATTGCGGAGCGGCTTCGTAACCGACTCGGGTCGCGATCTCTTGAATCTTCAATTCGGATTGCGCCAATAAATCCTGCGCTTTGCCCATTCTCTCCTCGGTAATGTAATCGGAGAGCATTCTTCCGGTCATTCGTTTGTAGATGCGGGACAAATAAGTTGGACTGTGGTGCACTAACATCGAGAGCTTGGTCAAAGAAAGGTCTCCTCCGAGATGGGACTGAACGTAGCTATGGATAGTGGCGATCAATCGCTCGCTCTGCTCTTCGGGCGCAGGCTCGCAATGCTCCAGAAGATCGTCGGCTACCGCGGCCAAATAAGCAACGGCTTCGTCCCAAGATCCATGGGCGTCATATTGCGTCGTTTTCCCAAGATCCATTCTCACGAACAAATCGTGGAATACCCCTATTCGAATCGCATAAGAAATCAGAATCAACGATAGAGTGTGAAAGGTTTCCAGCCGATAAGGATATTCGGGCAAAGCGACTTGATTCACGATGTCGTCCAACAACCGTTTGAAGCTCTCCCTATGCCCGCTTGCCAAATATTGCTCCAGAAGCTCGATCTGCTTTTTAACGTGTTGAGATTCCGCGAAGGGAATGCCGCGGGTAGACGCCGAGCGTTGTCCGAACTGATTCGAGTCTTGGATCAACAGCTCTTGCCCGCTGTACGAACTCTGTCCTAGCAAAGCTTTCAGGTAGTGAAATTGCGCTCCGACGTAGCTCCATTCGGATGGCTCCCGCGCCATGACGAGAGAGATCGATAACTTCAACAATCGTTTGCACGTTTGTTGCACGGCTTCCATGATGCCGTATACCCTTGTTCTCATCTGCTCATAGTCCCGACTCTCTTGCTCTTCCTCCCGATTATCCGTCCGAGAATAAGGCTTGGGCTGCATAAACCACGCCAGTTTATTGGATTCGAACGTTACGGATACGCTTGAGACCGTCGGGGACAAATATTCTTCCGCTACGTTCTGACAAGCATTGAGAAGCAATGTACGGTCTACTTCGCTTGCGCCTTCCATCCACTCGTCAACCCTGCCCATGACCAGAAATACTTTCTTATCCGACTTGAGTGGAATCTCGGACTCTTCGAATCTTTTCCGGACTTCTTTCAGGGAAGATGAAGGTTCGCGCATCAACTCGAAAAGCGTATTTCTTTGCAACGCCGGAATCGCCAGCTGCAGCTTCTTTTTCGCGTTCAACAGATAACGCGCGCCGTCTTCCGCTTGATCCAACTCCGCGAACGCCTTGTCCACGGCTGCGAGAATGACGTGATCATCCTCGTTTTTCAGCACGTAATCCACGACGCCGCCGGCTCGAATGGCATGGCGCGCGTAATCGAAGTCGTTGTACCCCGTCAGGAAGATCACCTTGCAGCGAGGCCAGCTCTCGACGATTTGCTTGTGCAGCTCGATTCCGCTCATTCCCGGCATGCGAATATCCGAAATGACGACGTCGATCCGGGTTTGCTTAAGGCGGTCCAATGCCTCGTATACGTTGTAAGCGCGGTAAGCCTCCAGCTCCAAATGCGAGGTTTCCTCCAGCATTCGGTAAATGCTGTTGACGATCACGGGCTCGTCGTCGACGATCAGTAGTCGTTTCATGTCTGTTCTCCTTTGTCGTTAGGGATATAAATCCAAACCCGCATACCGCCCATGGAACCCCGCTCGATCTCCAATCCGCCGCGTTCGCCGTACTTCAGCTTCAAACGGCGCTGGATGTTTATTAGCCCCGTGGTCTCTCCTTCTTCCTCGGACGATAGCTTCCGGTTCATGGCGGCCCATTGCTCATCCGACAAACCAATCCCGTTATCCTCTACCGTGAAGATGAATTTGTCCGCGTCCGAAGCGAACCGAATCTCCAATCTGCCTTCCGATACGACTTCGCCGAGCCCGTGTTCATAGGCGTTCTCTACGAGCGGCTGCAAGATCAAGCGCGGGATTGTAACGCCATGGAATTGTTCGGGTAGCGGCTCGAAATCCACGAGAATTCGATTGGAGAATCGGACGTTCTGAATTTCCACGTATGAGCGGACATGGATAACCTCGTGTTCGACCGGTACTTCTTCAAGCCCGTTTCTCGTAATATAGTGAAAATAGTCTCCTAGATTTTTGGAAACCAATTCAGCCGTTTCATTCTCGTCGTGCTTAATCAGCCTGTGCAAAATAAAAAAGGTGTTATAGAGGAAATGAGGGGTGATCTGCATCTGAAGCTGCTTCAACTCGGACTGCTGCAGCCTGATCTTCTGCACGTAAAGCTCGTCGATCAACGTCTTCAGATTCAGTACGGTTCTTTCGAAGCGATTAAAGATATACCCGAATTCGTCCTGCCGGGACGACGGAAGCGCCGAGCTGAAATTGCCTGCCTCCACGCTTCTGAATCGTTTGATCAAACTCTGAAGCGGACGATGGATCAAGAGATAAATCCCGTAGGAGAATAAAACGACAATGATAAAAGAACTGATAACGAGCAGCCAGAACCAGATCCCGTAAGTTTTTAACTGCCCTACGATCACGTTCTCAGGAAAATAGAAGAGGAGCGAAGCGTCAAGAAACGTCGATTTTTCGTAGACGGCCATGTACTTTTCCTTGCCGACTTCCACTTGCCTCGCGAAAATCGCGGACCGATCGATGTTCTCCGCTACTTTCTCCCTGATTTCGGCCAACGGTTCCGGATATTTATCGTTGGCAATCATCCAATTCTCGTTGAACAGAATTGCCCCGCCGTCCTGCGGAAAAGTATTCAACGCGTTTGTTAGCGCTTCCATTGAAAGCTCGATGTTTTGTATGAATTGAGGAACTTTCTCCGTCTTCGACAAGTTGCTCGGGTACGTTAAATTCAAATATAAACGATCCTGCCACGCGGTAATCGGAATTCCGCTCGTATAGGTAGCTTTGGCAATTGCCACCGCTTCCTCCGCCGAAGTCGGCGTATCCTCCGCGCTTGATGTCGATACGGTACCGTTAAGCGAATGGATGTACACGCTGATGTCTTTAATATAAACGCTGGACTCCTTCAAAGTCGTTAGCTTAAGCTTAAGATCGTTGATCGCCTTCGTACGCTGATAATCGGACATAATCGATAAGGAGTTGCTGAGCTGCATGAGATCCTCATCGTTAACGAATTGTTGTTGCGTCCGAATGACCCTCTCGAGTTCCTTCTCGAGCAACGTGAAATAATAATGGATATTCATCGTAATCGAGTTGGATATTTGATTTTTTACTTCTTGCTTACCCAGATTGTTCAGCACGAGACTTAGCGTAAATAACGGCAAAGTGATGACGAGAAACGTGAGGACAAGCTTCGGAAAAATGGGAATATTATCGATTCTTCGCTTAATCTCTATCAAAACGACTCCCTCCTCCTTTTTTTCTCCACAGTATACGACGGCAACTATTTTTATCCAAGACAAAAAAAACTACGACTGACGAATTAACTAACAAGGATTTCCATTAGCCTCTGTCGAAGATAATTAGAACTCACTTTGACGGAGGTTTCTCATGCCATTGCCTAAGAACCGAATCATTCCGGAACAAAAGATTTACTTTAAACCAGAAGTTACTTGTTGTGTTCAATGTGGTGGAAAGTTGAAACGAAGTCACACAGCTTGGAAGAAAAATATATCCACCTTACATGGTGTCATTCAAGCTTGGAGCATGGCTTATGTATGCGCAAATCCAAGCTGTTCATTTCCAAAAACCTACTACAAATCAGTGGAAGCAGATTCACTGGCTATGAAGCACACTTCATATGGTTTTGACGTGCTTGCTTTAGTTGGTCAGCTACGTTTCAAGCATCATATGACCATAGCTGAGATCACGGAAGAACTAACTGGACGGGGTGTGGCCACATCAGAGCGAAATGCCCAAAGACTTTATGAGCGTTATCTGACGCTATTGCGTTCAAGTGTAACGGAATTTGTAAAAGAACAGCTTAAGCAGGTTGTCGATCTACGTAAAGGAATTATGATCTCGATGGATGGTGTGCAGCCAGAGAAAGGTAATGAAACCCTGTATGTTATTCGAGAAGTATTCAGCGGAACGATTCTTGTCGCCAAGAACGTCAAAAGCAGTTCTACTGAAGAACTAAAAAGTCTTATTCAACCCGTTATCGATCTTGGATTTCCAATCATCGGAATCGTGACAGACGGACAACAGTCTATTCGGCTTGCCATGGAATCCCTGCTTCCTGAAGTGCCCTATCAGTACTGCCAGTATCATTACTTGAAGGATATTGCCAAGCCCATTGTAGAACTGGATCGGAAATTAAAAACCGGCATCAAGAAAAGTCTCCGAGGAATCCGAGCTATTGAACGGAAGCTGGTTAAAGACAACTCCGAGGATTCAGAAATTGCGAAGGATTATCTAGCCGCTGTGCGCTCGGTACTACTTGAAGATGGGAACCCTCCTTTAGATTTGCCAGGCATTCGAGTGTTTGAAACATCCGAAGTCATACAGGCATCGCTGCTAAGCTGCCTGAGTAAAAAAAGAGCCATCTCTACTCCAAAACGTATTTAGAATTTTCAGTAAACTTGAAGAGTATCGCTCATTGTATGAAGAAGTAAAGCGCTGGTCATACGCTCTACAGCATGTCGCCACCGTCCTCAATCCCACAGTTGACCAAAGCAGCGATTCCGTACGGTTCCATATGCATTGCTTACTTCAATGGCTAGATGTAACTTACTCAAAAGAATCCGACCATCCGATGTTATCTAATTTAAAGAGTTACACAAAAGGGTTTTGGAAGGGTTTGTTTACCTGTTACGACTACCCTTATCTTCATCGTACGAATAATGACCACGAAAGATTTTTTCGTAAAACGAAGACACGACACCGTAGGATGACAGGACTCCGAAGCTGGAACGAATATATCGTCCGCTCCGGAGAGTTTGTTGTGTTCGTCGATGATGCACTCCGCCAAAGCAATCTCATTGAACGACTTCAAAGTGTAAGCTATGCCGAATTCCAAAACGAGCGGCAAAGATGGTTTCGTCGATTAGAGGAAACCACCAAACGTCGACGATTTAGAAGAAACCCTGCAAAGTATCTTCAAGCACTTGAAAATAAGTATTGCATGTTAATTGGTCAGTCGTAGAAAAAAAACGCCCCGGCTTATGATCGGAGCGGATGCATCTATCCTATTTATTTTCCATGCACTCGATTATTATCTAATCCTGCCTTAACCGAATTTCTCCACGCAGGCCTTGCAAATGCACGCTTTCCTTCTTTTCTCATCGGGAATGGACTTGAATATTTCCGGCGGAAAAGTCGCGCTGCTGCACCAACAAGTCCCTTGCGGCATTCCGATCAAATTTCCGCATCCGTTGCTTTCTCCGCATAAAGGGCATAAACTCGGATCCACTTTGTCGTTCGTCACGCGTCACCACTCCGTTCCTTATTCCTTGTTTCTAGTTCGATTCGATGTCCCACGGTAACTATTCTAGCAGATTACGAAACGGAAGCCGTGATGTCAAGGCTGCCTTCCCGATGAATAGAAAAAAGACCGCCCCGCTCCGGGACAGTCCACATGCATTAGTTTCTAGCTTTAAGGAATTTAACCGCAGCGGCGATGTCCGCTTCCGGATTCGCGCCGACTTCGCGCTCGATCGTCAGGTATCCATTGTAACCGATGTCCCTGAGCGCTTTCAGGTAGGCATCCCAATCGACGCCGCCCTCTCCGAGCGGAACTTCGCGGAACGCGTCTCCCGATTCGGCATCCTGCGCGATCTTCTCGTGATCGAGCGGATCGAAGCCCAACGCTCCGTAGATCAAGCGCGGATCGACTTCGCGCAGACGAATGCCGTCTTTGGCATGCGTATGAACGATATAATCTTTCAGATTGTGGACGCCTTGAGCCGGATCGTCTCCGGTTACCATAACCATGTTCGCCGGGTCAAAGTTGACGGATAAACCCTTCGAGCTTAGTCCGTCGAGGAAACTCTTCAGATGCGCCGAAGTTTCCGGTCCCGTCTCGATAGCGAAATAAGCGTTCATGCTCGTCGCGTATCTGCTAAGCTCGTCGCAAGCCAGATGCAGCGATTCGTACACTTCGCTATTCCTATCTTCCGGCACGATGCCGATATGGGTCGTCACGACGTTCGTTCCGAGTTCTACGGCCAAATCCAGAATTCGCTTGGACTTCTCGATTTTCGCCGGATTGGCGTTCTTATCTTGGAATCCATGGCCTCCGAGATCGCCTACCAAAGCCGAGATTTGCAACCCTAGCGATCCGATATACGATTTCCACTCTTGACGCGCCGCCGCGGATAAGTTCGCCGGATCCATCTCTCCCGACACGGCGTATATTTGCACTCCGTCCGCCCCTACGTTCTTGGCTTTAACGAGTCCTTCTCTTACTCCGACGCGAAAGCTATCCACGATAACTCCGATTTTCCATGGTTGAATGATCCCTGACATTCCCTATCACTCCCTATTAGATTTAGATTTCTTCCCATATCCGCCGAACGTTGTCCAAAGCGATCTTAGTCGCTTGAATGCAAGGCTCCATGCCTTCGAACTCGATAGACAAGTACCCGTCGAATCCCGACTCCTTCACCGCGCGCAACGATGCCCGGGTATCGAGATCCCCTTGGCCCGCGATCGCTCCGCGCAAGTAAGCGCCGTTCGCGGATCGGAACCAGCCGTCTCCCGGATTAACGGTTTCCGGCCGAATATAGAAGTCCTTAACGTGTACAATGGAGGCAATCTTAACGTTATTCCGCACGCCGACGACCGGATTCTCGTCTACGCACACGAAATTGCCGATATCGAGCGTAGTGCGGAAGTTCTCGCGATCGACTTCGTTTACGATAGCGTGCACGCGATCGCTCGCTTGTACATAGTACCCATGGTTTTCGATGCTTGTCGTGATGCCGTATTGCGACGCGTAGTCCGCGATCGTGCGGCAAGCCTCCACCAATTTCGGAAAATCGGCCATGAACTGCCGAATCGACGTATCCTTGGAATTCGCGACGTCATGCCGCATCAGCTTCGCGCCTAGCGCTGCCGCGACGTCGACCTCGCGTTTCACGCGTTCGATCTCAAGCGCGAACGCTTCGTCGTTTAACCCCGCGAAATTAGCTCCGATCGCGTAGTTGGATATCTCGATTCCCGCTTCCGCGGCTTTGCTCTTAATCGCTTCCACCATTGCCGGATCATTAGTCAGATCAAACCCTAGAGGAACGATCTCGACATGCTCTCCGCCTAGCTCCGCGACGCGTCCGACGACTCCGACGAAATCCAATTCCCCGCTTTGCACGGCCTGCCACAAACTATATGAACTGATTCCTAATTTCATAGTTTGACTTCCTCGCCCTTGGCCGCAGATTCATAGATTCCGCACAATATTTTCATGATTTCCACGCCGTCTTCAACCGGGCTGATCTGTTTCGTCCCGTTAACGATGCAATCTATAAAATGATTAATTTCGTTATTGAACGCCGGTTGTCCCGTAAATCCGGCCGTACTGTCGGTTTGCGGCTGAATGTTAAGTATCGTATCGTACTTCTCGGTCACGATTGCAATTTCCGGATCGATCTCGAAGCTGCCTTTCTCGCCGTAAACCCTGACCAAGCCTTCGTCTTTTTTCGCATGCAGCGAATAACTGACGTCGACCATAATGGATGCGCCGTTCTCGAAACGGATGATCGCGCTGGCGAGATCCTCGACCGTATTTTTAGAAGCGTCGTAATCCGCCGCTTTGTAGAAGGACAAATGCTTGACGTTGGAACGATTGCCTAGCTTGTTGTAAGTGTTGGCGCTAACCGCCGTCGCTTTGGGCTTGCCCATCAAATACCAGCAAAGGTCGATGACGTGCACGCCGATATCGATCAAAGGCCCGCCTCCGGAACGCTCGACGTCCGCGAACCAACCTCCCGGATTGCCAAGCCGGCGCAGAGTCGATGCTTTGGCGTAATACAGATCTCCGAATTCTCCCTTATCCACGAAATCGCGAAGCATGACCACGTTGGGATCGTATCTTCGAACGTACCCGACTTGAAGCAGCTTGCCGGAAGAACGCACCGCTTCTTCGACTTCGTACGCTTCTTCCATCGTGCGGCAGAGCGGTTTTTCCACGAGCACATGCTTGCCGGCCTTAAGGGCGGCAATGCTGATCGGAGCGTGAGTGTTGTTCCACGTGCAGATGCTGACCGCGTCAATGTCCGAATCCGCAAGCAGCTCGCGGTAATCGGTAAATACTTTGTCCGCTCCATATTTCGTTGCGACCTGGCGAGCTCTATCTTCGTTTACGTCGCAGATCGCGGAGATTACCGCATCCGGATTGCTTGCATACGCTGTTAAATGCGTCTCCGAAATAGAGCCTGTACCGATGACGCCAATTCGAATCCGTTTCACATTACTCAAAGCTCAACACTCCCTATGCTCACTTTTGTTCTCAATTCGTATTATAATGGGAATATGAGCGGTTACCATGCAATAGCATGCTCTTTATTTGTACGATCGTGCTCTACTAGGAGTGGTAAACTTGGAAAAGATATCCCATTTACGTGAACCGATGCCTATGCCTGATCCATCGTTCCCCATTAAGATCAACCCCCTGCAAACCGAAAAAAGGGTAGTAGGAGAAACTTTATTCGTCCATCATTGGCATGAACACATGGAATTCTTGTTTTTCATCACCGGAAGCGCGACCATCGAGTGCGGCTCCGTCCCGATCGCGTTCCAAGCCGGCGATCTATGCGTCGTGAATAGCAATGAGCTGCACTACGGGATTTGCGGAAGCGAGGATATATCCTATTATGCGATGATCGTCGATCTCTCTTTGCTTCACAGCCATGCCGTCGACGCGATAGAGACGAAGTTCATTACACCAATCACGAAAAATCGGATTTTGTTCCAGAACCGAATCACGGGCGACAAAGAAATTTCCCGTTGCATGTTCGCGATCGTAAGGGAACTCGAACATAAGGAACTGGGCTACGAACTCTCGATTAAATCCTACTTATATTTGCTCCTTTCGCTCCTCGTGCGCAATTATGTAGCGACAGTGTCGGAGCTCGACGAATATCGGCATAAACTGAAAGAACTCGAACGTCTCGCTCCCGTGTTGAAGCACATCGACGATAATTACCGGGACAAGCTGCCGGTGCAGCAACTCGCCGATCTCGCCGGTCTGAGCAGATTCCATTTCAGCCGATTATTCAAGCAAGTGACGGACAAGTCGTTAGTCGACTACATTAATCTGGTGAGGATCAACAAATCCGAGCGCCTGCTCCGCGGCAAGCAGATGAACATCTCGGAGATCGCCCTTGCGACGGGCTTTAGCGATATTTACTACTTCAGCCGCACGTTCAAGAAATTCAAGAAAGTGTCCCCCTCCGAATGGAGGAACAGTATCTTATAATCGCAAGAGCCGATTATCCCCAATCAACTTACGTACCCGCTTCTATAACAACATCCGATTTTTCGTAAAACGATTCGCATAAGAGGAGGCGACGCACGCATCCGGCTTCACTCGCGGAGCGTACATGCCCATCGCCTCCACCCGTTCGACCATTTCCTGAACGTATAATGCGGTTTTATTGACGACCGGCTCCGTCCCCGCATCGATATCGATAAACGTCTCCAGCATTGCCCCTTGATACACATAAGGAAGCAACAAATCCTCCATCCGAGTGACGACCCCCGCATCGAAATATCCGGCCACCCTTTGCGAAAAAGACGTTTCCAGCGTCAGCTTCTCCCGAATGGAAGTTAATTGCCTCGGAACGGCTAATTGCCGGTAACAAGCCCACGCGCCTCTTCCGACTCTGTGAATGACGATTCCCGTTACGAATTTGGTATGACCGCGGTGTACCTGACTATCCGTACCGATTACGAAATGGTAGGTGCTACTGGGATCCTTCGAGATAAAACGAAGAATTCGCTCAAGCACCTGATCCAGACTCAAATCTTTTTCCGACAAATTCTGAAAGCAAAGCTGATCCCAAGTCGAGATCGTGCTCATCATCGTCACCGTTTTCACCTCTGCGATGCATGCTGTTATCCATGACTAGTGTATGGCGATGACGACCGGACTCGAACCACGACATTTTACTCCATGGACGACGCGCACTATAATAAGTAAAGTAGGTTGACGCGAATGCCCAGCTAAAGGGGATTGAATATCATGAAAAGGATTTTGGTTATGACCGCCGTAGAGGCGGAAAAAGAAGCGTTTCTGCGAGGCGTTCGCGGGGATAGCCGGTTTGATGTTCATGAGGCGGGAGTCGGACCGGTCTCGGCAGCGGTAAGCACGGCTATGGTCTTGTCGTCCAGCGCGTTCGAATACGATCTGGTCGTTAGCGCCGGTATAGGCGGCGGATTCGTTGGACAAGCCGATATCGGCTCGATCGTCATCGCCAGCGAATCGATCGCGGCGGATCTAGGCGCGGAAACGCCGGAAGGGTTCACCGGAGTGGACAAGTTAGGGTTCGGCACGAACCGGTTGCCTGTGGAGGAGAAGCTGAGCTCCCGATGGGTTGAGGCTCTAAAGGCGGACGGGCAAGCCGTCCGTTATGGCCCGGTCCTTACTTTGTCTACGGTAACCGGTACCGCGGAGACAGCCGCGTTGTTGGCTGAACGTATTCCGGGCGCCGCCGCCGAAGCGATGGAGGGTTATGGCGTTGCCGAAGCGGCCAGTCGCCGCGGCGTACCTTTCGTCGAAATTCGCGCCATTTCAAATGCGGTCGGACCGCGCGATAGAGCCGCTTGGCGAATCGGCGACGCTCTAGCCGCATTGGAAACGGCAAGCTATCATTTATTGGAGGCTATTTCATCATGAAAATCGCGTATTCTCCGTGTCCGAACGATACTTTCGTTTTCCACGCATTGGTACACGGCCTTATCCCGGGCGCTCCCTCTTTCGAGGTGACCTATGCCGATATCCATATTACGAACAACTTGGCCGCAAGCTCGAACGATTTGGATATCATGAAAATATCCTATGCCGCATTGCCATGGATTCTGCCCGAGTATAAACTCATCCCTTGCGGAGGAGCGCTCGGTCGAGGTTGCGGCCCGCTCGTATTAACCGCCGGAGGCGATGGGAATGCCGCCTCCCTGTCGGGCAAACGGGTCGCCGTTCCGAGCGAACGTTCAACGGCTTACCTGCTATTCCGGCTGTGGGCTGCTCGGAACGTTCCCGGAGGCGTCGGCGAAATCGTCGTGATGCCGTTTCACGAAATCATGCCCGCCGTTCGCGACGGAATCATGGATGCCGGTCTCGTCATACACGAAGCTCGCTTTACTTATCAGAACTATGGCCTCTCCCAAGTCGTCGATCTGGGCAATTGGTGGGAAGGCGACACCGGTCTGCCTATCCCGTTGGGAGCGATCATCGCTCGCCGTTCTTTGGATCTGAGTGCGATTCGCGAATGGATTCAAGCTTCCGTTGAATACGCATGGAACAATCCCGAGGCGTCCAGAAGCTACGTGATGGAGCATGCCCAGGAAATGGATCCGAGCGTAGCCCAATCCCACATCGACCTCTACGTGAACGAGTTCACGGCCGACTTGGGCGACGACGGCTTCGCGGCCGTGACGACCTTGCTCCAACGTGCCATGGACGAAGGTTTGGTTCCGTGGATGGACTTGGCTTCTCTTCGATAACCCTCGTGGCCTCACCATTGTCGCAAAATGCGACTATGGCGGAGCAATCCAAACGAAACGCACTCTCATTGTCGCAAAATGCGACAATGGCGGGGCAATCCAAACGCAACGCTCTCTCATTGTCGCAAAATGCGACTATGGCGGGGCAATCCAAACGCAACGCTCTCTCATTGTCGCAAAATGCGACTATGGCGGGGAACCGAAGGAATAACCAAATACAAAAATAAAAAACCTCCAGTCCGCATGAGCTCAATAAGCTCACGTAGGCACTGGAGGTTTTCAATAATTGCCATTCACTTGAGCTCTAGAAGCTCGCTCTCGTCACATAAATCCGTTAACCAATAGTCCGGTCGTCGGGAAGGGTAAATAGGATTGCATAGTTGACTGGTAAGTCGCGTATTGTTGCATGGTATGCATTTGCTTGTTCAATAAACTGCTTGCAGAAACGTCATTGAAGCGATCAGTCGCTTTATCCAAGCTTCTTGCCAGTCCGCCGATCCCGCTGATCGTTTTGCTCGTTTGTTCGAAATTAGCGTTTAAGCTTTTCGTGAACGCGGCTTCGTCCAGCTTCAACGTGCCGTCCGCGTTTTGCCTAATGCCGATTCGCTCATAGGAAGCCGAGCTCACCGCATCCCCCAGACTTCTAGCGACTGTCGGACTCATGTAGCCGCTCGCTTCCTTTAATCGGTCGCGCATCGCATTATATCCGGAGATCAAAGCTCCAACTTGCTCTAGCGCCTTTTTCCCGTCCGGGCGAACCGTGATCTCGATCTCTTCCGATGTTGTCGGCTTAAGCAACGTCGCGGAAACCTTCCCCTTCTCTAGTTCGATCGCGTTGGATTGCGAAGTCTGGGCCGCTCCGCCGTTCACGGTATAGATCGCATTAGTAGCTGCCGAAGTTACCGAAGCAATCCCGGAGGAAGCCGCGGCGTTCCCCGACTCGTCCGTCACGTCGAATGCCTGATCCGTCCCCGTCTTATCGCTGCTCAACACGAGCTTGCTCTTCCCCGTCTCGGAGTCGTTAACCACGTTTGCCGTAATTCCCGTTTTCGCTTCGTTAATCGCGTTCTTCAACTTCGTTAGCGCTTGTTCGTTCGTATCCGTCGCCGCGATATGGCTCGAGATCGTAGTCGATTTACCGCCTATCGTTAACTTAAATCGATTTTCTCCGCTCTGTATCGCGGTCTGGCTTCCTTTATTTAATTCCGTCCCGCTGTTGATCTGCGATTGGGCGATCGATTGTGTTTTGATTTTATAGCTTCCTATTGAAGCTTCGTTTCGCGCGGATGCGGATACGGCCTTATTATCGGAAGATAACGCCTCTCGTGCTTGCAAGGACGAAGTGCTTTTGTTCAACAAGCCGTTCGCCGTCGTCTGGACCTTCTGGGTTGACGCAAGAAAGTCAACGATGCCGGTCGCGGCGGTCTTCACGAATCGCTCGTACGGATTCGGATAGGAGTTCAACCAAGAATTCGCCGGTTGCCTATAGGTCGACGAATGGAACGGAGTATACAATTCCCGCGAAACCGGAGGTACGGTTTTGTTAGCGGCGCCAATGGAATATAACAAGTTGCCAGCCTCCTCATCGCCCAAATTTTCTCATTTTCACGTAATTTCAATATAACATCCTCATCTTTTTTACACAATCAACCAATTAAAGAAACAAATCGTGAAATTCGCATGCACGATGAGGAGTCAAAAGAGCTCAATTGGCGCAATCTATCCTTTATTGAGGGCAAATGGAAATCGATCTATTAAGTAGATCATTCCAATGCATAATAATGACTATTTCCGAACAAAGAAATGCATTAGAATGGAAACAGGTGCGTACGGCTTCAACTTGGCGCCGATGTTTTGACTAACATGAATGCAGAGGGATGCACAATGTCAGATCACAATGAAAAAATGCAAGGGTTATGGCAGCAGTTTTTCGGTCCTAATCTAGGCTACATCCAAGAACAGTACGATATTTACTTACAGAACGCCGATGCGGTTAGCCCGCAATACCGCGAGTTATTCGCCCAATATGGCGCTCCTCCTCGCATTGAAGAGGGCACCGTTGCTCAGAAATCCTCCGTCGAACAACCGCAAACGCGCGGAACGTCGGCTGTAACCGACGCTAGTTTGCTTAAGAAAGCTATCGCTGCAGGCCAATTGGCTTGGAATATACGCGCTTTCGGTCATCTTGCCGCGGACATCGATCCGCTCGGCCTTAGCTTCAAAGCAAGCTCTGAGATGATCGAGCCAAGCACTTACGGATTAAATGAAGATGATCTCAAACAACTGCCTCCCGACTGTATCTGGGAAGACGCTCCTTATGCGCTGAACAATGCGTGGGAAGCCGCTCAGAAGCTGCGCGAGGTCTATACGGGCCCGATCGCTTTCGAATTCGGACACGTCCATGCCGAAGCGGAACGCAAATGGCTGAACCAACGCGCGGAAGCCGTCATTCCTTCCACTAAGCTGTTGAGTTCCGAACGCGAAGCTTTACTTAGAAAATTGCTTGAAGCCGAACAATTCGAAGATTTCCTACAGCGCACTTTCGTCGGACAGAAACGTTTTTCCGCCGAAGGGGTCGAAGCGCTTATTCCGCTTGCGGACGAAATCGTTCACGAGCTTACGAACGACGGAGCGCGCCACATTGCTATCGGCATGGCTCATCGCGGTCGTTTGAACGTGCTCGCCCACGTACTGGGCAAGCCTTACGGCAATATATTCTCGGAATTCCATCACTCGCCTAACAAAAATCTCATCCCGTCGGAAGGTTCGATCGGCATTAATTACGGCTGGACCGGAGACGTGAAATACCATTTGGGCGCAAACCGTTCCATTCAATCCGGCGAGACGGCGGAAACGCGTATTACGTTGGCGAACAACCCGAGCCATCTCGAGTACGTGAACCCGGTTGTCGGCGGGTATGCCCGAGCGGCGCAAGAAGATCGCAGCAAGCCGGGTTACCCGGTGCAAAATCTCGATTTGGCCGCGTCCATCGTTATTCACGGCGATGCGGCGTTCTCAGGCGAAGGCATCGTTGCCGAGACGCTTAACTTCAACAATCTGCGCGGTTACACGAGCGGCGGAACGATTCATATTATTGCCAACAACCGGATCGGTTTTACGACGGAGAGCCATGATTCCCGCTCCACTCACTACGCGAGCGATCTAGCTAAAGGCTTCGAAATCCCGATCGTCCACGTTAACGCGGACGAACCGGAAGCCGTCATCGCGGCTGCTCGTATGGCCAGCGAATATCGCACTTTATTCAAGAAGGATTTCTTGATCGATCTGGTCGGCTACCGCCGTTACGGCCACAACGAAACGGACGATCCGGAAACGACGCAACCGCTGATTTACAAAAAAGTAAGAGCTCATTCCACGGTCAGCCGTCTTTATGCGGACAAACTGATCAAAGAAGGGCACTTGTCGGAAGATGCCGCTGAACAGATCAAGCGCGACGTACAGAACAAGCTGAAGACGGCTTACGATCAAGTCAAAGGTCAGGAGCACAAAGACTCCGTCCACCAATCGCAGCCGACTGCCTTTAACCCAAGCGAAGCCAAGCCGGCAACGTCCGTTCCGATGGATAAGCTTCGCAGCATCAATAAGGGCTTGCTCAAGTGGCCGGAAACGTTCAAAGTCTACGGAAAGCTGCAACGTATTCTCGAGCGTCGGGCCGATGCGCTTAACGACGGCGAGAAAGTCGATTGGAGCCATGCCGAGACGTTGGCGTTCGCTACGATACTTGCGGACGGAACGCCGATGAGGCTGAGCGGACAAGACGTGGAAAGAGCGACTTTCGCTCACCGGAACCTCGTTCTTCACGATTCCGAGACGGGCGATACTTTCTGCCCGCTTCATTCGCTCCCGGAAGCGAATGCTTCCTTCGCGATTCATAACAGTCCATTATCCGAAGCCGGCGTGCTTGGATTGGAATACGGCTACAATGTTTATGCTCCCGAAACGATGGTTATCTGGGAAGCGCAATTCGGCGATTTCATGAATGCCGCGCAAGTGATCATCGATCAATTTATTTCCGCGGGTCAATCCAAATGGTCGCAACGTTCCGGATTGGTCATGCTGTTGCCGCATGGATACGAGGGTCAAGGACCCGAGCACTCCAGCGCGCGGATGGAACGGTTCCTTCAGATGTCCGGCGAGGCTAACTGGACCGTCGCGTATTTGTCCAGCGCCGCCCAATATTTCCACCTGCTTCGCCGTCAAGCATCGATCATGAATACGAAAGACGCTCGTCCGCTTATCGTGATGGCGCCTAAGAGCATGATCCGCAACCCGCTCGTCGCGTCTCCGGCTAATCTGCTTAGCGAAGGTTCTTTCCAAACCGTCGTCGAACAGCCTGGACTGGGTCTGAATCCGGCCCGCGTGGAAAGACTTGTATTGTGTACCGGTAAAGTCGCGATCGACTTGGCGGAAGAACTGAACAAATCGGCGGACGTTAACCGCGATTGGTTGCATATCGTCCGCGTCGAGCAGCTCTATCCGTTCCCGAAACATGAGCTCAAAGCGATCGTGGACCGTTATCCGAACTTGACCGAAGTTCTGTGGGTTCAAGAAGAACCGAGAAACATGGGCGCGTGGAGCTATATCGAACCGCGTATTCGCGACATCGTCGAAACTTCCAAGACGACGGTCAGCTATAACGGACGTCCGAAACGTTCCAGCCCGGCGAGCGGCTACCAACAAATTCACGCTTTCGAGCAGCAGTTTATTATTAATCAAACCTTGGTTCAGAAAAAGAAATCCGCAGTTAAATCCGGGAGGTAAACAGCAATGCATGACATTATAGTACCAGCGATGGGCGAATCCATTACGGAAGGAACGATTTCCAAATGGATCGTCAAAGTCGGAGACAGCGTCAAACAAGGCGACCTCTTACTGGAGCTTGAAACGGATAAAGTAAACTTGGAAATAAGCGCCGAGCAAGACGGCGTGATCTCCGAGATTCTTGCAGGCGAAGGCGATACGGTAAAAATCGGCGAATCCGTCGGTAAAATCGGCGCGGCCGGCCAAGCAACGGCTCCGGCAGCTGCTCCTGCACCTGTGCAAGCTAGCGCCCCGGCAGCGGCCCCAGCTCCTGCTGCGCCAGTTGCTGCTCCGGCACAACCGGCGGTAGCTTCCGGCGGAAACGATAGCTCTTCCACGCTGGCCACTCCGGCAGCAAGAAAGCTCGCACGCGAGAAAGGCATCGACCTGAATACGTTGCCTGCGCGCGATCCGATCGGTCGTATCCATGCGAACGATGTCGCTTCGGCGGGTACTGCGTCTGCTGGCGCACCTGCACCCGCGCCGCAAGCGGCGGCAGCGAAAGCACCGGCCGTCGACAAGCCGACTTCCAACTCGAACAAACCGGAAGAGCGCAAACGGATGTCCCGCCGTCGCTTGACCATTGCCAAACGGTTGGTCGAAGCGCAGCAAACAGCTGCCATGCTCACGACTTTTAACGAAGTCGACATGTCCGCCATTCTCGAGATTCGTAAACGCCGCAAAGACTCCTTCAAGGAGAAACACGAAGTCGGATTGGGCTTTATGTCCTTCTTCACCAAAGCGGTCGTAGGCGCGTTGAAAGCATTCCCGCACTTGAACGCTGAAATCAACGGCGAAGATATTATCGTCAAAAAATACTACGACATCGGCATCGCCGTTTCCGCTAAAGAAGGTTTGGTCGTTCCGGTTCTCCGCGAAGCCGACCGTCTCGGTTTCGCCGAAATCGAGCGCACGATCGTTCAACTCGCCGGCAAAGCCCGCAACAATACGCTGGAATTGTCCGAGCTGCAAGGCGGAACGTTCACGATCACGAACGGCGGCGTATTCGGCTCCTTGCTGTCGACGCCGATCCTGAACGCGCCTCAAGTCGGTATCCTAGGCATGCACAAGATCCAACTTCGTCCGGTCGCGATCGATGCCGAGCGCATGGAAAACCGTCCGATGATGTACATCGCCCTCTCCTACGACCACAGAATCGTGGACGGAGCGGAAGCCGTGCAATTCCTCGTCAAAATCAAGGAAATGCTCGAAGATCCGGAAACGCTGCTTCTCGAAGGTTAATATCCTATAGAAGAAGTGAAAACGCCCCCTATCTCACTGTCTGCACCTCTGTGTGCTAGCAGGGATATGGGGGTTTTTTGCGCGTTCGCAAAATTACGGTTAATCCACCGATTAGCGATATGCTCTAAGGCAATCCAATCGCATTAGGAATCGCACATTGTTCAGGCTGCTCACTTCGATAGTTTCAGTCTAACGGAGCCCACAGCTCTTATTCTGCTTAAAAAGTTACTTTTCGAATTCTAACGGAAATGAGCGCTCTTATTCAAGTATTTTCCAACGAAAACAAGTCACATGAGCATAAATAAAGGCTCCTAGTTCCGTTACAATTTGAATACGCCCGTTTTCGTCAAAATAACGTCGATGGGTTCCGTTAGAAAGCAACTCTCTTGGAGGGCGTTATGCTCCCCTATCTATTAATTTTTTTCCACTCTCGTATACTTCAAGAAAATTATGTATAATTAAGTAAATAAATGCTGAGGGGAGCGTAGCTGGTTGGAGTCTCTCATCTACATACTCATTTATACTCTTGAAGCGTTTTGTACGATTTCGGCTAGCTATATGATGTTTCGGTTCCCTTTCAAAGAGTTTATCGGAAAAAAATTAATTCTCAGCGTCCTCTTAGCTACATTCTCTTATTCGACAAGAGATATAACAGTCATTAATGAATTTACCATTATCGTGCCTGTAACTTATCTTATTTCCTACACCCTGTTTATTAAATTCGTCAGTAAAATTCGGATTTTATGGGCGTCCGTTATGATGATAACGGGTTACGCTCTCGTCGGTACCGTTCAAATGATCGTATTTCTGCTCTATGATGCTTTCGGAGTGGAAATGGCGACCGTCCAAGGCAGTCTATCGTACTTGGTATTAGGACAAGTTCTAACAGCTGCCATTGCATTCCCCTTTTCCTTCTTCTATTATTATCGCGGTTTCGGGTTCACCTATGATTTTCCTTCGTGGCGGTGGAAGCACCTCTGGCTAGTCCTGCTAGAAGTCTTATTGATTGCCCTTATCTTTCGATTTCTTCTAGTTAACAACCTAACCTTGACGATTGCTGTCGGTGCTACTCTTTCAGTACTGCTTATTCTGAGTCAGAAATTGGAGAAGGAGGACAACCTAAAATGAATTGGAGCCGTAAGTTAGCAGACAACTTAGCGCTTAAAATTCACGCGGCCAATCCTCATCATCCGATCAGTCTTCCTGTCCAGAGATATGCGATCGAAACGATTGTTACGAATACAACAATAATTATCATTTCATTATTTTTGGGTCTCTTACTCGAACAAGCGTTACAAGTTCTCACTGTAATAGTCGCTTTTCCCCTGTTACGATTTGTAACAGGCGGTCACCATTTCAAATCGCCTACTGCTTGCATTATAACGACAATTATTGGCTTTAACACAATACCGATGCTCGCCCAAAATATTCAATCGACATCCGCTACACTTGCTCTAACTCTAGGAAGTCTTCTGCTATGTCTCGTATTTGCTCCGCAAGGAAAACGCGCCATCATCAAGCAACAACAGATTATCAAGCTTGTAGGAGGGGCGATTATCACCGTAAATTTACTGGTCATGTCTCCCGTTCTCGCCATAGCATTTTTCCTGCAAGCTTTAACTCTTATACACTTCAGAAGATGAGGAGGTGAAAGAACATGAAAAAAATCAAGCTAATGTCATTGTTCGCGCTTTCTTCTATTTTAGGAATCGTTGCCTTTGCACAAGCTTCCTTTGCTTGCCAGTTAGGTATGTACGACCCTGAACTACCTGAAGAATTGCAGTAGGAGGAGCTTATGGAATGGATAAAGGAGCTCCCTGTAAGCCGAGACCCTAAAGGTGCAACAGGCATCGTGTCATTGCCATTGGACTCCATTCTATATATCCACTTCTACGAGGCCGTTATTCAAGTCCATACCGCAACAGAAATGTATTACTTCACGTTAGGGAGCAATCTAAGCTTGCTTGTCGATAACCTCAACAACTCGGGATTCCATTTCGAGAAAACCGATCGTGCGCAGGTCGCAGATTATCGACGAATTAGCCATATCGAGAAA
Source organism: Cohnella herbarum (assembly GCF_012849095.1). NCBI lineage: Bacteria > Bacillati > Bacillota > Bacilli > Caryophanales > Paenibacillaceae > Cohnella > Cohnella herbarum. Next base: position 3,538,445 of record NZ_CP051680.1, read on the forward strand.
ACCGAGTTTTTTCAGTACAGAGGTTACTTCGAGGGTACGGCCAAATATGTGATCTTCTCGGAAAGCAATTACAGGAAAGCCGCGAAAATATTAAAGGATCGCTCGAAATAGAGCGATCCTTTAATATTAACAATCCAATCGTTAAAAGTTCTCCGCCTACTCGGCGAAGAGCTTTTCTTCACATATCAGAAAGTATAAATGATTTTCTATACTCTTCTGATATGTCTCCGACATAAACGTTCCCCCGCCATCCCTAAGGACGGCGAAGAACGTTTATGCTTGTTTTACGAGGAAAAGGTCGACAAAAGGGTTAAAATAAGGCAAAATGTCGATAAGATCACCATGGAAAAGGAGAGCTTTCGTGAAACGGAAATTATTACTGTTGGTAGCCATGTTCTTGGCAGTCGGACTAATTACTCATCCTTACCATGGACAAGCTTTATCCGATATCGAGAAAATCGACAATGAACTGAAAAGCCTCAAAGAAGATATGGATAGGGCACAACATCAGCAGAGATACGCAAAGAAAAGCGTCCAAGAATTAACCGGCAAAAAGCAAGCTTCCAAAGAAGATTTAGAAGCCATTATCGGACGAATCGATCAGATTCAGCAGAAACTGGATACGACGCAATCAAACATAGCAATAGCGGAAGAAAAGTTGCTCCGTACGGGAGAAGAGCTGGAAGAAGCTATTAAGCAGTTAAATAATCGCAAAGAACTGATGGACTCCAGAATTCGCATGGCTTACACCGCGGGACCTGTTTCCTATTTGGACGTTCTGTTTAGCTCCGCAAGCTTTTCTGATTTCCTAGATCGCTTCAACACGGTGGAATCGATCGCGGCGCAAGACCGCAACATTGCGCAGGAGCATCAAAACTATTCGGAGTCGGTCGCGCAGAAAAAGGAACAAAGAGGACAAGAGTTAAACAATGTGAAAGCACTCTACGCTCGGCTGCAAACCCAAAAGGCCGAGCTGCAGCAGCAAGAATTGGATAAAGAAGTCATGATCGCTAACCTTGACAAGAAGATCGAAAGCCTGGAAGAAATCAGCGAAGAAGCCGAGAAACAGCTGACGGAATTCGTAAAGAAGGCTTCGGCCCTTGAGGCGAAAAAAAATCGGATCAAGAACTATTATAAGGGCGGCAAATTAGGCATGCCGTTGAAAGACGATTATCGCCTGTCCTCCCCATTCGGTTATCGCATTCATCCCATCACCGGGAAAAGTAAGCTTCATGGAGGCTTGGATATGGCTGCTCCTAAGGGAACGGCTGTTTATGCCGCAGAATCGGGAGTCGTTCTCGGAGCTCGCTGGATGAATGATTACGGCAATGCGATCGTTATCGATCATGGAGGCAACTTATCGACTCTATATGGTCATTTAAGCGCTATTCACGTGAAGGAAGGCGAGACCGTCAAAAGAGGCGAGAAAATCGGACTCGTAGGCTCCACCGGCGTCTCGACCGGCAATCATCTGCACTTCGAGGTTCGCAAAGATTATGAACGGGTTAACCCCGAGCCTTATTTGAAGTAGGGGGCACATTCGTCCGATATTTGCATTCCGGCTTACAACGTCCTTACAAGCAAAAATCCCGTTCCGCGCATATCGCGGAACGGGATTTCGTATTCGCGCATGATTCTTCAATCGGCTACTAGCAGAGCTGCCCCGATCGCTCCTGCTTCTTTGCCTAGAAGCGGACTAACGATCTTCACGTTCGATCTCATCGAGCCGATACCGCGATCGGCAATCGCCTCGTTCATCGGTTCTAACAACGGAGCGCCGATGCTGGAAGCCCCGCCCCCGAGCACGATGACCTCCGGATTCATCATATGAATGAGACTCACCAATCCATTGCCCAGCGCCTGTCCCGCATCGCGCAACACTCCGACGGAAAGCTCGTCTCCGAGCGCAGCCGCTTCCGCGACGTGACGGGACGTAATCGGATTTCCGCCGGCCTTCTCCGTTAGAAGAGCGGCCTTCTCCGGGAACTCGGCTACGAGTTGCTGTGCCCGCCTTCCGATCGCCGTTCCCGAAGCGTACAATTCCAAACATCCGACATTGCCGCAGAGACAGCGAGGGCCATTCAAATCGATCGTAATATGACCAAGCTCCCCTGCGCTTGAATCTCTGCCGCGGATTAGCTTGCCCGCGCTGATCAATCCCGCTCCGATGCCGGTGGACACCGTGACGTAGACGCAGTTTTTCGTTCCCCGTCCGGCTCCTACCGCCCATTCTCCGTATGCCGCCGCATTCGCGTCATTTTCCAAATTCACGGGAACTCCGAACTCCTGCCCCAACAGTTTACCTAGCGGAACTTGATTCCAGCCCAGGTTCGAAGCATAAGCGACGATTCCTTCTTCCGCATTTAACGTACCCGCGGTCGCAACGCCGATGCTTGCGAGCTGTTGGGACGGCTCCAAACAGGATTTAATCAATTCGATCATTCTCCGAATAACGGGTTCGGAGCCCTCGTGCGCGTTCGTGCTCGTTTCCGATTTCTTTAGGATTTCTCCTTGCTCGTTCAATATGACCGCTAGAATTTTAGTGCCGCCTAAATCGATGCCTGCATAAACTTTGTTATTCATAACTAGAACTAACCTCCATGTGAATCCAGAACGGATGCGCTGAATATTTTTTGAAGCATTAACGTAGCCGAGCCGTACAAAGCCCCTTTCTCGCCGAAGGAAGCTTGCAGAACCCTCTCTCTCGTAAACTTGAACGGAAACGGAAAGCTTTCAAGCGCCGCTCTCAGCTTCTCCGTAAGTTTGGCGGAACGATTCATCCAGCCTTCAAGAACGACGACCTCGGGACTGATGAAATTAACCGTGCTTGCGATCGTTAACCTTGTCACGCTAATGATATGGTCGAATACCGGTTCCAACCAACTCTCGCCCTCTTCGTAGCGAGCGATAACCTCGTCGAAAGATTCAGGGATCGCCAAACCTTGTTCCTTGGCGAGGAATTGGCATTTGTTCAGAATGAACGGGCTGGTGAGAACCGTTTCCACGCAACCGATTTGACCGCAATTACAGATTTTCCCGTTAGGATCGACCGGAATATGACCGATTTCGCCCGCCGCTCCGTTATATCCCGAATGAATTTGCGAATTCAGGATAATTCCCGCTCCGATGCCTTCGTTGATCGTTAGATAGAGCAGACTGCTCTTATCTTTGCCTGCTCCGAAATAATGCTCGGCGAAAGCGGCCGCGTTGGAATCGTTAACGATTCTGACGGGAACGTTCGGGAACACTTCCGAAATTTGTTTTCTCAGGTTGAAATTCGAAAGCTTCAAGAAGCTGGAATAGAGGACGGTCTCTTCGTTCTCGTCGATAATTCCCGGAGTCGATATCCCGATCCCCATAATCAACTCTGCATTTAAGGATTCAACCTGGTTCATGCAATCTTTCAGCGCGGCGTTGATCTGTTCAGCCAAGGAATCGTTGCCGATCGCTATCGTAGTCTTCATCTCGGTAATGCATTGCCCGTGAAGGTTCATCACTGCGCAGATTAACGATTGATTCCCTATCGAGATTCCGATGACGTATCCGCCGTTTTTGTTGATCTGCAGAGATATCGCTCTTCTTCCCGCTCCGGATGACGGCTTCTCGCCGACTTCTTCTACGAAGTTCTTTGCCATTAATTGTTCTATAAGGACGGAAACCGTCGTAGCGCTAAGTTTTGTCATCTTTGTGAGCTCGGCCCGGGTGATTCTCCCCGATCTATGAAGCAAATTCATGATCATCGCCGTATTAATTTCCTTCATTAACTGCAAGTTTCCCTTTATGCGCAAAGCCCACCTACCCTCCTAACCGAACTTCATTCTACACAGTTTATCATAAAATCGAATTATTTAATTCACTGGACTTAATTAATTCCGCCAACCCTATTTCTCTCGCTTAACCTGGCAAAACCGAATTAAATTCCGTCCGCTCTCAACTCACCGTCTTTATCCAATCTCTGGCTTGTTTAGCAGGGAGCGGCTTGCTGAACAAGTAACCTTGGATGCAATCGCATTCGTATTTCTTCAAATAGTCCAACTGCGCGTACGTTTCAACGCCTTCCGCCACCACCTTGATTCCCAATCCCTGGGCCAATCGGATGACGAGTCCGGTTAACGGTTGGTGATCCATGTTGTCCGGAATTTGCTCGATGAAGCTCTTGTCGATCTTAAGCGTCGTAATCGGAAGCTTCATAAGATGACTAAGCGACGAGAACCCTCTGCCGAAGTCGTCCAATGCGATGTTCACGCCGTGCTCTTTCAGTCGGGAGAGCTTGTCCGCAATCTGATCCAAAGATTCGATGACCATTGATTCCGTCACCTCGAGTTCCAAGTAACGCGGATCCAATCCCGTTTCGCGCAAAACATTCATGACCGTTTCGACGTAACGATGCCCCAGCAATTGGACGACGGACACGTTCACGGAGACGATCGGCGCAAGGTGACCGGCCTCATGGACGGTCTTGATGAATTCGCAAGCCGTACGGAGAACCCATTCCCCGATCGGAACGATCAGATGCGTTTCCTCGGCGATCTTAATGAATTGATCGGGCGGAATGAAGCCGAGTTCGGGACTGTTCCATCGGATTAAAGCTTCGAACCCCGCCGCGTCGGAGCTGCCTAGGTGAATCTGCGGCTGATAGTGAAGCACGAACTCCCCGTTATCCATAGCGAAGCGAAGAAGACGTTCCATTTCCGCCCTATGTTGAAGAGGAACGCTTAAAGCGTCCTCGTAGAAAGCGAAGCTATTTTTTCTGTTCCGCTTCACCTGGTAAAGGGCGATATCCGCGTTCTTCAGCAATTGATCCAGCGTACGGCCATGCGTCGGAAAATGCGAGATCCCCACGCTGCATGTCATATGCATCCTGTGTTCGCCAACCGCGAAAGAGCTCTCGAACAAATCCATCAGCATCTCGACCCTCACCTGCAATCGATCCTTGGATTGTCGGGTCACGACGACCCACTCGTCGCCTCCAAGCCGGTAAAGCTGCTCTGCGGGATTAAGCCAGTCGGTTAACCGAGCAGAGATTTCCTTAATTAGCCGGTCGCCGAATGCATGCCCCAGCGTGTCATTGACGTATTTGAAATCATCCAAATCAATGTAAAACAGAGATACGTCCTTTAATATTCGCAAGTTCTCATACAAAGCCAGTCGATTCGAAAGTCCGGTGAGTTGATCGCGAAAAGCAACCTGGCGAAGCTCTTCCCGGCTTTGCAGCAATTGCGAGTATTGATGTTGGAGCTTACGTTCCGTCACGCTCATGCGGAAGGTGGTCCGATAAATCAGATAGAATAGCAGCAAAGCCGTCATTCCGATATAAAACCAACCCTTGATTAAGCTAAAACGGGCAAACAGCTCTTTGTTCGGCACAAGGGCATTCAAAGCCTGATCCGAGAACAAGATCCACAATGCTCCGCAGATCAAATATACCAATGATATTCTTAACGATGCCGCGAACGGCAAGCCGGCCTGCAACTTTGTTGAATGATTCGGCTTCCGATCTTGGTATTGAACTTGCTCCCTCATGGCTCGGCCTCCCCTGCGTTGAGATGCACGGGCTGTGTTCTCCGCGACGACCTTTAGTAACACAATTCTCCATAAAACAAGGGAATCCTTCACGCTCGATCAAACTCCTACTATTAGGAAGAAACCGTATTCGAAGGCGACTCGGTATGCGAGGTCCTTTTTCTTCGAGTGAGCTTCCATTTCCGTGAAGATACGGCAAGAGATGTACAGCCAAAGCTAGCTATTACAATAAAGAAAGGAAGGACATCCAATCGATAACGAGTTTGAATTTCAATGATCAAATGAAGCGCCGAATAGGCTAGTAAAAGTAATATTGGAAACGATATAGCCGATATTCGCCAAGTCGATAGGAGTGTTCCCGCGCCTCCGGAACGAGTGCTTTTCCATTGGTGAAACAATAGCATGATTATCGAAAACCATCCGAAGAGAGCATACGCCGCATATTGACTTCTTTCGACCGCAACTAGCTTCAATTGCCAATCGTACGTATTTTCGATCGCTCCTAAGCTCCAATTCACCGAATCATCCGTGCCTGCCCACATTATGGACCATTTTTCCAGGAAAAGCGCAGCAACTTCAACCGGATCGTTTAGCCGTTCCTTTAGGATCGCTAACTCCACTTCATTCCGTTCGGGACCCAAAGGATAATTCACTACGTACCGAGCATCTTTATCGTTCCATTGTCCTCCCGATTCCGCATTTAACCCCACCATGAATTTCCAGTAGGGTTCCTGGTTCGAGTTTAGCTTTAATTCCGTTATACCGGCAGCGATCAAGGAATAGCTAACGAGCTGTTGTACGACGATATATACAGCGATGAAACTCGCGCCTTTTTTGACAATCGTGCCGACTCGTTGCTGCCATCTTCCCGCTTTCATCGATTCGAACAAAACGACGAACAACAAAAATATACCAACATAAAAGGAGCCCATAGGACGGAAAACCGACCCTAGAGCAAAGCACAAGGCGACCGCCATCGAGCCCGATATTCCGTTTCTTCCTCTATGCGTCACGGCGATGCAGCAACCTGCCGCGAATAACAACGTCGATAGATGCTGGTTCGTTAGTACCGAGCTCATAATGATATTAGGAATGTAAGTCGCATACATAAGTCCGGCTATTCGCCCGCTCGTTTCCCCGAATAGGCTTGCCGCCATACGGTACACGATCCATACGGTCAGCGTCTCGAACAATGCGTTAAATAGCTTAAGCGGAACTAATGAAGCTCCGAAAATCCGCACAATTAATCCTTCATATAAAGTGTAGCCCAGTTGGTAAACCCATCGGATATAATAATCCATTTTACTGAATGAAAAATCCCCGTCGGCAGCCTTAATCGCATAATCGTACATCACCTTAAAGTCCGACACGGGCTGGGTGTCCACGGATAGAACCCATGCAACCCGGGAACCCAGCGCGATAACAATCAAAACAACAGCGTAAATCCCCCGGGAAATCGGACGGTTAAGCCAGCGTGAGATCACCCCGTACCCAATAACCGCGCTAAGCGTAAATCCTACAGTGGCGGTGATCGAACCCGTTACTCTTATTCTATCGAGAAGAGCGATTATGACTATGGATATAAAGAACAAAAGGCCAGACCACATCAAAATTCTCATTGCGTTTAAGGGTACGGGATGACTTCGTTGTCCGTGATCGTTCATATGTTTTGTACTCCTCCTCCTCGCTCCTCATCCATTATAGCTTTTCGCAAGTTGGATAAATTTCAGGAATGAAACGATATTGTGACAAAATAAAATGCCTATTGAAATGGCAGAGCAATAAGATTATGATAGGGACATCGAAAGAATGTGAATTAAATCACATTATCGGTTTGGTGTTTGGTGTTTGGTGCTTGGTTCTTGGTGCTTGGTGTTTGGTGCTTGGTATCGATGCTGCTCCGCACCTTATTATGTGAAATAAATCACAATACTATCTAGGAGGAACCCTCTATGAAAATCATCGTTATTGGTTGCACCCATGCCGGAACGGCTACCGTTACCCAAATGGCTAAGCTTTACCCTGATGCCGATATTACCGTATACGAGCGTAATGATAACGTATCTTTCCTATCGTGCGGCATTGCGCTTCATGTCGGGGGCGTCGTTAATAATGCGGAGCAGCTTTTCTATTCGAACCCTGAACAATTGAAAAGACTCGGCATCAACACAAAAATGCGCCATGACGTCCTCAGCATCAATACGGATCGAAAAACCGTAAGAGTACGCAACCTCGTAACCAGAGAAACCAACATTGACACTTATGACAAGTTGGTAGTGACAACGGGCTCGTGGCCGATTATTCCGCAAATGGAAGGCATCGGGTTGGACAACATTTTACTATGCAAAAATTACGCGCATGCCCAGACCATCATTCAAAAAGCCGAAAGCGCAAGAAAGATCGTCGTCGTAGGCGCCGGATATATCGGAATCGAGCTTGTGGAAGCTTTCGAGCAATTAGGCAAACAGGTTACTTTGATCGATAATACGCCGCGCGTACTGTTCAAGTATTTGGATGAGCCCTTTACGGATCTGGTGGAAACCGAGTTAAAAACACGGGGAGTCGAGTTAGCGCTCGGACAGTGCGTTACAGCATTTACCGGAGAAAATAATCAGGTTCATAAAGTCACGACGACCGCCGGTCAATACGAAGCCGATCTTGTTATTCTTTGCATCGGATTCCGCCCTAATACGGCTTTGCTGCAAGATCAAGTGGAAATGCTCCCTAACGGCGCTATCCTCGTTGATGAATACATGCGCACGAGTTGTCCGGATGTATATGCCGCCGGCGATAGCTGCGCGATCCGGTTTAACCCGACCGGCAAACACGCTTACATTCCTCTGGCCACGAACGCCGTCCGGATGGGAACGCTCGTTGCCCGCAATTTGATTAAACCAACGATTAAGTACCTAGGAACGCAAGGCACTTCGGGAATTAAGATTTTCGACTATAATATCGCATCGACGGGGATGACGGAACAAGCCGCTCTTGACGCGGGAATGAATGTGAAAGAAATCACAATAAACGACGACTACCGTCCGGATTTCATGCCTACGCATGAAAAAGCGTTGTTGAAGGTCGTTTACGAAGAAGAAAGCGGAAGAATCGTCGGCGCGCAGGTTCTATCGAAAGCGGATCTGACGCAATCGATCAACACCCTATCGGTATGTATCCAGAACAACATGACGATGGACGAGCTCGGATTCGTCGACTTCTTCTTCCAACCTCATTACAACAAACCTTGGAACTTGCTGAACCAAGCGGGTTTGCAAGCCTATTCGACGGTCGGTTGATCCAACCGGATTCCCGGCTTCATGTTCTACCCGGAGTTATTCCGACAAGGATGATCTCGGAATCAAGTAAGGCGTTAATTCAATAGCCGCATCCGTGGCCAGGAACGTATTTCTCGCTTCCGCTTCCAAGACCGCCAGATCCTCCGGTTTGTAGCGGGAGCTGAAGTGCGTAAGGATCAGCCGTCCAACCTCCGCATCCCGCGCGGTTTCCGCAGCCTGCACCGAGGTGGCGTGACCGTATTCATCGGCTTTATCGGCGAGATCATGCGCGAACGTCGCCTCGTGAACCAACAGATCCGCGCCTTGCGCCAGCTTCACGGCATTGGGGCATGGCTTCGTATCCCCCAATACCACGACGACGCGACCGGCTATCGGATGGCCGACCACATTCGATGAGCGAACCGTCCGCCCGTCTTCCAATACCACGTCTTCGCCCGATTTCAGCCTGCCGTAAGCGGGACCTGAAGGAACGCCCAACTCGGCAAGCAACCGAGTATTGAGGGCTCCGACTCTAGGAAGCTCGACGACTCTGTATCCGAAGCTATCGATCCGGTGATCCAATAGGGCTGCTTCTACGCTGAAAGCCCCATCCTCGAACACCGTTCCTTCCTCGATTTCACGAATGTGCAAAGGATACCCCAAATGAGTTTCGGAAATCCGCAACGCGGTTTCGGTAAACTCGCGCAGTCCCGGCGGTCCGTACAGCTCCAACGGTTCGGTTCCGCCTAGCGACGCCCTGCTGCTTAATATACCCGGAAGTCCGAAGAGATGATCGCCGTGAAGGTGAGTAATGAACAGCTTCTCTAAGCGGCTTAATCGGAAAGGCGTGCTCAACAACTGATGCTGAGTCCCTTCCCCGCAATCGAACAACCAGAACGTTCCCCTATCCTGCGGCATGCGCAGCGCGATGGACGTCACGTTCCTACCCGAAATAGGCATGCCGGCGCTTGTTCCTAAGAACCAAAGCTCCATTTCCTTCCCCCCTCACGGGTATAGCTTGTGCCATGTGCGTGCTCTTTAATCTATGCAACTCACCCACCGGCACATCATGCCACTTCTCGCAGCAAGCTGCGGAAAATGAACCGGAAGCGATTAAACCCCGGTACGCCGCTTTTGATTATTTTGCACCTTGTGAATCTGAGTTTTCATTTTCTTGCCATCCGTCGAGTGATTGCCTTGTCGCCCGTTCGCTTGCTGCTGCGCCTGTTTTTTTCTCTCCAGAATACGTTTGATCGCGTCTGCCTGACTCGGCTTCTTCGATTGGTCCGCGTCGACGTTAGGGTCGACGCGATTTGTATGATTGTCGCTCATTTGATCACCCCATATCCGTTTTACTTGTCTATTTTACAACATCGAAGCCCTTTCATCATCATCTAAATCTATTCCCCATTTCCCATCGTTCGATCCGAGAGATTCTCCCGATCGATCGGAAAGAAATTCCAACACAATTGGACAATAATCCTTATAATAGAGTAGATAGCAATTATACTTGCGGGGTGTAAGCGATGAGATTTATAGGTTTGTTACTCGTTTGCTGTCTTATTTTGACGGCCTGCGGCAATGGCTCGAAATCAAACTCCAGCGATAATGCGCACGCAGCCCATAAACCGACGTTGGATGTCAAACTGAACGTCACTGGAAATCAGGTTACCGTAACCGTGGACACGGACATGACGATCTCGCCGGAGCACTATGGCAAGGGACGCAAAGCAGGAGAAGGACATATCCATATGTATTTGGACGACCAAAATAAAATCAGCGTTACGGAGGGTCAACACGTGTTCTCCGATCTTACCTCCGGCAAGCATAAATTAAAAGTATCCTTGCACAACAATGATCACACCCCGTATGACGTGACTGAAACCTACGACTTCGATATTCAATAACTTCCTTAATACAGGAGAAACGTCATGCACAGAAAACTAAGCCTGCAAAGTCGAATTATCATTCTCGTCACCACCGTAACCGTCCTCTTGATGTCCGTTATCGTCTGGTTCGATTCCTACAGCCTGCAGAAATCCGTCGAAGAAACCTACGTAAGCCAATTGGACGGGATGACGACGGCCATCAACGGCAGATATGAAGAATCCCACTCCATACAAGACGTCCAGCAAATATTCGACTATATCCAGTACAAAGACGGCAACGTATTGCAGCTTACCCTGTACGGAGAAGACGAAGTTCTGGCCTCGACGGACCGCAATTTGATCGGTCAACCCGCCCCGCCAGGACTGCTGCATGCGCTCGAGCTTGAAAAAACGCTCGTCGATCGCATCCGTCACGATGACGACGGCATTCCCAAAGACAAGCTTACGGCACCGCTTAAGGAAGACGGCGTGACCATCGGGGCCATCGAATTGCTCGTGAACACTTCCGAAAGCAGGGAGTTGATTCAAGACCGAATCCAATTCATCATCGGCGTCGGACTATCGATATCCGTGCTCCTGTTGTTCGCATTGTCCCTTATCATCCGCAAATTGCTGATCCGTCCGTTATTGAAAATTCGGGAAGCCGCCATCTCCGTGAAAAAAGGCTCTGCCTACAAGGAGATCGTCCTCGACTCCAGCCAGGAGATTAACGAGGTTGCCTCAGCCTTCAACGAAATGGTTCATAATCTGGAAGGCCGATACAAAGAGCTCCAGCTCGCGCAGAAGCAGCTCGTGGAATCCGAGAAGATGGTCGCGCTAGGCAATCTGGTTGCCGGGGTATCGCATGAGATCAACACGCCGATCGGAATCGGCGTTACGGCGGCCTCGTACATGGACGAGAAGTCCAAAGCTTTCCTAGCCCTGTTCCAAGACGGCAAAATGAAACGGTCGGACCTCGAAGACTATCTCAAGACCGTTCGGGAGACGACTGGGATGATCCAAAGTAATCTATTCCGTGCTTCTGAGCTCATACGAAGCTTCAAGCAAGTCGCCGTGGACCGTTCTATCGATACCAAGCGCAGGTTCATGATGAAGGAATATATCCAGGAAGTCCTTATTAGTCTTCAACCTAATCTGAAGAAAACGAAACATCGGGTTTCGCTAACCGGCAAGGAAGAGCTCTTGCTATTCAGCGATCCCGGCGCAATCTCGCAAATCATCACTAACTTAATCATGAATTCGATTATCCACGCTTACTCGCAGGAAGACGTAGGCCATATCCAGATCGACGTGACCTCTCATCTCAACGAGCTTACATTGCACTATTCGGACGACGGAAAAGGCATGTCCCAGGAAATCGTCGATCAAATTTTCAATCCTTTCTTCACGACGAACCGGGGCGGCGGCGGTACCGGACTAGGCATGCATATCGTCTACAATCTAGTCACGCAGTCTTTGTACGGAACGATTAGATGCGAGAGCACCGTAGGCGAAGGTACGCATTTTATTATCCAAATTCCAATGATGAACGAGGGATGACATAATGGATCGCAATCAACAAGACGATTTCCTTATCTTTGCAGAGGATGAACAAGAAAATATCGCCGGAGCCGGATATGTCAAAGAACGTTGGAAAGTCATTATCGTGGACGATGAAACGGAAGTCCATAACGTTACCCGCATGGTGTTGAGCGACTTCGAGTTCGATGGCAAATCGTTGGAGTTCATTAGCGCATATAACGAAACGGAAGCGCTCCAAGTGATTAAGGACAATCCGGATACGGCCATCATTCTGCTCGACGTCGTTATGGATCAGGACGACTCGGGATTAAGAATCGTTAAATACATACGCGAGCAGTTAAAGTACCATTGGGTTCGAATTATTTTGCGTACGGGACAGCCCGGACAAGCTCCGGAGAAGATCGTCATCACGAACTACGATATTAACGACTATAAAGAGAAAACCGAGTTAACTTCGCAGAAGCTGTTCACGACGATCATGTCGGCGTTGCGTTCCTTCAGGGATATTATGGTCATCGAGAACAACAAGATCGGCTTGGAAAAGATCATTAATTCGTCCGCCGATTTATTCGAATTAAAATCGATGAGAAAATTCGCTTCCGGCGTTCTAACTCAATTGACCTCGATCATGAATTTGAACAAGAACGCGCTTCATTGCAATAGCTATGCCGTTTCCAAAGGCCAGGAAGCCATATATATTCTGGCGGCGACGGGCGATTATTGCCCGGATGAGAACGTTAGAGTCGAAGAAGTCGTTCCCGAGCACGTCCTGAGAAGTATCGAAAATACGTTCCGGGAAAAAAAAGGAGATTTCTTCGACGACCACTTTACTTGGTATTTCGAAAGCAAGACGGGGAGCGAGAACGTCATCTATTTCGAAGGCTCCGTCAAATTAAACGAATGGAACCGGTATTTGATCGAAATCTATTGCTCTAACGTATCCGTCGCTTTCGAGAACATCTATCTGAACGAGGAAGTCGAGAACACCCAGAAGGAAATCATTTTTACGTTGGGCGAGATCGCCGAAACCCGTTCCAAAGAAACCGGGTACCACGTGAAGAGAGTCGCGGAATATTCCAAGCTGCTCGCACTCAAATACGGGATGCCCGAGGAAGAAGCCGAAATCGTCAGGCTGGCCTCTTCCATGCACGACGTCGGCAAAGTCGCCGTACCCGATGCGATCTTGAATAAACCGGGCAAGCTCACATCCGAAGAATTCGAAACGATCAAGAACCATACCATCCATGGCTATGCGATGCTTAACCATTCGAACCGCGAGATTATTAAGACCGCGGCCATTATCGCCCATCAACATCACGAGAAGTTCAACGGACAAGGCTACCCGAACGGATTGTCGGGGGAGAACATCCATATTTACGGAAGAATCGCCGCATTGGCCGACGTATTCGACGCTCTTGGAAGCGAAAGAGTCTATAAGAAGGCTTGGCCGCTCGAAGAGATACTGGATTATTTCAGACAAGAGAGCGGACAGCATTTCGACCCCCGCCTCGTGTCGATTTTCTTCGATAATCTTCCGGGAATTCTTAAGATCAGAGATCAGTATACGGACGCCGCTAATTACCAAAGCGAACCTGAAGCTTTAACCTGAACCTTCAACCGAAAAGGAGAGTCCCGGTCGACGGGACTCTCCTTTTCATATTCGACTGATTTACTGAGCCGTGTACAAGAACCGTTCGATGACCGCCAACCGATCTTCGTTCAGCGGTCCCGTGTTGTCGAACATCAATACGCTGTTCGCGGGAAGTTCCCACTTCGGCAACCTCACCGCTAACGAACGACTGAATTCATCCCAATGCTCGAGCTTCCAACGATCCAGCTCCGTCGCTCTCATCCCGATTCGATCACGATAATCGTCTATACTCGCAAGATGAACGACGACGACCTTAACCTCTACGGGATCAGAGGAATCACCGATTCGATGCAACTGCTGCCGAATCCAATTCGGATCTTCGCTCTCCTTCGTGAATGGACCGATTACGAAAACATCCGTCCCGATCGCCGCGTTCTCGAGCGCGGCATCCATCGTGATCCGATAGCCCAGATCCCGGCACAAACACTTATATTCCGGGGAATCCCGATCCTGAGGATCTAACCCGGCTAACGTCATTATCGCTTCCGCCGCCGGACGCAGCAGCGTATCCATGTCGAGTACCGCGGCTCCGCGCTTGCCCGCTACCCGCTTAGCCAACGTCGTCTTTCCCCCGCCGGCTCCTCCTATGAAAAATACCAATTTCGGCATTCGAGTTTTCTCCCGTCATTCCTGATCGTTACCAGAAAATTTCCTCGTAAACGAATCCGTCCTCGCCGTACAAGTTAATCAACCCCGAAGTAATGCCTTTGCTTAGAGGCAACAGATAACCTCTTTGGTCCCCGATATCGAACTTCAGCTTCTTCGTCTCTCCCTTGTTAGACACAGAGATGACGCATGAAGTTATTCGATGTCCCTTAGCTTTATCGTAAATGACGACGCTCATATATCCATGCGATCTCTTGAACGATATGCCTTCCTTGTCCTCTCCGACGGAGATCATCATATTTTCCTGCCCAAGCTTCCCGTTGCGCAATCGTTGAATGGAGTATGTGCTGGCTTCGTCCTCTCTAACCTCCAGAACGACGGCCTCGTATTTGGAAACGAGCTTATAATCGACGATCGGGAGTTTACGTTCGGCGATATAGGCCTTCAGTTCCTCTTCCGTAATCGCCTTAGCGGCCTCTTCATCCCATTCGACCGGATATTCGCCAACCCATTCCGCCCATTCCTCCGGCGATTCCAATTCGCTGCGGTACTTCTCCCCTGTAATCACTAGCGCGGATTTGGTCCGGTTATCCCATTTTACTTCGATTCCGAGCGCTTCCGCGAAAGGACGCAGCGGAATCATAGCTTCTTCTCCTTGCAGGAACGGAACGGCTCCTTCGAGATCGCCCGTATGGGAGGTTTCCCTTTCTCCGCTCATCTGACGGTACCGGAATGTCCCCTGACCGAGCACGAAGCCGATGTTCACATCGTCGCGATAAATGGAAACGGATCGGGTACCCTGCTCTTCCGCGATTAGAAACTGACCCTGAATTTGCGGATGCTCGACGAACCGGACGGGAACGAACACTCGTCCGTTGTTTACGACGGCCGGAAGAGTTTTCGGGAACTCGACGAGATTATCGTTCAGGACGATCTGGGTTGCATATAAGGATTTGGACTCAGAAGCATAGATCTGTGATGGCAGGCTAAGTACAACGCATAATCCCAAAGTGATCAGTATGTTTTGTTTTCGCATTTTGTCCGACCTTTCGGGTGCTTTTGCCTATCTATTCGCTCCTGTGAGCGAAAATCCCTTTAATCGACAGGACTTTTCCCGCAAGTCCGATTGCAAATGGCGGCGCAGGAACGAAATCTCACGTGTCGTCCGTTTGGCGAATCGCAAATATTAGTATCAAGTCTTAGTATCTTATTATATAATTTGATTGGAAATCACCATTAGCTAACGGAGGAGATCAGATGGATGACTTTGCGAAAAATCTTCTGACAACTAGAGAGCGATTGTTGAACGAGATTTCATCCCTAAGCGACGATGAATTCAATCGTACATTCGAGACGAGCCGTTGGAGTATCGCTCAAATCTGTCATCATTTGTGGAAAACGGAAACTTTGTTCGGAAAAGCGATTTTAAATGGGCTTGACCAAGGAACTTCGTCGCGAACGGAACGAAAACCGATTCAAGTCGTATCGGATATGTCCACGAAGTATTCGGCGCCTAAAATATCAGAACCCGGTTCGGGCCCTTTTCAAGTTCCACGGATCATCGAACTATTAAGCGACTCGAGAAATAAGTTCTTGGGCGTTCTCGACAAGATCGAAGACCCCTCCATTTTGAAGGAAATAACCGTGTATAATCCTCGGTTCGATGAATTGCCTCTGGATCAATGGATCGAACTGTTATATTTACACGAGCAAAGACATATCGAGCAAATCAAAAATCTCAAAGCGCTTAGCTAATACGACGTTTAAGGGTCGACCCGTTTTCGATTTTTCAACCAGCCGGCAAAGCCGTTTACGAGGAACAGCAACACGCCGACTTCTATCGCATGATCCGCCACGTTAAGAATGCCTCCCGAGCGGATGATAAAATCGGTCACTTGGCCGAACAATAGGCGATCCACCCCGTTCCCTACGGCGCCTCCCACGAGAAAACCCAAGCTTATACCGATAAGTGCGCCTTTCGCTTGGCCAGAACGCCGATAATAGACGACTCCGATGACGAATAGAACCGCTAACACGCCGAACAGTCTCCCGTAACCTTGGAATAGGCTGCTGGCCATGCCGCTATTCTCGTAATGCGTAAACCGGATTCCCCAAAGCGTCGCGTACTCTCCGACTTCAATGTGGATACGAACGAGTATTTTCGTCATCTGATCAACCAAGACGACGAACAACGCAATGACATAGAACAACATGAAGCTCCAACTCCCTTGCCGGTTGTCCCTCCAGTATAGCTCATCTCGACTCGACGGCAAAAAAAGCATCCTGCGAAAGGATGCTTTTTGCCGCCGAGAACAGGACGTTGTCTCTCTATATATTCCTATCCCTTCACCGCGCCAAGGCTTAACCCTCTAATAATATACCTCTGGAAAAAGAGAAACACCATTAACGGGGGTAATAGCGTCATGCTCAGTATCGCGAACCGTACGTTCCAATTAATCGTCGAACCCGGATAAATAATCTTCGTATAGATCGCCGCGGCAAGCGGCAGCTTATCTTCCTGCATGACCAAGCTAGACCAATAGAAGTCGTTCCAGGCCGTCGAAAATCCCAATAATACGAGAGTCATCAGAATCGGCGCGGACAGCGGAACGGCAATGCCGATAAAACAACGCCATTCGGAAGCTCCGTCCATTCTCGCCGATTCGAACAGCTCTTTGTGGATGCCGTCGAAAAAATTTTTCAGAAGAAGCAAGTAGAACGCGTTCGCGCAGGCAGGGAGCCAGAAAGCCCAATAGCTGTTTAACAGCCCCAACTCCTTGAGGTTCAAGAAGTTCGGAATCAGATAAGACGCCGATGGGATCAGCAACGTCGTCATGAAGTACAGAGTGATCCATTTCTTAGCAGGCACCCTTAAGTGCGATAGGCTGAATGCGGCGAGTCCCATGAAGATCAGCGAGAAGAACGTATTCCCAGCGAAAATCAAGATCGTATTCTTGAAGTGCAAGCCGATGTTCAGATAGGTTAACGATTCCCGATAATTCCCCCATAACCATTCGCTCGGAAAGAAAGGGGCGGGAAAAGCGAAAAATTCTTCCGTCGATTTCAGCGAATTCAAGAACGTATTGACGAACGGATACAACATCGATAGCGAGATCAGTGCAATGCACGCAACCATCGCGGCGTACACGACTTTTACGCCGAATTTGCGAAAATCGTAGCGCGACATGATCGCTCGTTCATGGGCTGCCTTCAAGCTTCGTCGCCTCCCTTGCGAAACTTGATCGTCAAGATCGAGAAGATGACCAAGACGACGAACATAAGCACTCCCATCGCGCTTGCTTTCCCGAAATTAAAGAAAGTGAATGCCTCTCTCGTCGTAAGAAGAAGATACGTTAACGTCGCGTTATCGGGTCCTCCGCCGAACATGAGCAGCTGCGATTGGAACGCTTGAGACGTTGCGATCAACTGCAGAACGGCTAGCAGCACGATCAAGTTTTTCAAGCTGGGAAGCGTCACGTACCGGATTCTGGCCCACACGCCCGCTCCGTCCAGCTCCGACGCCTCGTACAGATCCTTCGGGATGGCGGCTAGTCCGGCAATGTAGATCAACGTCGCGCTACCGAAGTTCTGCCACGTCTCCAAGATGATCAGCGAAAATACGGCATGCTCTTTGCTATAGAAATCAAAGCTAGGCAATCCCAAGAAATTCAAGAACGAATTGATAGGACCTACCGGATCGTAGAACCATTGCCACATCCCGTACAGCACGATGGCCGGAATAATGCTGGGCAGATAACCGATGACCCTGGCGGGTCCCTGAAACCATTTCAGTTCGGACACGGCTATCGCCATCGCGATCGGTACCCAGAACCCGATCAATAGAGCCAATCCCATATAAACGAGCGTATTTTGGATAGCCGTGTAGAAATCCGGATTGCTTAGAACTTCATCGTAATTTTGCCATCCGACGAAGGCATTTCCGCTAACGAAATCTACATTATAGAAGCTGTAAGACACTCCCTTAATAATCGGCATCCATAAGAAGATAAAAAAAATAACGATCTCCGGCACCAGGAAGAGCAATCCCCAGAAATACCACGGCTTGCGCCTAGGCTTTACCGGTTTTCCGATCGGAGAATCCAATTGCAGCTCCATCTTCCCACTCCCCGTCTATGGATCAGGGTCTATACGGGCTTCCGTATAGACCCTTCTCGTTTTCCCTCGTTGCTATTCGATTTTCACTTTGTCGAAGGAGCCCTTCTGAAGCTTGGCTGCCGTATCGTCGAGAATTTTCTGCAGATCCAGATCGCCTTTGCTCGTGAACACCTTCTGGATCGCGTTTGCCATCTCGCCGTAGTAGGCTTGAGTCTCATAGGTCGCTTCAGGTTTGGATTCCATCAGCTTGCTGAGCTCCGGGGAATATTGATAGACGTTGTCGTGCTTCGCTAAGATCTCTTCGTATTTCTTGCCGTATTCCGAGCTGTCGTTCCAATAGTTGATCAGTTGCGGAACATAGACTTGATTTTTCGCTTTCTGCGAAGTAATTTGCGCATCGATCGAATCCAGGTACGCATCGGTGAAATATTCATCGACGACGAAATCGAATGCGGCTTTCTGTTGTTCCTTCGTAGCCAATCCGTTGATGACCTTATAATTGCCGCCGGCCACTCCGACATGCTTGCCGCCCTTCGTCACGGAAGGAATCGGATAGAGCAGCACGTCGTCCTTGTTGATGCCGCCTTGATTGATCGCTCCGTCGAGCGCGTTGCCGCTTCCGCACATGACCATCGCTCCGCGTCCTTGGTTAAACAGCGTTAGAGCGTCTCCGTAACCCAATGCCCAGTTTTTCGGAATGACGTTCGCGTCCTTCAGATCCTTATAGAACTGTAACGCTTGGAGCCCCGCTTCGGAGTTGAAGGCCGCCGTTACTTTGCCGTCCGCGACGGTCTGAACCTCCCCTCCGGCCGAATAGAGGAAGTTCGTCCAGTTCCATCCGGCTTCGGTTCCTTTGCCCATCGGGATGAAACCCGCGATGCCCTTGGCCGGATCGTTAACGGCTTTCGCGGCTTCGATCAATTCGTCCCATGTCCAGTCGAGCGGAGGCAACGGAACCCCTTTCGCTTCGAACAGCTTCTTGTTGATCGTAATCGTCATTCCGTAAGCATCGATCGGAATGCCGTATGTTTTGCCTTCGATGACGTAGGGCGCCAACGCGAATTCGTTCAGATCTTTCGCATACGGCCAGTTGGCGAGATGATCGGTCAAATCGATGATCCATTTTTTGCTAGATAACAGTTTGCCTTCCGTCGCCCACGTCGTGAATTCCGTTTGGGCGCTGTTCGATGCCATCTTGATCGCGATTTCCGTATTTTCGTACTTCCAGTATTTCGGCGTTATCGTTACGTTCGGATTTTTGGCTTCGAACCGTTTGATCTTCGCGTCCAAGGTCGCGTTTTCCTCGGTCTTATCCGCAGGGAACGCATAAGCGACGATGCTGACCGGATCCGCGTTCGCCGGCGATGGCGACGGCTCCGCCGAGCTTCCCTCCGCGGCAGGATCGGAAGAAGTCGCCGATGGCGAAACCTCGCTCGAAGCGGACGGTTCGTTATTTCCGCTACCGCAACCTGCCAACAACAGGATCATGAGCGCCAGCGCGCTGATTAGCAAACTTTTTCTCCGTTTCATTTTTAACCTTATCCCCTCTCGACTCTTCGATTCATCTTGCATATTTATCATAAAACCCCGATATATCCCAAGTCGATGTGCGATATATCGTTTGAGAAGGGATAAATTATGATCGGCGTCCATTCGATCAACTTTTGATTTCCGATGGATTCACGCCGAAATGCTTCTTGAAGATTTTGCTGAAATGCTCCGGCGACTCATAACCGATCTCGTCGGAAATCTCGTATCTGCGCATGTCCGTCGTCAATAACAACCGTTTGGCCTCTTCCATTCGCAGCTTCGTCACGTAATCCCATAGATTCATGCCCGCGATTTTCTTAAACAAGTAGCTAAGATAATTCGGACTCAGACAGATCGACTCCGCGATTTCCTGAAGCTTCAAGCCCTTCTGACGGTAATTCCCGTCGATATATTGAATGGCGCTATGGATAAAAGAGTTGTTATCCTCGAGAATCTGTTTCGTGATAGGGATCCCTCCGGTCGAAGGAAGCTCTTCGTGCTTGCCGAAATCCCCAATGTAAAATACGTTATGGTCGCTATGCACGCCGCTCCAGCGAATCGCTTCGTTCGCTTCCTTATAGAGCGATACCCAAGCGGGAATCCCTTCCCGGACGCGGCTAATTCCGATCACGTTATGCAGATGGATAAATTTCAGCAGGTTGTTATGGAGCAATTGGGCGATCATCGTCTGCTCGTTCAGTTGGGTCGGACTAGCCATCTCATCCTCCGTAAACTGCAGAACGACCGCGAGCGTGTGGCTTCCGCTATAGAAAACGAGGCTATCCCAACGGCTTAACGTTTCTTCTACGACGTTCAGAGCGGCATACCTTAACAGGTTCCTGTCACGGAAGGAGCGAATGTCGGTTTTGAACAGCCCCGCTTTCGATAAGTTCAGTTCGATCGCGAGCATGCAATAAAAGGGTCCCTCGAACCGGCAGCCTAGGTAGGCGAACACTTCATCGACCTCTTCTTCGGCGACTCCTTCCGACACGAGCTCGTTCAAGATATGATTGCGATTCGAGGCCATATCCTCGAAGACGAACTTCTGGTGAAAGGTGGCTTCCGATATCGAACGCCGCTGCGTATCCCGTTCGGTCAGGAACGTATGTACCGCCCGCACGAGCTCTGCTGGAACGACGGGCTTGACGATGTACTCCTTCACGCCGAACCGCAACGCCTTCTGCGCGTACTCGAATTCTCCGTGCGCCGACAAAACGATAATCGGAACCATCGGGTTTTCCGTGAATATCGTCTCGATCAGTTCGATACCGCTCATCAAATCCATCTGGATGTCGGTGATGATCAGATCGATTTTCTCCAGCCGAATATAATCGAGCGCTTCGAATCCGTTATTGGCGACGAACACTTCGGCGATGCCGATTCCAGCGTTCATCAATACGGTAGCGACGCCCATGCAGATCATCGGCTCATCGTCTACCACCAGCACGTGATACATAGGATCTCCCCCTGCTCTATTCTTGCTCGCTAGAATGGTCTTCCGTAGTTGCCGGAAGGGTCATAAGCACTCTTGTTCCGCCCCCGAATCGCCGTTCGAACCTTATGCCGTATTCCTCGCCGAAATGCAGCTTGATTCTCTTATTGACGTTCAGAATGCCGAAGCCTTCCCGGGTATGGGTTCCGTTCGCAATGGCGTTGAACTTGTCGATATCCGCCGATTTATACCCGTTATCCTCGATCGCGATAAGCACCTCTTGCTCCCGGATTTCCATCGCGATCCGCAGTTGCCCTTCGCTGTCCATTTTACGGATGCCGTGAATAATAGCGTTCTCCGCCAACGGCTGAAGCACGACCTTCGGTATAAGGTACGGCTTGACGGCTTCGTCGATGTCCCAAACGATCGAGAAAACATAGTTGTTTCGCTTCAACTGCAATCTCAAATAAGCTTCGATATGGTTCAGTTCCTCCGCGATCGGAATCAACGTTTTCCCGCGGCTTAAGCCGATTCTCATCAAGAGGGAGAGATCCCGTATCATCTCCGCCGATTCCGTATTGCCCTCTATCGTCGTACGCCAGAAGATCGATTCGAGCGTGTTATAGAGCAAGTGGGGATTAATCTGGGAATGCAGAATCGTAAGCTCGGCTTCCTTATGCTTGAGCTCCAAGTCGTACTTGTCGTGTATCGTCTGGTTCAGCCGCTTGGTCATCTCTATGAAAGCGTTGTTGAGCAGGCCGATCTCGTCCCGCCGCGTCACCTTGAAATCGTTCGTAAGCGGTCTTCCCGGCTCAAATGACCGGCTTAATCTGGCTAATCTCGAGAGGGGACTAAGGATATGCCGGAAAAAATAAATGCTCGCGATCAACAGCACGCAGAAATAGACGATCATCAGGTAGTTCACGAGCTGCCTTACCGCTTCGTGCTCCCCTATGATAGAACTGATCGGGATCTTAAATAGAAGCTTCGTGTCGCTGCTGAAGCTTCTATGAACGGCATAGAGCCACGATTCGTTGCCGCCGCGATCGATAAATACGCCTTCCGAGGCGCGGAAAATTTGCTGCGGAAGCCTGAACACGGTGCCGATCCCAAGATCGGACGTGTTCGCCAGCACCTCGTTCGCTTTGTTCAACAGGACGATCTGCCCGTCCTTCGGAATCTTAAGCGACTCCAGGTCCTTCTGCAGCAGCGAGTCCAAACCCGTCATTACGATGACGCCGCTCGGCGTACCATCGTCCAGATCGTTATTCATGCTGCGAATGTACGCGGCCGTCTTGAGTCCGTTCGGGTTATTCCCCAGTTGGTTCATAATTCGAATAATGCCTGTTCCCCTCGCGTTAATCGCGTCTTGAAACCAACTTGACGAAGAAGTATCGCATGCGAAAAACACCCCGTTCTGCTTAACGTCCGAAGGAGGCGCAAAAGGATAATCGTCCGCGATGGCGGGAATGAACACCGCGAAGTTGATGGCGTTCTTGGAGTAACCGGTAAGCAGCTTATCCAGCGATAAATATTTCTGCAGGTGATCGTATTCGCTAAGTTCGGTCGTATCGAACATCATCTGCGTTTCCGGCGTGAACATGAGCTTCTCCGTCGTCCCGTCGACCGACGTAATATCCCGGTCCAACGTAAGATGGCTCGTCTTGACCAATTCGAACAACGTGTCGCCCATCTGGTCCTCGGTTATCTCGGCTACCTTAACCGACACGATCCAATAAGCGACCAAGATCGGAATCACGACAAGAATAATGATGAATACGACCAGTTTCTGAATCAAATTCATTCTCGATAGCCATCTCAACATGACTGAATCATCCGTCCTGCACTCGTATTGTAAAGCCGAACGACTTCGTCGAGCTTAAGTCGACAATAGAGTCGTTCATATAGAGCGTTCAGATGGCCTCTCCATCTATCATAGGAACCTCGAGGACCGGGGGCGATGTTCGATTTCATGAATATGCGGTGTTTTGTTACGATCGCT
Organism: Cohnella herbarum; assembly: GCF_012849095.1. Classification (NCBI taxonomy): domain Bacteria; kingdom Bacillati; phylum Bacillota; class Bacilli; order Caryophanales; family Paenibacillaceae; genus Cohnella; species Cohnella herbarum. The sequence continues at coordinate 3,561,987 of NZ_CP051680.1, forward strand.
ATCCGTTTATTGTGATTATCCCACACTTCGTCAGGCCGTCAATCCTGACGCTTACGTTATCGGCCGTTATTATCGGCATACAAAAAGAGCCATCCCCAGTCCAATGACTTCGGGATGGCTCTCCGCGCATTATTCGAATGTATTGTATTAGATCCAATCGGACCGCTCAGCTTACTGGCTGCGTCCGTTTTTTTGAATAAACGAGATTTGCCCCGAATGAATTCCGGTATGATACATTAACCTTCCGACTGCTTCCAGAGGAGACGACGCGCCGAAGGAAGACTCCACGCGTTGTTGCCAGGCTTCATCCGTAAGACTTCTCATCGCTTCGATGAGATTGTCGTTCGATGCTTCGAGCAAGGCGATTAACTCCTCTTTATTAAGAGGCGGCTCATCGTTGCCCTCTTTACCGCGGCTTAAAGCAGCCTTCGCTTCTTCCGGGATGCTTCTGCCGAAGTACCATTCCGCGAACATGAACTCGACTTCCGCGTTATGGCGAAGCAAAGACCCAATCGTAGAGGACCCCGATTGCAAATCTAAATCTTGTTCCGGCAATGCTTTGGCCGTCTTATGGAATCTTTGTTGTACGGCTTGCCAGATCGGCAATACGGTTGAGAATGACATGGCTGGATCGACTCCTCTATGCTTTATCGCTCTTCTTGTCCACGACGACATGATTAAAGAAAGTAGCGTCGATATCGAGATCGAACGCCAAACCGAAGCCGACGACGTAACGTCCGCGCAGCGGAGTGAGTTCGAACAGCGAGAAGTCCAACCCGCGCAATAAATCCATCATCGGAGCCCCGTGCGACTCGTTGAACAACGCGAAAATTTCATCGTGCCCCTCGTTGCCGATATTCTGCGACGTACAATTCCAACGAGCGCGTTCCGTCGCGAATTTGTTGTTCGTTGCCGATTCGTCCGCGATGAGCAACGCATCGACGAAATCGTTGTTTTCCATGAATCGATAGTGGTCGGCGATTTTACTAATATAGATATAAAACTTGCCTTCTTTTTTCACGAAAGGAGCATAGCTGATGAAAGGCTTACCTTCGTCGTCGATTAAGCTTAATATCATGTTTTTGCGGTTCGCGATAAACTGCAAATAGTTTTCTTTGTTTTTCTCTACGTCCACGGGTTTTTTCATGGTCTGTTCCTCCATCGGATAACTCAATATTGGGTTCCGCTATCTCGCGGTGCTTAACAAATGAATGCGGGGCTTTTTCTCCGTCGCTACATATTGAATTTCGGAATCCATCCGGTAAATCCGCCGAATCATATCCGTCGTCATCACTTCGTTCGGCTTACCGCTCATCGCTTTCTCCCCGGCCTGCACGACGATAATGTTATCGCTGTAGCTCGCCGCGTGGTTCAGGTCATGCAATACCATTAAGACGGTCATTCCCGTTTCCTGATTGAGCTCGCGTACCAGTTCAAGCACTTCGTATTGATGAGAAATATCGAGATACGTCGTCGGTTCGTCCAGCAACAGGATTTTCGGCCGTTGCGCGAGCGCCATCGCGATCCATGCGCGTTGGGATTCCCCGCCGGACATCGAGGACACGGTACGGTCCTTATGCGAGGTCAAGTGCGTCTTCTCCAACGCCCAATGAACGATGTCCATATCTTCCTGGTTCAATTTCTCGAACCACTTTTTGTGCGGATATCTGCCGTACGAGACAAGATCGATAACGGTCATATCGCTCGGAGCCTGATTCTTCTGGCTGAGCATGCACATCTTGCGGGCAACCTGCTTGGAGCTCAGCGACTTGATGTTCGTGCCTTCGAGCTCCACCTGACCGGAATGAAAGGGAACATTCCGGGAAATCCCCTTCAGCAAAGTCGATTTGCCGGAGCCGTTAGGACCGATAATCGACACGACCTCCCCTTGGTTCACGGAAAAAGAAAAATCCCGGATGACGCTCTTCTGTTCATACCGAATCGAAATCGAGTCCACCGTGAACATGTTAGAATGTCCTCCTTCTCATCAAGTACAAGAAATAAGGAGCGCCGATGACCGCCATTAGAATGCCGGCAGGGATGTCGAGCGGAGCGAACAAGGTACGCCCTCCCGTATCGGCCAACAGCAATACCAAAGCGCCGAGCGCCATGCTCATCGGGAGCATGTACTTGTAGTCGGATCCCACGATCAGCCTTGCCATATGAGGAACGACCAATCCGACGAATCCGATCATCCCTATCGCGGCTACGGAGATCGCCGACAAGAATACCGCCAATAAAGAAAGCAAAATGCGGATGCGATTTACGTTCTCGCCCAGATTCGAGGCCACTTGCTCGCCTAATCGGATAATATTCGCTTTGCGAATGGCGAAGATCGAGAAGATCCAACCGGCCATTGCGTAAGGAAATACCATAAACAAAGCTTTGTTGCCTTTGGCCGCGAGGCTTCCGTTCAGCCATTGAACGGCGCCGGGCAACCGATCGCTGTACAAGATCGTCAGGCATCCGATTACGCCTCCACAGAGAGCGTTAACCGCGACCCCCGACAAAATGATCGTGATCGGCGATATGCCGTTCCTTCTCCAAGCGAGCGCATACACGATGCTCGCCGCAACTAATCCGCCGACGAACGCGGCCAGCGGAATAAATTGAGTATATTTAGGCGCGGCTAACATAATGACCAGTACGCAAGCAGCCGCACCGCTCGTCACGCCCGTCAAACCCGGGTCCGCAAGCGGGTTACCCATTACCGCTTGCAATAAAGCTCCCGAGATCGCGATATTCGCTCCGATGATCAACGCCAACAGCACGCGGGGTAATCGAATATCCCATATGATCGTATCGTTCACGGCTTTCGACGACGTAGAGAAAACCGTTGCCAAGATGTCTTGTATCGATAGGGTCACGCTTCCCAATCCCATCGCGACGATCGCGGCTACGATTGCGAGAAGGAACGTGACAATGACAATCGTCCAGTTACGAGATATACGGATCACCTGCATGCTCCTTAGTTATTCATAGAAGTATTTTGCGATATCGCCCAGCGCTTTTTCCACATTGTTAATCGACGTTACGCCGAATGTGCTGTAATCCAAAATTCGGATTTTATCGTTTTTGTAAGCCGTCAATTTGGTCCAAGCATCGTTCTTCTCGACTTCCTTCTGGAATTTGTCCTCCGAAGCGCCGTGGTCTCCGGATGCCAGAACGAGAATAACGTCCGGATCTGCCGCAACTACGCTTTCCATATTAATCGGCGAGTACGTATCCGTTACCTTCAGCACGGATGTCGCGATATTGTCCGCGCCAAGCTTCTTCACGAGGCTGCCCAGATAAGAACGCTCGCTCATGACCATGAACGACTCCGCCGTCCCGATCATTAGCATGACGCTAGGCAACGTTTTGCCTTCGGCTTGTTTGGCCAGTTCATTTTCCTTGTTCAGGATTTTGGTCAGCACCGCGTTCATCTCGCCGGTCTTCTTGAAATATGTACCGAGAGCCTTGAAGCTCAATTTTAAGTCGTCGAACGATTCCGTCTTCAGATAGGCTTTCTCGATTGCAATGCCTTCCAAGCTTTTATCCAACGTGCTACGAAGCGATTCCGCGCCAAGAAGCAATTCCGGCTCAAGCTTCGTTACGACTTCCAGATCCGGCTGCATAGGAGAACCGATTCTAGGAACGGCATCGAAATCGGCAGGAATCGGATTGGTCGAAGTCGGAACTCCGATCGGCGTAATGCCTAACACGTGAAGCATCTCCGTAAGGGGCACGGAAGTCGTTACGATCTTAGTCGGGACCGTCGCCGGGAATTGGCTTAGCGCCTCGTCCAAAGCCGCTTGATCGACGCCATCGTTCTCTAGGCTGTATTCCGTTCCGGCAGGCTCGCTCGAACCCGTCTCTGCCGCTTCGCTGTTCGACGGACTTTCCGTATTCGCGGACGGGCTAGCCCCGTTATCTTTAGCGTTATTAGACGAACATGCGGATACGACCGTAACCATTGCGATTAAAGTAAGCAATAAAAACTTTTTCAAAATAAATCCCCCCGAGGTTTGCATCAAATGAATGATCTCTTTTTTGATAATGATTATCAATTGCTTAATAATGATAATCGTTATCATTAACTAAAGTCAATGTATCTTTCTTCCATAACTCCATTTCGAACAAAAAAACCGAGCAACTTGCACCCGGTCTTCACTCTTCTCACAATTATTTCGTGAAATATGCCCCATTAAGCTAACTGATGCCATTTGGCCCACATTTCCGATGGATTCATCCAAATAAAGCGCCAAGGTTTTGTTGACGGTTACAACGTGTTCCGGATTTGCTTATACAAATTCAATGCCATATGAACGAAGCCCTCGTCGATAGGATGAGTGCCGTCCGCAAATAGTCTGCCGTAATTAGCAACTAGGCTTTCCCCGTCTATTACATGTATTTCGGGGAACCCGGCGCATATCTCTTTGATCATCTGCACAAGCTCATCGAACGTACCGAGCGGTTTCTGTTCATTCCTGATGCTGCGCCATATCGGAGTTATGACATATATGCGGGCATAAGCGTACTGCTGGCAGACGGTATCGATGTATCCAGCACATTTGTCGCGGAACCGTGCTATCGTTTCATGCAGGACCCAATCGTTCGTTCCATACGCAACCGTGACAATTTGCGGCTTGTAAGGCATATTCTCGTCCAAGCTGTCAGCGTTGAATATGTACCCGCCAACGCCTTGATTGAGCAGTGGCATATCGAGAGATCGAGCTAGCAAAGTCGCATATGTGCTGGACGGGTGCTTAGCGTCCATTCCTTGCGAGATGGAGTCGCCTAGGCACAATAAACCGCTATAAGTCTGACCAACAGGCTCGCAAACAGCGTTAGGCGAAAGCTCGAAAGAGCGGAATATGATTTCCGCGCAATGAGGAAGGTATATACAAATATGTCTTACCTCACCCACGCTACTGCTTGTTTCATAACAAAATGATCCTGCTTGTCCTTCCGGGTTGTCTTCCCCGATATCCGCCACCCATCTGCCATCGACCCAAATATCGAAATAGATGAAATTACGAACTGAGCTCTTTCGGATAAAATCAAACCTAATATATTCGCTATCCGTCCGCAACTCCAACCGGCATCCTGCCAGACAGCGGCTTCGGATACTAAGACCTTCATTGGGAGCGTATACGTTTAGCTGCCGTTCCGTGAATCGAACCGGGGCTACACCTTCCTCCGTTTCGGTCACGTCCAAGCAACCGGTAAAAAGAGATTTAAGCAGTTGCACATTGCCGGACATTCTTAATCCTCCTCATTTATCGGTTCACCCCGAATCCAGTCCTCCTAACTTCCGAGATCCTTGGTGTATTGGACATCCCCTTTTGGCACAGGGACATCCGATCTTGTCAGCCAGCAGGGCTGTTGCGCTGCCAAGCGCACACCAAGGAGCGTTCGGTTTTCCCGAACCCCCCTTGGTTGCTTAATTCTCTTCAGAGCGCGATCGACGCGCCGGATAACCGAATTTCGTCCAAATAGAGCGTTCCGTTTCCGACATATCCCGGAGAGGCGGCATTCACGAAAATCGAGAATTTCTCGATTTTCTGCAAATTAGACGCATCGAGCACCGCGTTCTGATTGGCCTCGTATGGAGCCGGTCGAAATGCGCTGAACGGAATCTCCAACAAATCCTCGCCCGTTCCCGCCAATGACGGATAATATTCGAACGATATGCCCTGTGCCTTGATTTGCACGACCATCTTCTGTCCCGACCCGTCGGGCTTGTACCAGAAATTCAACTTGTCGTAGGCACGCCAATCGGAATTCCCCATCAGCTTCTGGATTCCCGAATAGCCATTGGTCGCAAGCCGATAGTCGAATTTCATGGCGTACTGCCCGTTATGCTTAGGAGCCTGCGCGAGCGAAATCTTATTGGTATCGCCTACGCTCGTAAATACTTCCCTAAGTGCATTATTGTCATCGTCATACGTTTCGAAATCATCGATTATACTCGGATCGACGATCGTGCCTTCATTAGCCGCGACAATAAACTGAACATTATCCATATAGATCGGACCGATATAGTTCAATTTGCCGAACACAAGCGCGATAACCAAATCCGTCGCCGTTTTTTTATCTTCGCCGGTCAAGTCGATGCTGACGGAATGCTTCGCGAATTCGGAGCCGTTCCGGAGCACTCTAGGTAGATCCGCCAGCCTCGCCTGTGGGTTCGTTTTGCCGTACTTTACTTGCGTATTCGGGAACAAATAAAGATTCGGCAGCAACTTGACTTCCGCCTGATTCAAAGTCGTCGGCAACGAAGCCGTCGGAATAAGAACGTCGAACTTGATCTTGTCTATGTTCGCGAGCGGAACCGCATTCTGAATTTGATTGATCTTCACCTTAAGTTCTTGCCACGTCTGGCTCGCGTTAGAGCCGCTTATGTCGGCGTTAATCCGAAGCGCCTCCAGCGCGGAGTCATGCTCCAAGGCCGGTGTTCCGTTAGCCGCGTTGTAGGTGCCTCCGTTCGAAAATTGGAGCGCTTCGTTCGCATCGCCGAAAGCAAATTGTTGCTGGATCGTATCCATCCGCACGGCGACCTGCGCTTGCTCGTTAATTATCGTCGAACCGAAAGCGACTTGCGCTTGAATATCCACTGTTTGACCGTTCAACTCCGGCCCCGGAGTCCAAGCTGCTTCATAATATCCGGTGCCCGGATTCCACTGCATCTGTTGCGGTTGTCCTCCCGCTATCGAGTAGACGACGCTCGTGACCGTATCTCCGTAGGCGCCAGCTCGAATCGTGATCGGTCCTTTCACGATTTGGTTTCGAACGGGAGTCGCTAGATAGGCATAAGGCGAATCGTTCGAATCGATCTGAACCTGAAGATCGTAGACGCCGCTCAACCGATCTCCGAACGCCGTGTAATCGTCGTTATAGAACGTAATGAAATCCTCCAGCATCTCGCTGTTGCCGAATACCGGATGATTGCGGTAAGGTACCCAGAAGGAATTAGCCGAACTATTCGTCCAAGTCAATATATACGCCAGTTTTCTGGCGACCGGATCGGCCTTCAGATCCTCCATCAGTTCCGTCCACCAGTTCAAATTCGGATTGCCGCTCACCGTGTGCCCATTGCGGACGCCCGCCTCCGCAAGCGCCGCGATCTTTCCTTTGGATTCCGCCAGTTGGACGAGCATAGCCGCATCCTCCACGAGCTGGTCTCTGAAAATCTGATTGTAGCTGCCGTCGTAGATATCGAAACCCAGAATATCGACGTATTCATCGCCGGGATATCGATACAGATATTGCTCACTGTCTCCGCTGAAGAATCCGTTGGGCGAAAACTCGTACAAGAAATTTCGGACGCCTTTCACATCTCTCAAGTACTCGACCGTAAAACGATAAAGTGCGATGTATTCGTCGCCTTTGGCATACGGAGCCCCCCACCAAAACCAGTTTCCGTTATGCTCATGGAAAGGTCGGAAGATGACCGGGATCAACGTATCCTCTGAATCTTTCAGATTGTTTGCGAAATCGGCGATCTTGTCCAGATAGTCTAGGTATTGCTGATGATGGCTTGCACCGGGCAAAATATTCTCGACAACCCTAACGGTATCGTAGAAATTGCCTCCGCTCACGAAGTTCGGCATATGGGCGCTTAAAGTAACGATACCGCCTCTTTCATAGGCCAGTCTCATCGCGGTGCGCAAAGCCTCGGGCGAATACGGAGGCTCGCTCCCATCAAGCGCGTTCGTATCCCATCCGTAAACGGCCGGGAAGGCTCCGACGGATTGGTAAACGTCGGATTGCGTTCCATTGTTCTGAGTGATCGTCGCGCCTCTGGTCGTTGAATTCTGGTGGCCGAATAAGAGATAATTACCGCTCACGTTTTTCAGATAGGAGAACAACGATCTTGACTCCGCTGTGGCATCGCGATCTACGAGCTTGATCGGGCTCGTGTCGAAGTTCAAAGTACTGATCTGCGTTTGGTTATTATCCGGCAATACCCCCGGTTCTTCTCCTGAACCGCCATTGAAGGGCGCGTTGCTTACTTTAACGTTATCGATATAGATCGGTCCGGTATAGACGATTCCATCGGATAAGAAATTAAGGTTTAATTGAGTACCCGCCTCGTGGCCGCCGATCAATCTGCTAATTACGTGAAGAACGCCGTATTCTTTGCCGCCTTCGTTCACCCTCTGAAGATCACTAACGGAGGATACGCTTTCATTTTGGCCGAATTTGACCCAACCCGGGTCTACCGCGATATACGGCTTTATTTTTTTGTCCCCGTACAGCTCTAAATCAATCAAGGACATATCCATGTAGACGTCGAAAGTTACCGTCGTCGCTTGCCCGATCGATGGAAGAGCGCGAACCAGCTTGAGTTCTTGCCAATTCGTTGATGTACCTATCACTGCATTGATTCGCATTGCTCCTCCGCCGATCGCCGTAGAATGCTCGATACCGGGGGTGCCGAAAGAAGCTTGATAACTGCTGCGAACCTGCCATCCCTCCAAATCCTGATCGAAGTTAAAAGTCGCCAAGTCGTAGTTAGGCTCGGTTTCGGATTGCAGGTTTATTGCCGATGCGGAAGCTGAAGCGTTAACACAAATCGATAAAAATACTGTAAGCGCTAACAAAAATGAATACGTTTTTCTCATTTTAGATAACTCCCCTTCTTTATCCACCCTTTTAAATACCTAACCTTTTTCGATATTCCATCGGACTAAATTCGCAATACTTCTTGTACACCTTGGCGAAGTGAATATAGTCTTCATAGCCTACCTGATGAGCGACCTCGTAGGTTTTGAGCGAAGTGTCTTGAAGCAATCGTTTGGCCTCTTCCATACGCAAGTAGACCGCGTATTGACCCATGGTCATACCGGTCTCTTGCTTGAACAAATCCGACATATAATTTCGACTGAGCATGACCGAAGAGGCAAGAAGCTGATAGTCGATTTTCTCCATATAGTGCTTCCGCAGCAATTGCTTGATCTGCTCGACCACTTTCCGGTTAGGCTGCGTCAACGCCTCGGTTACGCGATCCAGAAACTTCTCGGCTCCTTCCTCCAGACGCCGAACCGCGCATACGCGATAATAATATCTCACCTTGTCCGCGGACAGGACGGATTCTCCAATGGCATAATCCTTTCCTTCGAATAAGGTGATCTCCAGATTTTCCAGCTTCATCTCCTCGGCCAATAAGTTCAGCCAAGCCATGGCGAGCCCATTCAGCAAGTAGTACTTGCCTTCCGTCCACTTCGTCAGAATATCGAGCATATCCACGATCAATAACGGGATGTTCTCCCGCCGAGCCAGCTTCAACTCGTTCATCCATCTCGCCAAAATGTCTCTATGACTGGGCAAATACTTCAACAACAGCTTGTACGCTTCGTTGTATCGGGCATCTTGCAGCTTGGCGGACGATTTGGCCAGCGTCGAATAAAGCAGATCGCGATCGACCGGTTTTAGAATATAATCGATGGCTTCCAGTTGAATGCTTTCCTTCGCATAAGCAAACTCGTCGTAACTCGAAACCATGATGCATACCATCCACGGATACTTTGCGCGGATTTGCCGCAGCAATTCGATCCCGTCCATGACCGGCATTCGAACATCCGTAATGCATATATCCGCATAGTTCTGCTCCAGCCACTCCAAAGCAAGCATTCCGTTGGCGGCCGTTCCCGCTAGCCAGTAATGATCCCCCGATTCCTCCACTTGTTTGCTTAAGCTATTGCGAATTAATGGCGAATTGTCGACTATGAGCACCCGATTCATATCGCTGTCACCTCCCGTACGATCGTCTTATCGTCAATGGCAGTCGGAAAAGTCAAAGTCACTCGCGCGCCTCTGGTCGGCGATTGTGCGACGTCCAAACCCGCGTACTCATGAGCATAGGTCATTTTTAATCGGTAATGCACATTGGTCAGACCCAACGACTTTTGCCTCTTGTAGTTGTCCGCGTTCGACACTTCGGACAGTCGATCTTGAATATCGTTCAGCTGATCCTGCGTAAAAGTCCTACCATTATCTTCGATGATGATGCGAATGAAACGATCCTCCATTCTCGCTGCCGTTACGACGACATGCAAGGGATTTCCGGTCGTCTCCAAGACGTGTTTAACGGAGTTCTCAACGATGGGTTGCAGGATCGCTTTCAGACACGGGACATCCTTTACGTCCTCGGAAACATGGAATTCCCAAGCGAGGTCGTCTTGATATAACGCTTCCATAATCCTCAAGTAGTCGGACAGATGATCGAGTTCCTCTTGAATCGTGACGATAGAATGTTGATGGCTCGACGTATAACGGAGCATATTGGCTAAAGACAATGTCGTGGCGCTGATCTCTTTATGATCCGACAACGTCGCCATGGAATTGATCGACTCAAGCGCATTGTACAGGAAGTGTGAATTGATCTGCGACTGAAGAATCGACAGCACCGCTTCTTGTTGATGAACTCTGCTCTCCGTCAGCTGTTCGATCGAGGACTTCAACCGGTCGAGCAGCTTATTGTACGCTCTGCCCAAATCGGTCACCTCGTCGTCGCCTTCGAGCTTAACTCTCGCTTGGAAATGGCCAAGTTGAGTCTGCGCCATGACTCGTCTTAAGCTTAGAATCCGATTCGTGATGGAAGAGGAGAGGACAATGCCTAACAGGCTGACGAAGATCAAGCTGGACGTCACGATGAGAATCGTCAAATCCCTTGTCCGATACACGCCTTCCGCGATTTCGTCATAAGGGACGGTAGCTACGCTCTTCCAGTTCGTATAAGGGATCGTCTCGAAAATAACCATTTCGTTGGAGTCCTTATCCATCCACGCGCCGGAAGAGGATTTCATCATCTTATCCATCCATTTTCGGCTTAGCAGGGTCATTACTTTATCATCGTTAGGGTGGGCCATAATCATCCCGGCTTCGTTCGTAATAAATCCGACTCCGGTTTCGCCAAGCTGAATCTCGTTCAGAATAGCGAGCGTAGGCTCAAGAGAAATATCGATTTTGATATATCCGCTAGAAGTTCCGTATCTCAGCTTCTTGACGAGCGAAATGACTTGCATCTCCATACTCTTGCTATCGTTGCTCAGATAATCGCTAGACTTACGGATATAAGCGGTTAGCTGCTTCTTAAAGGGAACCTCTAGCAATTCGGAATCGTTCCTTGCCGTATATCCGCTTCTTAGCCCGGGCGAACGGGAGTAATGCATCTCGTTTCCGTTCTCGTTGAGGAAGGTCATCGACAAGATTTCCGGGTGGCTGGCGATTAAAGGCTTAATATACTTCTCTTCCACCCTGCGGAATCTTAGAACGACTTCGGCCGTTTTGCCTTGCTCCGCTTGCAGCCAATTGGAAAATTCGCTGCTGGAACCGAGCAAGAACACGCCCTGTTCATATTCGCGGAAGTATCGATCGATATTCAGATTCACCTGAGTCAGAACCTGGCTGCTGAATCGTTCGACGTCTTTCATCATATTTTTGGAGGTCTGGGTATAGCTTAGCCAACCGATCGGAATCGTCGCGAGCGAAATGACCATGATCAAGATTAAAATGAATTTCCATTTGATGGACTTGAGTTTCGTTCTCATGATGTTCTCTCCCCACTGCTTGGAAATACCTCTAAACAGTATGTGGGCAAGATAGCCAGTTGTCTATCCCTTGACCGAGCCCAGCAGAGCTCCCTTAATAAAATGTCTTTGCAAAAAGGGGTAAACGATCGCGATAGGAATCGTTGCCGTTACGACCGTTGCCATCTGCAAGCCTTGCGGAGAAATGTTCACGAGATCCATCCCACCCGAGCCCGCCATCGCATCGTTCGTATTATTTTGGGCGATTAGAGAATAGAGGTAGAGCTGCAGCGTGCGCAAGTCCATATCGGTCACGTAGAGCAACGGCATGTAGTAATTATTCCAGTGCCCCACGGCGTAGAACAGCAGTAAGGTCACCATGATCGGCATCGATAACGGTACCGCGATCCTCCATACCATCCCGTACTCCGACAGACCGTCGACTTTGGCCGAATCGAACAATTCGGACGGCAAGTTGCGGAAGAACGTGATGCACAGAATAAGATTAAACGCCGAAATTCCAGTCGGAATGATGAGCGACCAGATGGTGTTCATCATACCAAGCGACTTCACGACCAGATAGGTCGGAATGATCGGCGCGTTAAAGATCATCGTAAACAGGATGAACAGCATAATAATTTTGCGTCCCCTAAGATCAGGTTTGGATAAGGGATACGCGCTGACGCTCGTCAAAGCCAAATTGATGGTCGTTCCTATCAGCACGACAATGACGGTTATCTTTAACGAATTCCAGAATAAAGGATTTTGCAATACCATTTCGTAGTTCTTAAAGTTAAGTTCCACCGGCCATATCTTCACCATGGAATGCGTCAGCGCATAGGAAGAGCTGAGCGATCCGGCAAGGACGTGCAACAAAGGAATCAAGATACAGGCGCTTAACAAAAGTAATATCGTAACGTTCAATCCATCGAATAGCTTCTCTCCGAACGTTCTCTTCACAAGCTCAACTCCTAGTATAATCCTTCTCCCGTCAGCCATTTGCTCATTCGGTTGGCGACGACAAGCAAGGAAAATCCAATGATCGATTTAAAGAATCCGATAGCCGTCGTCAGACTGTATTGACCGTTCTTGATACCGATTCTATAGGTGTACGTGTCCAGCACGTCCGCAACGCTGAAGTTGGCGGGAGTCAGGAAAATATAAATCTGTTCGAATCCGAGATCGAGAAGATGTCCGATCTTCAGGAGCAGCAAGATCACGACAGCAGCCAAAACGCCTGGAAACGTGACGTGCAAGAATTGCTTCCAACGGCTAGCTCCGTCGATTCGAGCCGCCTCGTACAGCGAAGGATTGATGCCCGCGATCGCTGCCAGGAAGATGATCGAGCTCCAGCCCATCTCCTTCCAAACCCCTGAACCGACGATGATCGAACGAATGTATTCGTTATTTTGAAGGAAATGAATCTTCTCGAAGCCCATATCCGCAATCAAGCCATTAATCATGCCCGTCTGCGGCGACAGCAGCATGTAGACGAATCCGAAGATAATGGTCCACGATAGAAAATGAGGCAAATAAACGATCGTTTGAATGGTGCGCTTGAAGCCTGACGAGCGAATTTCGTTCAACAAGACAGCTAGTATAATCGGTGCAGGGAACGAAAATATCAATTGGTAGAAGCTAATCAACAACGTGTTGCCGATCAAGCGAGTAAATTGCGGATAGCTGAACAGCTGTTCGAACCACTTAAACCCTACCCATTCGCTCTTCAAAATCCCTTCAAAGATTTTATAGTCTTGAAAAGCGATGATGCTCCCCATGATCGGAACGTACTTGAAGACGATGAAGAACAGGATACATGGAATGAGCATGACGTATAGAGGATGGTTTCTGGAAACGTAACGCGTGAACGATTCCCGTCGGAATTTACCGGCTTTAAGAGTTACATGGGGTGTTGCCACTTTGCTCCTCCTTGCCCTGGTGTAAGTTGCGAGGGAATTGCCTGTCATCCGCCGGCAATTCCCCCGTTAACGATTTACTTCTTATTGTTGTTGTACCATTCCGTCATCTGGGCAATCACGTCGTTGCCGCCTTGCTTGCGCCATTGAGCCGCGAATTCATCGAAATAATCCAATGGCTTGTCTCCAAGAATGATCAAAGTCGCCGCTTCGAGCCACAGCGAGCCCGATGGCTTCAAATCCGGATTGTCGCTATAAGCTTTCGGCTCAGGCATCGCTTCGACCCTATTCGCCAATCCTTCATTCATCGCGACGTCGATACCTTGCTTCATCGCGTTAAAACCCGCTTCGTCGTTCTTGACGCGCTCGACCTTCTCGCTGAAGCCATAGATTCCGAACGGCGCAACGCGCCAGTTCCAGCCCTTCGCCTCGTCGGCTTCGCGATCGTATCTATAGCCTTCGCCTTCCTTGAAGTAAGTTTGGCCTTCCAAGCCCAAGCCTGCCCACATTTGTCCTTCGTCCGAAATCAACCAATCGTACATTTTGATAATTTCTTCCGGATGTTTCGCGTTATCGAACAGAACGTAAGTCTTGTTTACCGAAGTTTCCTTAACGCCCACAGGTCCGTCGTATCCTACGCCTTGAGGAGTTGGGATCGCGATGATTTCGGTTTTCTTGTCCGGCAGGAATTCAAGATGCTGCAATCTCCAGTGGTAACCGTTCGACGAGTTGTGTACCCATGCGCCGACCAAATCCGAGTTGATCTTCTGCGTCCAAATTTGGCTGGAGTTCGTAAGGAACTCGATATCGAGAAGCTTCTCGTCGTACATCGTTTTCATAAGGCCCAGCGCATTTTTCATATTCGGATGAATCATGCCCGGAATCAATTCGTCGTTAACCAGCATCGGAGAATCCGGATTCACTCCGAACATTCCGAAAATATTTTCTGCCCAGCTTAAGTTCTCGCGCATGGAGAATGGAATCTCGTCCTTCTTGCCGTTTCCGTTCGGATCGCCGTCGCGGAAGGCGCGCAGCATATCCAGAAACTCGTCCGACGTTCTAGGAACTTCCAGCTTCAGCTTGTCCATCCAGTCCTTGCGAACGAACATAATCTTGTTGGAATCTACTGCCGTCGGCTGCGGGATTCCCATGATCTTGCCATTCACCGTAACGGCATCCCATGCGGTTTGCGGAATTCGCTCGAGCAGGTTTTTGCCGTATTGTTGAAGCAGATCGTTCAGCACAAGCGCTCTGCCGCTCGCGACCGTTTCATCGGCTGCGATTCCCCAAGTTTGATACCAATCCGGCGTATCCCCGCTCGCGAATTTCAGCTTAAGTTGATCCGCGTAACCCGAATGCGTAATTGGTACAGGGTTGATGTCGATGTTCAATTTGTCGGACATATATTTGATTACTTCGAGTTCGTTCAACTTGCCCGTGGGCATCGGTAAATTATGATCCGAGAAAAACACGGTCAATTTAGGCTTCTCTGTAGGCGCCGCCGAGCTTGTTTCCGTGCTTTGCGGCGTCTGTGAAGACGTCGGCGCTGGCGTAGATGCCTGCTCTTCGTTCGAGTTGTTATTGCCCCCGCAAGCCGTTAAGAAAAGCAACATCATCGAAAGCGCTAGCAGTAATGCGATCTTAAGTCCGTTCTTCAATGGAATGCCTCCTGCTTGTCTATGAATTTGTGTACATCTCCATCTTAATGACTGGATAGCTTCAAGAACAGATGGTTCGATACCGATCTAGTGGGGTTAAATACCGATCATGGGTTAAATACCGAGTTTCGTCTATACGATGTGCAATTCGAGATTCATCAAGCTGGCCACCTTCTTCAACCGTCCGTTGATATGGCCGATTCCAAGCGCGAAGTGATGCGTCGGGCCGGCCATGCACCAGCTCTCTACGAACTCGGCGGTTCCCCTGTTGAACTGGCATCTCGTATTGGTGTTGCCCGTCCTCGGAATATCGCCCTTGATCGACTCACCCTCCGTTGCGATCAACCGGTAGCTTCCGTCTTGATTTTGCGAAATCGACAGCAACGTCACCGGACCCGCCTTGATACTGAATTCCACTCCGATTCCAGAGCCGCTCTTGCCATGGAACAGATCCAATCCCCGAATAATCGGCTTTCCATCGCTTATTTTCACATTATGAGGACCGTCATGCCCGACAAGCACGATATCGTCATGGAAATCGCACGGATGCAGCTCGGAGAATGACCCGCCCGCCTCTAAACGATCCATCAGCATCATTGCCGCGCAAGTTTTCAGGTCGGCTTCGCCCGCGAGCGGAATTCCTTTGCCGGTCAGTAGGGAATTACCCAAAGTCATGTTGGAAGCGATACGCTCGTATTCGTTCCCGTCCACTCCGCGATAATAATAAGCCATGCCCGCCAAATCCTCCTCCGCGATCAGACGATCCATGCCCGCGGCAACCTTCGATGCCCACTCCATATCCTCTGGCTTGACCAGCCTCGTGATCGGATCGATGAACGGCTCCGCGATTTCGAATACGCTTAAAATCTCCTCTTGCTTGGCTTTCCGCTCCTGATCCGTTACGCTGTTCACCTGCTTGGCCAAGTCGCACATTTCCAGCATCTGCACATGCGCTCCGAAAGCCGAAGTAAACGCGGTCGGGTCCGAGTGCATATCGTACATGCCCTCATACGTATGTCCGAGATACCCGATCTTCGAACGCTTGAAGGCACGCTTCGCGTTAGCGGCCAGACACCAATCCTTCAGTTCGTTGCGAGCTCTCGGATCCTCGTTCAACGTGCCGACGACCATTCCCGCGGCCGGTTTACCGATTCTTCTCAACACGCCGCTGATTTCCGGCAACGCGCATATGTTATCGTTGACGAGTTGCATGTAAGTCGTCGTGTTCGCGTAGTCCAAAGCATGTCTAGGCTGAAGAGCGACCAAAACCGTCGGAACCCCTACGTTCGTAATGACGCCCGTTGCAACCGCCGAAGTCACATAAGTGCTGAGATTGCAGAACAACAAATCCAGATCGCTGTTTTTCAACATCTCGGCTACCGCGAAGGAGCTGGCCATGTCGTCGACGAAACCTCCGGATACGACCTCCACCTCATGACCGCGAATAATCTCCTCCAATTGTTTGCCATATCCGATCAGTTCCGCTTCCAGTCCCGGGAATTGAACCCAATAAGGCTTATGTCCGATCGTTACGACTCCGACTCTTGCTTTTTTGCGTACCGTTGCGTTTCTCATTTGTTATTCCTCCTGTTGGTTGAAAATCTATTTGTTCGAGTATCTATTGATCTGAATCCCTGCTAAACCATAGGCCAGGAAAAAATAATCGTCCGTCCACGCCAACGTGTCCTCGTCTCTGTTCGCATGCCAATTCGGATAACTCGTACCCGTCTCGGGCGAGCGGCGTCCGCTGTAGGAGTCTTGGCCATAACAATAATCCGTTTCTCCTTTAGGTTGATGATGCGGGCCTAACAAGTTTCTTAGCGTGTTGGTCACATGGATTTCGATGCAGTTGCTTCCCTCCGTCACCCACTCCGTAATATCCGCCTTAAAAGGCTTCCACGCCAGCTTCGACGCTTCTTGACCGTTGATTTTCACGACCGCAACGCATGCTTCCAAACCCGATAAAGAAATCTCGATTCGTTCATCCGGCGCTACAACTTCGAAGATCGCTTCCGTCACATATACCATCGTACCGGAATAGAAAGGATAGCCGCCGGACGGCCAGTTCTCTCCCGCGGACGCGCGCTCGGAACCTACTGTAAGCCGAGGCGTCAAACGTTCGCAGCGATTTCGGGCGACCCGCTCGGAAAGGTTGCCGTATACCGCGAAATCGCCGATCAGGTAGATGGATTCGAGCTCCACGCCGGGGATGTTCTGAAAGCGGTTCGCGTGGAAAAAGTTCGTCTTTCTTAACGGGCTGAACCGTCGCGTCATCTCGATCCGATTCACCCCTGTCACGATGAGGGAAGTAATCTCAATCGGCAAGAAGGAGCGATCCATATAATAGGGCAAGCCATCATAGCGAACGCGGGTTCCATTCACGAGAATGTCATAATCCTCCGCTTCCTCAACGACTACCGCCATGGAGGAAGGCAAAGCTTCGGCTTGAAAATCGTAACGCAGCGTAACCGGTCCCTCGTAATCCTCTTCGGTAAGAATTTCCTGCACCGCAATAACCGGTACCGTCACCGAATAGGGCTCATCGCCTTTTCTATATTGGCAATAATCCAGCGTCATGGCGTTCGGGTCGGCTCTGCGCATAGCCATTTGCTCTGCGGATACCGAGACTGTATCTATTAAATTTACGGAGGAACCTGACGATATCTTGGCACTGTGATCCGGTAGGGCGGTTCTTTGTTCGAAGACGATGACTTTGGATTGCCATGGCTCCAAGCTGAACTCGATACTGACGCTCTCGCTTTCATTGCTAGCCAGCGTCACCAATAGCCCGCTCTCTAAATCATATTGATGAGCCGAGCGGTATCGACTCGACCGTAACTCGACGTCCGCTCTCCGCGAATCATTCGTATTCAGCACATAGACGAGACGTTGATCATCCAACACTCGCTCATATACCCATATCGAATCGATCTCCTCGCCTGCAAGCACTTGAACCGCTCGCTCCTGCGCTTGCGGATAAACGGCCTTCCGTAAAGCCTGCGTGCTATTGTCGATCAAGATCGCTTTCTCCTTCAGGCGCAGCAGGGATTCCGACTCCTCGCAATCCACGAGGGTAGGGAAGGATGAAGTCGCGATCAGAACGCCGCCAAGTTCGACGAACCTCTCAAGCAAGCGCAGGGTCGACTCGCGAATCGTAGTCAGCATCGGCAAGATCACCGTACGGTACGACATCTCGCCTATCCGAATGCTACCCTCCGAATCGACCGCCGCCTTCCGCTCCATGACGTGCTCGTCTCCGTAATCGAAGCCGATCTGGGCAGCCATCAGGTTCATGCTGAGTTGCGTCAATTGGTCATTCATCACCGACAAGTCGGTTGCCTGACGCTTCATGAAATCCAGCGGATCATATGAACCATAGGCGGATTCAATCGGATGAATGACGAGAGCGTCGGCCGCGAAAGTTCCTTGATGCAGCGCGTAACTGAGCCGGGCGAAATAATCGGAAACATATCCGTACTGCTCCCACCATGGCTGCTGTTCCGATAGATGCGGCACATAGATTCGTTTGCGTCTGCCTCGCATCGAGTAGAAAGAACCATGTAAGCAACGATGATTGATACCCAGAATGGCCATATATTCGGCAATTCTTTTTTGATCCTGAAAGGTCAGCGCTTGGGAACTCACCCCGTACAGCTCGGCCAGAACGGTCTTTTTCCCTTCTTGATGCGCGATGCTGGAGCACTGCTTGGGCGTCATGATAAAAGGAATGCTCATTTCGCCGGAGCGATCCATGGCCGTCCATCTTAGATTACCGGTCAGATGATCGATTCCCGGCAGCTGCATGTAGCTGTACAGAGGCATCGCCGCGACGGTATAGCCGATTTGCGAATCCAGCCTGTCTTCTCCCATAAGATGGCCGCTGAATTGCAGCCCCCTCTCGGCGCACCACTTGGATACCTGTTCGAAGTAAGCTTCTATAAATAGCGACAATTGAATTCTTCGGTAATGATATCTGACTTTATAAGAGGACTCGGAACGATGGAACAGGTCGGCAATGCGATCCTGCAGCCGATATCCCCACTTTTCTTCGAAACGGATGAGCAATTGCTCGGACCACGGAACGTGATGGGGGAAAAACTCGGGTTCATCGACCCACACCGAGAAAATCCCTTGGCCAAAGGCATCCTGCATCCGCTCCCACGGCTGATCGTAGCATTGCCGCAAATAGGTGGCTATGGCCTCTTGATCGAGCAGGTTGATATAATTCGGGATGTACCGTTTTACGTATGTAAAACGATCATCCTTCAAGAGAACTTGATCTCCTGGCTCCTTCTCTTGACCCTCTTCAAGCGCGGCAATGACGCAGGCGCGATGCTCGGGCTTCAGTTCGGGAATTCCACCCGGCATATATCCGGCCTGCAAGTACACTTTCATACTTCGTTCATCGGCTTGCTCTACGATCGTCCGCATCCGATTCAGGAAATCCTCGCTTAAGTACTCCGTTCTCAAGCCGTCGAACGTTCTCGCGATAACTGCTCCGCAGCCCGCTTCGTGGAGCGTTTGAAGCTGCCTTGTCAATTCCTCGTCCTCTAATCGGTCGTTCAAGAACCATAGGTTCACGCCCCGATAAGCCGGTCCGGGACTTCGAACTGGATTAAAGATCAAATGTCTTCTCCCCCTTTGCACGTGATGGATGTGACTTAATCATATGAAATCGCGATATTCCCAAGCAATGAACTCCTTTTTTGTTTTTTGAATAATTTTACGATTGAAAACAAAAAAGATCCTATCTAACTGCGATAAGGAGTCGGAAAAGATGATATATTATTGGATAAGGAGGAGTGATCGGAAGATGTTGAAGCCTATAGCCGTTTATTTCGAACAGTGCGATTCGGGATGGGGAGTCACCGAAGCTTTGATTCAGAATCACCTTTTAATGGTTGTAACGGAGGGAATCATGCAATATACGATCGACGGTCGAACCTTCGTTCTAAGAGGCGGAGACGCCGTTTATGTGCCTAAAGGCTCCTTGCGTTCCGCCAGCCATCAGTTGGATCAAAAGCACGAGATGTACGTGGCGCATTTTCATTACGAGCCTGATTCCGTTGCGTTGCCTCTTCTAGTGGAGGGCACGGCTTGCCATGCCAACATCTCCAATGAAGCCTACTACAAGCAGCGGTTTTCTTTGCTGACGCAGCAATGGTTAGGCAAGAACACCTACTACGACATCACCTGCCATTATCTGCTGCTAGAGCTGCTCACTCTGTTAAATATCGAAATCACGCACAAAGCCGATCCGAGCTCCAACAATGTGGTGCTGCAAATTCAAGAATACATCACGAGGCATTATCGCGAGAAAATCGGATTGCCCGATCTAGCCCGCTTCGTGAATCGCACCCCCAGCTATATTAGCTCGGTTTTCCGTGCCGTCACGGGGCAAACGATCACCGAATACACGCAACAAATCCGGCTTGCCGCCGCCCGCGATTTGTTGACCAAGTCGCATATGACGATCGGCGAAATCTCGAATCATCTCGGTTTCTGCGAGCAATCATACTTCAATAAAGTGTTTAAGAAGGCGACAGGCCTTCCGCCTTCCGCGTTTATTAAAGAGTACAGATACGGCCTCGCTTCTCCTCAGGGGATGTGAGCATGGAGCGCCGCGGACATGGCGACGATTCCGCGGTTTAACCCCGGCTGCATCGGCACAGCAAAAAGGCTGCCCAATGATACAGGCAGCCCCCTCTTCCCGACTTGCTATGCTTTGCGCATCAATTGCCGAATGATCACTTCGCTTGCCGCCGGGGTTACCGTTCCCTTGGGATCGAATCTCTTGTCTCCGCTCCCCTTCATGATCCCTAGAGCCTGAACGGCTCCAACGGCCGCTTTCGCCCAGCTGCTGATCAATGCATTATCCGCGAAATTCGGCTCGCCAGCTGGCGGTTCCTTACCCGACTTATGCTCATACGCACGAGCGATCATTACCGCCATCTCCTCGCGCGTAATCGCTTCGTTCGGACCAAACCGTTCTCCGCTGCGGCCTTTAACGATTCCGGCCTCATGCGCCGCGGCAATCGCTCCCGCGTTCTCGTTCGCCGGATCGACGTCGACGAACGCGGACTTTCCTTCGGCGGATGCAGTAAGCCCTAACGCCTTCACGAGCGCGGCCACGAATTCCGCTCTAGTCGCTTGCTCGACCGCAACAGCCTCTCCTTCGCCACCACCGTCGCCTTTTTCGCCACCCGACTGACTCGGTTGATTCGCGAACCTAACGTTATCCAGATACATCGTTCCCGCATAATCGCTATCGACGTCGGCGACGACAATCGTAAGATCCCGTAAAACGGTTTCCGCCTCGATCGACTTATTCTCGTTAATCTTGTTCATATCGAAGCTGACTTCGATACGATATAAGCCGTCGGCCGTCTTCGGACGTTCTCCGAGCTTAGCAAGAGAAATATCGTAATTATCCGAAGCTTGCGCCCAGTATCCTAAACTCGGAGGCGCCATCGCCAGATTAATGGAAAGTTTGCCTTCGCTTGCTCGGACCGGCTTAAGGAACAAGTCGAAAATTAAGTACCTATTGGTTCCTCGAGTCGCGTTAATTCCGGCAAGCATGATGCGAGGAGCGGATGCCCAACCGTCGGTAGGCTTGACCTCGGGATAAGCGACCTCCCAAGCAACCGCCTTCGAGCCATTCGCCTCTTCGATCGTCAGCGCTCCTTTGACGCCCGAAGCTCCGTCCCAACCCCATCCCTGCAGCGTCGAATCTTCGAAGTTCGAAGGAAGCGTAGGAACACCGAGTGGAGCATTCACGATCGTTTGCTCTGCGACAACGCGTTCCTTCGGCTCATAGGCAATCCCCTTGATTCTCGCCCGAACATATTCGCCGGATATGCTCAATTCGGATACGTCCCATTTTCGATCGATACCCGGATCAAGATTCGTAGCTTCCGTCTTCCCTAGTTCGAATGGCGTAAACGCACCCGAAGTCTCGTTCTTGTTCGTAAGCGACCAATTCACCCAACTAATGTTATTCTCGTTAAGGAAATCGAGCCATACATCGGCCTCCTGCAGAAATGGTCCATTGTTCCCGCTTGCCTCGCTTGTTCCCCATTCCGTCGCGAACAGCGCTTCTCCATGTTCGAGCGCGTATCTGGCGTTGCTCATAACGTTCGTCCGATCGGAGCTCTTATCCGCAGCCGCGTGGGTACCGGTATAAAAATGCACCGTATACATCGTATTGGCATCCGCGACTCCTTTATTGAGATCCATGATCGGATTGTCGGCAGCCAGATCCGGTCGTTGGCTCCAGTTCGGACTGCCCACGATAATGATATTATCGTTGCCCTTGCCTCGAAGCATCTTGACGATCGGTTCCGCATACGATTTGACCGTCGCCCATCCGGCAGCGTCATTCGTTACTCCAGGCTCGTTGCTGCTAGGCTCGTTGGCCAATTCGTACAAAATATGTTTGTTGTTCGGGTAGAGATCGGATATTTCGGAGAAGAAATCCATGGCTCCGGCATACACTTCGGCATTCGGATCTCCGGGCGCATGAACATGCCAATCCACGATCACGTACATATCGTTCTTGATCGCGAATTCGATTCCGTCAATGACTCTTTGTTTGATCACGGCCGGAGTAGACGCATATCCGTTTTCCCCTACGTACATGGCAAGACGGATTACGTTCGATTCCCAATCTTCGGCTAGAGCGGCGAAAGCATTGTCGTTGACGATCTGGGGAAACCATTGCAAGCCATGAGTACTCATTCCTCGTAATTGAATCGGTTTTCCGCTGGCATCGCTCAGAGTTTTGATTCCGTTTTTCGCTACTAATCGCAAGGCTCCTCCCTTGGAAGGTTTAATGACGGCATCCTTTCCGATGACCCGAGCATATTCGGCTTCCGATTTACTCGGCGAATAGGCCGCTTTTGAGCCATTATCCTGTTCCGCGGCAGCTCCGCTCGACCCTGGCAAATAGGCCACGATAATCCCCGTTACGATGACGATAGCTAGAATCCGCGAAGACATTCTCATTTTCACAGTGAACCCTCCAATAGAATTAGAAATGGTTTAGCTTGTCAATCAGCAACTCAATCCGGAAATCGCTTTCATTTTGAAAGAACCAGGCTCCCAGCCTCCCTCTTCATCCTTTGAAAAATATAGAAAACGTTTTCTTAACTATAATTCAACCTTCCGCGTTTTTCAATCGCTAGTTTTGTCGATAATCGTCCGAGAACTCGAATGCGCCGAAATCCTCTTCGTTCGCCATGCCCTGGATATCCTCCGCGCTTATGCCGATATATCGGTAACCATCCGTAGCGGACTTGCGCAGAGCTTTTTCCTTCATAAACTTAGGGCTGCCATCGCCAGAGTCTTCGTCGTAGACCAAGAGAATCCCATCCGATTTTCTCAACAAGAGATCGTCTCTAGCCGCGAACTGCCATGGACCGATATAAGGCTGTTTGCTTACCGCGCCTACGTAATCGACGTCTTTTAATAAACCATCGTAATAGGCCTTCTTGTCTTCCTTCCACTTCTCCTCTTGATTAAGGAATGCCGTGATGATCGACAGCTTCAGTTGCGGATATTGCCGTTTCAATCCTATGACCGCTTCGCAAGCCCACAGGTCGACGCCGTACTGACCGGGTGTGATGACCCATTCCAGACCCTCCTCGATCAAGGGAATGAGCTTAGATGTTATCGTCTTCTGAATAAAGACGATCCCTTTATGTTTTTGATCGAAAATACCAAGCTCGTGCGCCCGATATCCGGTGATCAGAAGATTTTTCATTTGGAGCTCCCTTCGGGTTGAACCGACCTATCCGATTTCCGTCCATCGTTAACTGTAACAGGAATTCGGGACAACTGCCATAGACGACCCCTTTCGGAAAAAAACATGCGGCAATCGACTGCGGCTCGCTCCGATTGAAATCCATATAAATATCAGATTCGTCCAGTATAACCTCCTCTTTTTCCATTGAGATCGACGCAATCATGAGCAATAATGAGAGCATGCCATGCTATTCGCGGAGGAGAGATCGATCATGCGCAAAGTGAAAGTCGGTATTATCGGCACGGGGCAAATTAGCGGGATTTACTTGAAAAATCTGACGGAAACGTTCGACGCCATCGTAGAAGTGAAAGCGGTTGCGGACAAAGTCGTCGAGCTTGCGCGGAAACGCGCGGAGCAGTTCGGCATCCCGAACGCATGGACCGTGGAGGAACTCTTAGCCGATCCCGAAATCGAGATCGTATTGAATCTGACCGCGCCAGTCGTACATGCAGAGATTAACCTGCTCGCCTTGCGGGCCGGAAAGCACGTCTATACGGAGAAGCCGTTTGCCTTAACGCGCGAGGACGCGGACGAGGTGCTTCAAGTCGCCGACAAGAAGGGGCTCCTCGTCGGATGCGCTCCGGATACGTTCTTCGGCGGCGGGTTGCAAACTTGCCGTAAGCTGATCGACGAGGGCTGGATCGGAACGCCGTATTCCGCCAACGGTACGATCATCATGGGTAACGCTTCGGGAGGCATGCATCCGAATTTCCAGAACTTCCTCAAGCTTGGCGGAGATCCGATCATGGATATGGCTCCCTACTACTTAACAGCGCTCGTTTTCCTGTTGGGACCCGTTGGCAGAGTAACCGGGACGGCTAGGCAGTTGCATCAGGAAATTACGGTTATTAATCCGAAATCCCCCTTTTACGGCGAGAAGGTCGCGATCGAAGCTCCGACTAACGTTTCAGCGGTGCTTGATTTCCGAAACGGAGCCGTAGCTAGCCTTCAAGCGGCCAAAGAAAGCTTCGGTTACTTGCCGAGATTGGAAATCTTCGGAACGGAGGGCAACCTGATCGTTCCGGATCCGAACTTCTTCGGCGGTAAAATCGCGATTCAGTTTCCTAACGGAGAAACGAAGGACATTCCCTACTCCCACGGCTTCACCGAAGATACACGCGGAATCGGTCTGGCGGATATGGCTTACGCCATTCGCAACGGTCGACCTCATCGCGCGAGCGGTCGGTTGGCGCGGCATGTGCTCGATATTTCCCTCGGCATCTTCGATGCTTCGAACGAAGGGCGTCACGTGATGCTCGAAACGACCGTCGACCGCCCGGAGCCGCTGAGTTTAGGGCTGAAATATAACCGGCTCGACGTTAGCGATATATAAAAGTCCATAACCCGATAAAAGGAGTGTCACCCCAATGAACCGTTTCCCAATCGCCATTCAGCCCTATACCGTTCGAGAAGCCATGAGCCAAGATTACGTAGGCACCTTGGAGAAGCTTGCCGCAATCGGATATGAAGGAATCGAGCTTGGTCTTCCTCCGGAAGGAATGACGATCGACGAACAGATCGCGCTTCTGAATCGTCTCGGCCTGCAAGTCATCGGCACGCACGCCTCGTTCGACAACTTGGACGTCGACTTCGGGCGGTTAACCGATTACCTTCATCGAACGGGCGGCAAGTATATCGCCTTGTCGATGCGATTCGATTCCAAGGACGACGTGCTGCGCAAGTGCGAGCAATTCAATACGATCGGCGAGTTATGCCGGAACGGCAATGCCACTCTTCTCTACCATAATCATGATTGGGAGTTCGCGAAATACGATAACGAATACGTGCTGGATATCATCCTGCGCGAAACCGACCCCGAGCTCGTCAAGCTGGAGCTCGATACGTATTGGGTTCGCAAAGGCGGAGAGGATCCGGCAGCCTATTTAAGCAAGCTGTCTAACCGTTGCCCGCTTCTGCATATCAAAGACGTCGAAGCCGGAGAGGATCAGTTTTTCGCGGAGATCGGAGAAGGGATATTAGACTTCCGGGCGATTGCGGACACCGCCGCACAAGTAGGCACGGAATGGCTCGTCGTCGAGCAGGATCAATGCCGCCGGGATCCGTTCGAGAGCTTGGCGATCAGCTACCGCAATCTGGCTAACATGGATTTGATCGCAAGCAAACGCGCGAATCCATCCTAAGAGGAAATCTTTATGCCTGATCACGCATTGGAGACGGAGATTTCCCTTCGCTCGTCGCTTAGCCTTCCCTCGATCCGCGTGCTCGGCGACTTCGTAAGTAAACAAGGAACGGGGATTAACGAACGGGATATCCCGGATTACGAGGTACTCTGTTTCCCCGAAGGTTCGGATTCCATCTACCGGATCAACGGGCAGGAATACACGCTTAGTCACCCTTGCTTTATTCTTACGCGGCCCGGAGAGCTTCATAGTTATATTTACGATAAGAATAAGCCGACCAGACATCTGTTCATCCACTTCTGGTTAAGGGACTTCCCGGCGGATTCATTGCCCTTGTTAATGCAGAACGGTCCCTCCGTTATTCCTTACGAGGGAGAATTTCTGATCTTGCTTATGAAGCAGATCATGGCGATCGCGCACGCGAAGCCGGAACGGCTGCAAGAACGGGGGAGCCTGCTTCTGCTGACACTGCTTGCGGAAATTCACTCCCTCGTCGTCGATGAACCGGTCGCCGAAGCGACGAAACGGCTTCCGCCCCAGATCTCGACCGTATTGGACACGATCGACTCTTCGCTGTCATCCGATCATACCGTCGAACGATTAGCCGGCCTGGTCGGTTGGACGCCGGAGCATCTGTCCCGTTCTTTCGTTCGCCATCTCGGGTTATCGACCAAGGAAGCGATCAAGCGGAAGAGGATCGACCGCGCATGTCATCTGCTGTTGTATGGACAGAAGAGTATTAAGGAAATCGCCTTCGAAGTCGGATTCGCGGACGAGAATTATTTTTGCCGCGTCTTCAAGACGGCCAAAGCCATTACCGCAACGGAATACCGCGTTAAGCACTACAACCCGCGATATGGGGATTTGGCTCCCGTCAATGACAGGGAGTCTCCTTATCCTTCCAATCGGGTATTCTTCGGAGAGTTGTAAAAAGAAGTTCAAAAATTCAAATTGCAATCGCGAAGGAAGCAAGAAGCGGATTCGGCATCGAGTCTTGTATTGAGCCAGCATACCGGTTTTGAACACACGATAAGAACGGAGGAGCAGCCATGTTTCCATTTCGGGCATCTCTGAATGCCTCGACTTTATTCCCTTACCGGCTAGGAATCTGGGAGCAGATTCAAGTCGCGGCGCAAGCAGGTTACGCTGGAATCGAAATCTGGATGAAGGATTTGCAAGCCTATGCGGAAAATGGCGGTTCCGTCGCCGGACTTCGAAGCAGGGCGGCATATCTCGGAATCGAGATCGTAAACGCGATCTCGTTCCTTCCATGGGCGGATGCGGATGAAGCCGTCCGTACGAAAGGCAGGCTGCAAACCGACGAAGAGTTGACGTTGCTCGCCGAGCTTGGCTGTCCCGCATTCGCAGCTCCGCCTTTCGGGAACGTGGAGAGCGTTACGCTTGAGGAGATGGCGGTTCGGTTCGCACAGTTGAACGAACAAGCGCGCAGCTATGGCATCTCTCCGATCCTAGAATTCTGGGGCAGAGCCAAGAAATTATCTACTCTAAGCGAAGCCGTCTCCGTTGCGAAGCAAAGTGGCGTAGGTGACGTTAAGCTGTTGCTCGATCCATTTCATATGTATACGGGGGGCAGCTCGCTCGACGATCTGTCGGCAATAAACGGGAGTAGTATCGGAATCGTTCACGCGAACGATTATCCGCTCCAGCCGCCACGGGAAACGATCACGGATGAAGATCGCCTCTTTCCCGGGGACGGAATCGCCCCATCGGCCGAGTTTGCCAGGCTCCTAACCGCGAGCGGCTACCAAGGTTTTTTGTCGCTTGAGCTATTCGCTTCGGATTATGGCGGCAAATCCGCCTTGGAAACGGCTGCTTACGGGTTAGCCAAAATCAAAAGCGCTTATGACGTCTGACTCGAGCAAAGTGGGATACGGTGCATGAGGCTACTTTGGGCCAATTAGGCTATGGCAGAGGAGAAAAAGCGGAAAATCCGGTTACTTCGAGCCAATAGGGGGACGCTGGAAGATTGATAGGCGGAAAATCCGTCTATCTCGAGCCAACTAGAGTACTTTGGAGGAAAGATAGGCGGAAAAACCAGCTATTTCGGGATAACTTACGGGTACTGGAGGATTGATAGGCGGAAAATCCGTCTGTCTCGAGCAAGCTAGCGGGCTCTGGAGGTGAATTAGACGGATTTTCCGCTTAACTCAAGCCAACTAGCGGGCGCTGGAGGAGAACAGACGGAAATTCCGCCAAACTCGAGCCTGCTAATGCTCTTCGGTTTAACCCTAGATTTTGGTTACTATCGTCCGATATATCACTTTTTGTGCGTTATCTCACCACTCAGTCACTTCTGTAAATACTCAGCGGCACACAGCACACTTTTTCTAGATATCCGACCAATTAGACCGCTCTTAACGGCTTACAGCACACTTTCCCTAGATATCCGACCAATTAGACAGCTCACAACGGCTTACAGCACACTTTTTCTCGATATCCGACCAATTAGACCGCTCTCATCGACTTACAGCACACTTTTTCTAGATATCCGACCAATTAGACCGCTCTCAGCGGCTTACAGCACACTTTTTCTAGATATCCGACCAATTAGACCGCTCTCAACGGCTTACAGCACACTTTTTCTAGATATCCGACCAATTAGACTGTTCTCAGCGGCTTACGGCACACTTTTCCTCGATATCCGACCAATTTGACCGTCCTCAGCGGCTTACGGCTTCCCGAGTGGAGATTTAGAGCGGACCAGCAGGTTTAAAACTCTGAAGTCGGCTCCATGCTTGGAGTTAAAGCGGCTAGGCCGCTTTATTTCTGCTTACGGAGCCACTTTTTCCGATTTAAGGCGGCTAAACCGCTCTTTTTCTCCCTGCGGAGTCACTTTTTCCGATTTAAGGCGGCTAGGCCGCTCTATTTCTGCTTACGGAGCCACTTTTTCCGATTTCGGTTAGACCCCCTAAATCCGGAGTATTACTGATGAAATACGTTGCTGTCGTAAAAATACTTGGTTTACTAGCGTTTTCCTCAGGATTTCGATTCTTAAACGGCTCGAGTGTACTTTTCTAAAGAATCAGTCGTTTGCTCCACCCACTTCATGAAAGCCGTTGGGGACCGTTTTCCCAGGCTTCTGTGCATGCGGCGGTTGTTGTAAAAATCAATGTAATTCCGTACAGCTTCGTGTGCCTCCTGAAAAGATTCAAAGCTCTCTTTTCCAAGCAGATCTCGCTCAAGGGTGGCATGAAAGGACTCGATGTATGCATTCATATTAGGTGTCTTTGGAGGAATGCGCTCATGCATAATTCCCTCTGCTTCGCATAACTCTCCAAACGCCTTGCTGATAAATTGGGGGCCGTTATCGGTGCGAATGATCGGCTTGCTCTCTTCGGGCTTTAGACGTGACTGTAACGCCTTTTTCACAGCTTCGCATACGTGTTTGGCTTCGCAATTCGTACCGATATGGATGCCGACGATACTGCGATCGTAAACGTCGATCATATCTGCGATGTAGAAAAACTGATCATACCCCGCAACGTATCCATACTTAATATCGAGCTGCCAGACTTGGTTGGAACCTGTTATCGTGTGATTGCGTGCTAGGCGCCTTGGATAGTGAACCTTCTTACGTCGTTGCGGATGAAGAATACCGAGCTTCTTACAGAGGCGGTACACTTTTTTCTTATTGATGATGAGTTGGCGCTGTACGTGTAAGCATTCTGTTAACAACAGATAGCCGTAGCTATGCTCTTCGCCAGACACCAGCTCCATTAACCACTCTTCAATCTGTGCATTACTTATTACGTTTCCGCAAACCGTTAGAGAATGCTTAGTTACAGGGCGTCCTCGGAGTGGCATTTTTGTTTCTGTAGTTGTATCCTCACGTGATGCTTTCTTTCGTTCGTAGTACGTCGAAGACGCGGCCCCCACAATGCTTAAGATGTTAGCTACTGTATGTCCCTGCTCAATGAACGTCTGGGCAACGTCGAGTTTGTCATTGAGGCAGGGTTCGTCTTTTTTACGAGTTCGCGCAGCACCTCGATCTCTAACTCTTTTTGCCCTAACGCCTTTAATGCACGCTCGTACTTTTCTTCCAGATCTGCAAGTCGCTTGGACTCCATAACTCGTTCGTCGATCGTTGGCAATGAATCTGCCCCAAACGTCTCTTGATATTCCACTACCCATGCTCTAATTGTTTTCGGAGTCACGTCATACTTTCTGGCCAGCACGCCTGCTTTCATTCCCGCAAGAGCCTCTTGTGCTGCTTTGTAACGTACTTCCTTAAAGGCATTATTTCGCTGTCTCATTTCCGCTCGCCCCCCTAATGAAATACTACCTTATTTCCCTAGCCATTCTCCAATTCATTTAGGGGGCTTAATAGATTTAAAGCGGCTAGGCCGCTTTATTTATGCTTATGGAGCTACTTTTTCCGATTTAAGGCGGCTAAACCGCTCTATTTCTGCTTACGGAGCCACTTTTTCCGATTTAAGGCGGCTAGGCCGCTCTATTTCTGGAGTAGCGACAGCCTCAACCTACTCCCCAATGACTCTGAAATCAATATTGTTCGGAGGCGGGAACATCGACTTCGCCTCCTCGAGAATCGCATCGGACATCGGCACGTTTCTGGCCCGGGCCAGGTTCTTCGCGTTGTACTTGTACCATAGGTCGATGATCAACACTTCTCCTTCGCGAATGACCGCGAACTCATGCGCGAACAACCCATTGACGAACGCCGTCTGATCCAGCTCAAGGGCCGCAACCCCGACGATGATCCGAATTCGGTCCGCGTTCGCGTAATCTTCCGGCAGCGCCGAATAGGTTTCCCACGCTTCTTGATACATGCGTCGCTCGACGAGCAAGCTCAAATATTCTTCGGCCAATGCTCGATCCGGGAAGGAACCGGAAATCCCGAACGCCTTCTCCCAATAGGCAAAAGCCAGATCCATGCGATCTCTTCGTTTCCAAGCCTCGGCAAGATTGCGGTAAACCCACGCGGACGGCTTCAATTCAATCGATGTTTCCCACGCGCGGATCGCCTCGCCCGCTAGTCCTTTTTCATACAACATCACGCCTAGATGCATGTATCCGTTCCATGACCGATGGTCGGCGATTTCCAGACTCGCGTGCAATAAATCAAACCATTCCTCCTGGATCATCCAAGGAATAGGCACCTCATTGACATCCCGTTCCGGCAGGTATCCCTTCTCCAACAACGTGCGCCAATCTTGCTCACCCGAGCCGCCTTTATCTTTTCCTCCATCGCTTCCACCATCTTTTCCACCGGAAAATAAGAAGCCCTCAGGAATGGAGCGTCCCTCCTTCATTTCCCTGCGACGTTGCTCCAAAGCTCCCCAAACCGAACCGCGGTGCAGCGCTAGCTCAGGAATACGGGAGGCATACCCTTGCAGAACATGATGCAGCTTCGTCATCTCATCGGGCCGGATATGCCGATCGACGCATTCGCGAATATAATCATTCGCTTGAGTCCAATCCTCGCGATACGCCTGTTCCGTGTCTATATCCGATAAACCGAACGCTTGCGTGAAGTCCCATTCCGAATGAGCCGGCATGTCTAATCCGTGCAATTGCGTCGGCGCAAAGCCGCCTTGAATCTCGAGGTAATCCCCTTTGCCGGGAGAGGACAGAAAATCGCACCAGCGCCTTCCGCCGGCGTGGTTACCCCAGCAGAACATTTTCCGATAACGCAATCTTGAGGTCGAACGCTCGTAGAATAACCTGCCGTCTTCGTAAGCGACCGCTTCCCAAGGAGCCTCGCAGGACGCCGCCGTTTGAAAGAAATACTCGTTCGCGAACGGGAAGTTCATCGGATAAGTCACGTCCGTATCCGGAACCGTAGGCAGCATCGGCAATTCTCCTAAGCCGAACCCTTTCACGTTATGGTCGATATAGACGACTTCGGACGTCGAGGAGAATACGCGCGTTCTGGCCGTTTCCTCCACGGCGATATTCGTCCACCAATACATCGGTACCGAATCGGCGTTGTCATTGACGATTCTGACATGGACGAGAAGCTTATCCGACCGTGAAGGCAGATGAAAATCGATATGCCAGAACACGTTCTTGCAACGCTCGTATTCATAGATGCGCAGAAATTCGTCCCCGTTATCGTCCGTAAGCTTGGCCGCATGAACCGGAGAGCAAGTCGTGAACGTATGGCCGATTTGGCCGATATTCCACTCTATGCCCCCGGAGAACCATGCGTTTAAGATCGCCAGATTCGCCGGTTGAAAAACCGGATTCGTGTAGAGAAGATCGCGGTTCGTCTTTTTCTCGACGAGGGAATACAGCCGGCCTCCGTACTGGGGCAAGAACACGGCTTTCAAAATTTCGTTCTCCAAGACGATCGTATCCAGGGCTAGCTCCGTTCTCGTTCTTGAATATCGATCCTGCATCCGATAAGGCAAATATCTTTCGCCGGTTTCGTAACCTAGCTTATCTCTCAACTCTTCCGGGAGAGTCCCGTTATCCGAAACTTCGCGATGACGATTGTCGCTTCGAAACTTCGGTAACGGATTTTCCCCTTCTAACGTCGAACCTTCTATTCGTAATGTTGACTTGTAAACCTGCACCTCAAGCACGCTCCTTTTAAGAGGTTGTTCAAAATTCCTCAGCCCCTAAGCTTCTTACGCTCCTCTTATTTTACCGCTCCCAACGTCATCCCTGCTATAATCCTCTTCGATACGAATAAGTAAACGATAAAACTCGGCAGGAACACGATCATGCAAGCCGCGAATATGCCACCGTAATTGCCCGTATTGGAGTAACCGTAGACGATAGACTGAAGGGACAAGGCCAACGTGCGCGTACCCGGATCGTTCGCGAAAATGAGGGCGTAGAAGTATTCGTTCCAAACCCCTAAGAAGTTAAAGATCGATAGCGTAATGATACCAGGCTGCGCGACCGGCAATACGATCTTTATGAAGCTTTTGATCGGGCCGCAGCCGTCCATCGCCGCAGATTCCTCGAACTCCTTGGGAATGGAAGTAAAGAAGCTGGTCAGGAAAAATACGCCGAAAGGCACATTCGTAAAAATATAGATCAATACCAACGTCGCGATCGAGCCGGTAAGCTTCAATTCCACGAACAACGAGAACAACGGAATGGCGATCAATAATCCCGGGATGGCAAGCGCCGATACGAACATCGCGTTCACGAGACTTCGGCCCCTGAATTGTACCCGCCCTAAAATATAAGCCGCCGGAGCGGCAACGACGACGATGCCAATGCAAGACGCCACCGTATAGATCACGCTGTTCATGAAATAGCGACCCATTGCCTGAGTTTTGAACAAATCGATATAATTAGCAAATTTCGGGCCGCTGGCAAGCAACGTATTCGTGAATATTTCTCTCGTCGTGCTCAACGAAGCCAAGATGACCCACCCGAACAGAACGACGGAAAAGATCAGCCAAGCGATAAGCGGGATATACGCGGGCCATAGATTCTTGCGATGCATAGGCTTGGATTGAAGCATGACGTCCCCTCCTGCTTAATATTCTAAACGGTCTTTCGGGAATAACCGGTTGATGAGCGCGGTGACGATCAGTACGGCTACCGTAATCAAGATGCCGACGCTGGCCCCCGCCCCGACGTTAAACACTTCCTCGCTATACACGCTGGTTCCCTTGCCGAACACTTTCTGATACATGTAATAGCCCGGCGTAACCGTATGGGGATCGTCCAAACCGAACGTTGCCGACCATACGAAGAAGTTAAACGCATTAATCGTCCATAGAACAAGAGTCGTTCGAAATACGTCTCGCAGCAGCGGCAAAGTGATTTTGAAAAATTTCACGACGACGCTCGCTCCGTCCAGCGTGGCCGCCTCGTAATAATCGGTCGGGATTCTGTCGATTCCCGCGTTCAGGATCAGCATGAAATATCCAATCGAGCCGAAGCTGAAAGCGACGATCATCGAGAAATAAATATGTTCGTTGTCCGTCCACTGTATATTGGCAAGCGCCGTTAAACCGAGGCGATTAAATACCGTAGTCAATAAACCGTAATTGGAATTGAAAATATAATGCAGCCATACGACCGACAATACAACCGCCGAAACGGTGTTCGGCAGAAAAATAAGCGATCTCCAGAAGCTTTTGCCCCGGATGCCCGAGGTCAGTATAACAGCGAACAGAAAGGCAAATGCAAAGATCAGAACGCCTCCGATAGCCCATATCCCTAACACGTTCCGCACGGATTCCAGAAAATACGAATTATGAATCAGATCGTTGTAATTCTGAAAGCCTTTGAATTCCCATTCCTTCACTCTGCTTGATAAGGAAGGAATCTCATAAAAGCTCATGGCCAACGTTCGCAAGGTCGGATATAAGAAAATGACGAGATAAACGAGGACGGCCGGCATTAAAAACAACGCGATAATCGATTTGCTGAGCTTCATGGCAACACCTCCGAATCGTTTCACACGCAATCTGATGTTGATGTTGGTGCTGATGCTTACGGACCTCCACCATAAAATCCGAGCGCGGCGATGATTCGATCCGCCGCGCTCGGACGAAGACAAAGTTACTTATTTGCCCGCGTAGAACTTCTTGGCTTCCGCGGCCATCTTGGCGACGTACTCGTCGGCGGTGATTTTACCGGTGGCCAATTCCATGAATACCGGGATTACCGTCCCCGTAGAGAAGTCCGCGCCGTTCTCGATACCCGCGCCCCATGGCATATTTACTTTCGCGTTATTGAACGCGATAGCCGCGTCCTCCAACGGTGCCGGCCACTTAGAGTCGACGGTAGCCGGAATCGCGACCGCTTGGACGGCCATCGCTTCTTGCGCTTTCTTGCTAACCAAATATTTCACCAATTCGAAAGCCGCAGGAACGTTTTTGCTGTTTTTGTTCAAGAGAAGGCCTTGCGCGCCAAAGGTAAGTCCTTGTTGGCCTCCTTTGTCGTTGCCGTTAGGAACGGTCGGAAACTGGAAAGAGCCCCATTGGAAGTCCGGTCCGGCCGTTGCGGCAATTTCATTAGGCAGCCATGAGCCGTTCAAATACATTGCCGCTTTTCCGAGAGCGAGATCCTGTTGTCCCGCAGGGTACTTATTGCCCGCGATCCTCTTGGAGAAGTATTCTTTTTGCTTCAAATTCTGAATATCGTTGGCGAATTGGAGCACGATCGGATCCTTCCACATGTCGCCCGTTTTATCTTTGACTAGGCTATCCGTCCAATCGCTGCCCATTGCGCTGCCCAAATATCCGCCGATAAACAGGCTCCGGTAAGCATCGTCGAACGTGATCGGTTCAATGCCCGCTTGTTTAAGCTGCTCGCATGCGGCTAGAAACTCTTCCCATGAAGTAGGAACTGCCGTAATGCCCGCTTTGTTGAACAACGCTTTGTTGTAGAAGAACAGAACGGCGTACGGTTGCTGAGGGATCGCGTAGTATCCTTCTTCCAAACCTGCCGGACCGGATAACGATTTTACCCATTCGATAAGCGAAGGAATGATAGAATCCTTAACCGACTTCCCATCCATTCCGATCGACTGCTGC
The DNA here is from genome assembly GCF_012849095.1 of Cohnella herbarum. Taxonomy (NCBI): domain Bacteria; kingdom Bacillati; phylum Bacillota; class Bacilli; order Caryophanales; family Paenibacillaceae; genus Cohnella; species Cohnella herbarum. The sequence continues at coordinate 3,597,509 of NZ_CP051680.1, forward strand.
TCGAGCAAGTCGTCTAGCTTAAGCACGTGATCTTTCAGATTGGCCAGAGCCGCGCCCGGATCTTGTTCGAAAATATCGATCTGCTGCCCGCTTTCCAATGCCGGTTTAATCAGCTTGTTAATGTCGCGGCCGTTATATTTTACTTCTACCTCAACCTTCGGATTAGCCGCCTTAAAATCGGCAACGGCTTCGTCGATGACTTTGGCTTGAGGCTCCGTGTTGCTCCACATCGACCAGAAGACGACTTTGCCTTCCAGTTCGGAAGCGGCAGGCGTCTCAGCATTATCGCTCGCACTCGCTGAAGCGGTTTCAGATGGCGATGCGCTAGGTGAAGCGCTAGGCGATGAAGACGACTCGGCGTTGTTGGATTTACCGCAACCTGCCAACACTACTGTAAGCGTTAACATCACTGCGAGTAATAAAGATCCGAATGCTTTTCTTTTCTTGTTCACGGATGAATTCCCCCTGCGATTGGTTTGAATGCAAGTTGAGTATAGGCAATGAAACGGGCCAAAAGTATGTTCTCCAGTTATATAAAAATGGATAAAAGTTAGGTCTATGTTCTAGAGTCCCTATGATAAAAACGAAGATGCTATAATGTAAACACACGACCAGGGTATAGCGAACGTTATGTCCCTTACTGTTCAGACGGGGGATTCTCTCATGGGCCTACTAAAGAAGCTACGTATCAAAACGCAAATCTTGATAGCGGTTACATGTATCATGGTCATCATGCTTGCGATCATTTACTCCCTGTATTCCCAAACCTCCAAGATCGTGATTAAGAACAATAATCAATATTCGGAAGATACGATTCGGAAATTCAGGCTCGGAATCTCGCAGAAGGTCGACGAGATCAGTCAGATTATGCTTAACCTCGGATACGATCCCACCGTGCAGAAGTTCATGGTGCAGAACGATCCGAGCCTCTCGTACGAAATGGCAAAGGAACTGGACCGCAAGATCATATCGCTTAAAGCCGGCCGGAAAGGGTTCGAAGATATCGTCTTAATCGGCACGAACGGCACGAGGTACAGTCTCAACGGAGGTATCGATTACGTTCAGCAGTTGGAGAAGGAAATCCAAGACAGCTCGACTGTGTACGTCAGCGGATTCGAAGAGTTCAGTTATAGCAACAACTTATTGACCAGCATGGTATTCGCCCAGAATATGTACTCCAACAACATGAACGACGGAACCGACGGGATCAAGATCGGATATATTGCCGTCATCGCCAACGTCGCTTCCATGTATTTCGATAACGAGACTTCCAGTACGCAACCAGGCGTAGGTTTCTATATGATCGACCGTTACGGAGAAGTGTTTCCGGATGCCCACTCCCCGGATATCGCGCGAAGCATTAGCGCATTAAGCAACAATCCGGATAACAGGCAGCGATTAACGGATTACGTCGGAGGAGTTAAAGGCGCCGTGCAAATTCAGAAGCTGGATCAGATTCAGGCTTCCGTCCTCAGCTTCGTCCCGGAGGAAGCGCTTCTTGCCGAATTGGCATCCGTTCGCACGAGAAGCATACTCATCGTAATCCTTGCCCTTGTTCTTATGGCATTGCCTTTCGCGATGATCGTCAACAACATTCTCCACCCGATACAGATTCTCGTGAGATTTATAAACAGCATTAAGTCAGGCGATATTCGGGATTTGAAGAAGAACCTGCAGCTCGAAGGAAACGTGGAAATGACCGTCGTGGCGGAGAAATTAAACGGAATGCTGGGGGAAATCAACGTTCTGACCCATAAGCTCGTCGAAACGACCACCCATCTGCTCGAGGCCGAGATCGAGAAGGAAAAGGCGGCGTCCGCTTACTTGCGAAGCCAGATCAATCCTCACTTTTTGTACAATACGTTGGAGTCCATTAAAGGAGTCGCGCTCGAGGTCGGCGTTCACAAGATCGTCGACATGACGAAAGCTCTCGGGAAGCTGTTTCATTACAGCATTAAAGGATCCGGGTATGTCACGCTTGAGCAAGAGCTGAATGCCGTTAAATCCTATGTTTTCCTGCAACTGATCCGCTTCGAAGGACGTTTCGACGTGACCTACGATTTCACGAAAGAGGCCTTATCCGTTCCGGTTATGAAAATGATTCTGCAACCGATCGTGGAGAATGCCGTTTTCCACGGACTTGAGCCCAAAGAAACCAAAGGAATGCTTACGATAAGCGGCGGAATCGCCGACGACGATACGCTGGTACTCCGAATTACGGACGATGGAACCGGCGTTGACGGACAGAAATTGGCGGACATTCAAAGTTTACTTCTGAACGAGGCCTCCTCGACTAACCATAATGGCAGCTACCTTACCGAGAAGGGGAGCATCGGAATCTTAAACGTACACAACCGGCTTCGATTAGCTTTCGGTTCCGCCTACGGCCTCAAGTTCGAGAGCGCACTCGGCCAAGGAACCTGCATCACGTTATCCATGCCTAGAGACTTTATTTTGCCGGGAGGGGACTTTCATGCATAAAGTACTGCTGGTCGACGATGAAAACCTGGTCATTAAGAGCCTTGAAGCCGGAATCGATTGGAAGAAGTCGGGCTTCAGCGTCATAGGGAAAGCCAATAACGGCGTCAAGGCGTTGCAGATGGTTAAAGATTTGAAGCCTCATGTTGTCTTCACGGATATTCGGATGCCTGGGATCTCCGGCTTAGAATTAATTAAAAAAATCAAGGAACTGGACAGTACCGTTCAAATTATCGTCATTAGCGGTTATGCCGAGTTCGCTTACGTACAGAAATCATTGAATTACGGCGTATTAGGGTATTGCCTCAAACCGTTCGACGATCATGAAATCGAGACGCTGCTCCACACGGCCGCAAAAGCGATCGAAGAAATCAAGCACAAGCGCGAGGGGCATCTGCTTGATTTGATCGAAGAAATACCGAACGAGCAGACCCAATCGGCTTTTAAGAAAATATTGTCCGACGAAGGGATTACCGCCGACAACCTTCATGTCGTCGTTACTCTCGGCAAAGGAAAACCGATCATTACCGAGAACGCGAGATCTATCGCCATCCATGTCGGCAGCGCCAAAAGCAGCTATATCGTTCAAAGCCTTAACCGGGAATCGATCGCAAGCACGGTAGCCTCTCCTCTTCCAGAGGGAACTCTGGGGATCGGAATCGCTCAAGCGGAACTCGATATGAACGGGATTATGAAAGCCATGGAGAAGGCTACTCTCAAAGCTTGGGATTTCTTCATTCACGGCCGTAAGGATATCTTCGTCGATCCGGAACAATCCAATGAAATCAGGGCGAATCAATTGCTGAAACAGCTCGAAAAAGCGATCGCCAAGAAGGACTCTCGTCTATTGCGAGCTACGCTTGACGAGATGCTCGAATCGGAGAACAGGCAATGCCTAAGCATCCTTCACGCGCTTAAAATCTATAACCTAGTGTATTTCCACGCATCGGCGGACCCTTCTAATACGCCGGAAGAGGATTATATTTTCAGCAAAGAGCAGCTCTACCACCTGTTCCATAGCTTCGAGTCGATGATCGAGAGCTTGAAGGATTTCCTGATCGATATCGACAAGCCCCCGGAGGAGCAAACGGAAAACAAGACGACGAATGCCAGCCTAAGGGAAGTCCTGAAATATATAAACGAAAACTACAAAAGCGATATTTCCATCCAGAGCATATCGAAAAGCTTCTATTTGAACCCCAATTATCTCAGTCAGCTGTTCAAGCGGGAGCTCGAGGTTACGTTCACGGAGTATGTCACGAAAGTACGCTTGCAGGAAGCCAAAAGCTTGCTCCAAACGACGGGCCTATCCATCGGAGAAATCGCGGAGAACATCGGATTCAGGGATTATTTTTACTTCATTAGAACGTTCAAAAGACATACGCAGCAGACGCCCAAACAATATCGGAATAAAGACAAGCAAGGAATGGGCGGCAAAGCTCATCTTAAGCTACGTCTGGAGGAACGAATGTGAATAGGACCAAGATGAAGATGAAGCTTCTGCCCGCTCTCTTGGCGATCGTGCTCCTCTCTACCATGACGCTAAGCTGCAGCCGTTCCGAGCCTCGTCCGGATCAAACGACCAAAGCGTTAACTCCGAATGAAATGCAGAGACAATCCGAGCATATGGAAATATCGGTCGCGTTGTGGGACCTGGCGGAAAATATGACGAGCTACGATCCGTTAGTCGAACAACTGGAGCAGAAGCTTAACATTACGATCAAACCCGTACCGATCGGGGTAGCTAACTACGTGCAACAAATTCAGATGTGGGCTTCATCGGGCCAGCTTCCCGATATTTTTTCCGTAGATGCGGTGAATTCCCAATATTATCGAAATTGGCGGGATCGCGGCGTCATCCAATCGTTGCCGAGCGATCTGTCCGCTTACCCTTACCTCGAACAATATTTGGATTTTCCGGATCTGCAGGACCTTAAGGACGACGGCAAGCTTTATTTTATTCCGCGCCAAACGTTCGATAGCACCGATTATAATGTCTTGGATCGAATCGTCATCTACAGATGGGATCTTGCTCAGCAAGCAGGCATAACGAAGGAGCCCGAGACGTGGGAAGAATTCAGGGCGCTGCTGAAGGCTATCGTCGACAACGATCCCGAAAATAAGAAAATTACCGGACTGACTAGCGTAGGCAATTTGTTGCTCGGCGGGCTGTTCTGGCTGTACAGCTCTCCGGCGGCAACAAGCGATGGAAGCGGAAGCGACTTCAAATGGATCAAGGAGGACGGAAAATATATTCCCGCGGTTTTCTCCAAACACTCGATCGAATCTTTGAAATTGCTTAGAGATTTCTATACCTCGGGATTGATCGATCCCGATCTGCCGGTTACGCGTGGCGATATGGGAAGAGACAAGTTCGCCCAAGGCGAAGCAGCCGCTTTAATTACGGCAGGCGGTTCGATGCAAGCGGTCGATATTAACATTTACAAGGAACGTTGGCTGAAGCTCCATCCCGACGAGAACGCTTTTTACGATAAAGTCAAAATTCTGAAGCCCTTGAAAGCGATGGACGGTAACCGGTATCATGCGATCTTCAAAACGTTCTGGTCCGAAAGCTACATTTCCTCGAAAGTCGATGCCAAGAAAATGGAGCGGATTTTGCAATTGTTCGACTATATGAACTCGCCCGAATTTCTGGAGATGAGACGTTTCGGATTGAAGGACGTGGATTACACCAAAATCGACGATAAAATTACGGTCATCGATCCTTCGCAGAGCGTGCTGACGAAATACAAACCTTTCTCCTCGCTCGCTAATCTGCTGCATTGGGACGGTATGTTTAAGCTGAATCCCGAGTTTGCGGGGATTTCGCCCGCCGCTCACGAAGCCCAACGGGAACTGATCGATTACTCCATGAAAATGACGGTCAAACAGGATTACGATATTCGCTTAACAAAAATGTCCACTCCGACTAAAGACAGCTTCACGATCTTCGACAGCGACGACATGGTCAGAGTGATGATCAGCAAACTACCGGTCGAGGTGATCTGGCAGGATATCATTGACGGTTATAAGGCTAAGGGACTCGATAGAATGATCGAGGAAGTGAATGCTAAGGCTAAGGAGATGGGCATTGAATAGTTGAATGCTAATGCTTAGGAAAATTGAATTGGCAAACGTAAATGGACGCTAGTTATTCAAATATGGATTATTGACATGTAAAATAGGAGGAAGGCTGGCGAAAAGCCCGTTCGAAATACAGCAATCGGAGGAAACCATCATGCGCTTTATCAGCAACCGTAACATCACCGATCCATCGCTAAATTTGGCTCTTGAGGAATATATATTGCGTTCGTTGCCCGATACCGACGACTACTTGTTGTTCTATATTAATGAACCGTCGATCATCATCGGCAAAAACCAGAACACCGTGGAAGAAATCAACGCGGAGTACGTGGAGGAGAACGGCATTCACATTGTTCGCAGGCTGTCGGGAGGCGGCGCGGTCTACCACGATCTCGGCAACTTGAATTTCAGCTTCATTATGAAGGATGACGGCCAGTCGTTCCATAACTTCAAAAAATTCACCGCGCCCGTAGTCCAAGCTCTTCGCAAGCTCGGAGTGGAAGCGGAATTGACGGGACGCAACGACTTGCAAGTCGGCGAACGCAAAATATCCGGCAACGCTCAGTTCTCCACGCGGGGGAAAATGTTCAGCCACGGAACGCTCCTGTTCGATTCGGAGATGGAGAACGTCGTTTCCGCGCTGAAAGCGAACGCCGAGAAATACGTCTCCAAAGCAACGAAGTCGATCCGCAGCAGAGTCGCTAACATTTCGGAGTTTCTGGCTGAGCCGATGACGATCGAGCAATTCAAGACTAGCTTGCTGACCTCGTTATTCGAGGGGGAGAAAGATATACCTTATTATGAGCTGAGCGAGCAAGATTGGGATAACGTTCGCAAGCTGGCGGATGAACGTTACCGGAGCTGGGAATGGAATTACGGCCGTTCGCCCGCATTTAACGTGCGCCAAACGAAGCGAATCGAAGGTGCGGGAACCTTCGACGTTCGCCTTCAAGTCGAAGATGGCGTTATCGCAGTCGCAACGATCTACGGCGATTTCTTCGGCAGAGGCGACATCGGCGAATTGGCCGCTAAATTTGTGGGCGTGCGCTACGAAACTCAGGCTCTGAGCGAATTGCTGGACAGCATCGACCTGCCGTTCTATTGCGGCCCAGTGACGAAGGAACAGTGGTTGGAATTGATGCTTTAGGGTGTGAGGTTGGTGGTGGATAAGGTCCACCACCGCCTTGCAACGCCGCACCGCGCGAGGGTAACTGGGTCGCGGTGCGGGGGCTCGGTTGATACTACAAGCACATGTTCCTCGACATCCGACCAATTAGACCGTTCTCAGAGGCTTGCAGCACACGTTTCCTTTGAATCAGACAAATTAGACCGCTCTCAGCTGCTTACAGCATACTTTTCCTCTGAATCGGACCAATTAGACCGTTCTTAGCGGCTTGCAGCACACTTTTCCTCGATATCCGACCAATTAGACCGCTACCAACGGCTTGTAGCACACTTTTCCTCGGTATCGAACAATTCGGTACTCCGAGCGTATTTAGTGACCCGCCCAGCGGGGTTTCCCTCACCATTGTCGCGTTTTGCGACAATGAAAGAGGGGTTGGTCGGGTTTGCCTCACCATTGTCGCGTTTTGCGACAATGAGAGCAGAGTTGGTTAGTTTGACCTCGCCATTGTCGTGTTTTGCGACAATGAGAGCAGGGTTGGTCGGGTTTGCCTCGCCATTGTTGCGTTTTGCGACAATGAGAGCAGAGTTGGTTAGTTTGACCTCGCCATTGTCGCGTTTTGCGACAATGAGAGCAGGGTTGGTCGGGTTTGCCTCGCCATTGTTGCGTTTTGCGACAATGAGAGCAGGATTGGTCGGGTTTGCCTCGCCATTGTCGCGTTTTGCGACAATGAGAGCAGAGTTGGTTAGTTTGACCTCGCCATTGTCGCGTTTTGCGACAATGAGAGCAGGGTTGGTCGGGTTTGCATCGCCATTGTCGCGTTTTGCGACAATGAGAGCACGATTGGGTGGCTTTGCCTCGCCATAGTCGGTTTTCCGACTATGAGAGCAGGTTTGGTTAGTTTTGCCTCGCCATAGTCGGTTTTTCCGACTATGAGAGCGGGGTTGGTTGGCTTTGCCGCGCTATAGTCGATATTTCCGACTATGGCGTGGCAAAGCTCCTTAGAGGTTACTTCAGTTTCTTGCCCTCTGCTAGGAGAACGATGGATTTGGCGATTCGGGCTTGCCGAGTTTCCGGCTTTTTGGCCGATTCGATCCACGATACGTATTCCTTCTGATAGGAGTAGGCAAGATCGTTGAAAAATGCGAATGCTTCCGCATTTCCTTCGAGTACCGATAGAAAATCGTCAGGGACATCGACCGTCCTTGCGTCGGTATCAAGCTCCATCACCACATGAACGACCGTTCCGGCAGTCGCGTTCGCAGCATCGCGTAAAGCTTTGTTCACGACCATATAGTGTTTGCCCGTTCCATCGGGCATTAAAGAGCCTCTATAGTCGATTCCGTTCAATTCCCCCCGCACTTTCACGTTTGCACGACAACCGTAAACTTCTTCCGCGCTGAATGGAACCCGAAGGAAAGTCCAAGTCCCCGTCCCTTCCGGTCTGACTAACATGGCATCGAATTCTTTCATTCTCCACCCCTCCGTTCGCCTTATCATCTAAATCTCTTACCTATCGCTTTCATGGTAATCGAATCGCGTTTCCGCATATCCCAATCTTAAATCGCTCTCATCCGATTGTTCCTCGGATTGTGCTCGACTTCCGCTAACCCCAACTCTTCCATTAACGGAGGGATGTACATTCCGAACCTTCCTCTGAATCCTTTTTTCAAACCATACCACCCGCCGACCGGGTTGGCTTCCGAACGTCCCCAAGCTTCCACGGTGCCTTCTTTAACCGGTTTCTGTTCATCCGCGCTACCAAGCTCCATCCAGTCCCCATGCTCTTTCAGCATTCGATGCAAGTCGGCGAGGCATCTATATTCATAATGCAGAACGGTTTTGCCGACGGTACAAACCAATATCTCTTTCCCGTCTTTCTCGGTTTTGTACATTTCAAACTCGGAAGATTGAGGCGGCGTTTTCAGTTGCCACGGGTTTTCTTTCGTGCCTTTTTCCACTGTCATTTTCATCCCCATTTCCCATTCCTATTCCTATACCTATTCCTATACTTATTCCTATCCCCGCTCATCCTCCTGTTCCTACTCCAACTCCAAATCCTGCTCCGATCCTTATTACGGTTTCCATTCCAACTCCTGCTGCGTTCTCTATTCCTGCCCTCCTCCCGCTCCCGCTCCCGTTCCCGTTCCCGTCCCTACTCCTTCTCTTGATCCCCCACTTATCCTTAGACTAAATCGCCCCGGACACGACGGCGCCATGATGCAAAACGGCTTGCCGAGTCGCTCTTCTCGCTACCGCTTCCGCGGAACAACTCGCATGAACAAGCACGCCGGACGCCATATCGCCCACTGCCGGCCATAATCGTTCTCCCTCGTCGTTCATTGGCAGCAGGCCGCCTGTTATAAATCTGAGCGAACGGGATAACGACCATTCGTCGGAATATCCGTACAATTCCGCCAACCGTCCGGCCTTCTCCAGATTATCCCCGTTCCCGAACGGAGACCAGTGATCGGTCAAACTGTCCGTTCCGAGCTCCACCTTCACGCCTTTGCTATGAAGCATCGGAATCGGCATCATCGAGCGTCCGATCGGAACGGTCGATGCGATCGAGATTCCGGCTTCGGCGAACCGTTCGGCGAGTTGCTCTGCTTCCTCGGCGGATGCGCTGGCGAATCCGAAAGCATGGCTAACGGTCACCCTTCCTTGCCATCCCGCTTCGATCGTCATATCGGCAAGCTTTCTCATTGCCGACATTCCGGACTGCCCTTGCTCATGAAGATGAATATCTACTCCCGAATTCGTATCGATCGCAATGTCCATCATCTCATCCAACGAACGCTCCATATTCCCGTCAACCGCAGTCGGATCAAGTCCGCCTACGATCGTTGCCCCCATTCGCATCGCTTCCCTGACTAAACTCGATGACTGCGAGTGCAATAAACCATGTTGCGGAAATGCGACGATTTCATTGCTGATCTTCCCCTTATACTTCTCCAACGCTCTTAGGGTAGACTCTAACCCTTTCATCCCGCTGGTCGGCTCTATGTTGACGTGTCCGCGTACATGGGTCGATCCGAATCCGAGCAACAATTCCAAGATTTTCTCCGCCCTCTCGGCGGCAACGGGCATAAGTTCAAGGAGCAGTCGCTTCTCTTCATCGATCCGATCGAAAATACTGCTCGCCGGCCGAACTGCCTTCCAAGGCCCTCCAAAATACGTTTTATCAAGATGAATGTGCATATCCTTAAAGGAAGGGAGCATTAAACAGCCTTTGGCATCCCGTTTCGGGAGCTTGTCCTCCGACGGTATCGCTTCGAAAGTTATCTCGGCAATCTTCCCATCGGTAATTAGAAGATGCGCGATACGGGTTTCCGTTCCCGCCACTTTGCCGTTCTCGTATTGAAATCCGGTTTCCAGTCGAACGTTACTCAACCAATGTGATGTCGGGTTCATGTTTGTCTCTCCTCTTCCTGCTTGGCCGTTTCCTACCTCAGCATATAACAAGAAGCGTACGCCGTTCAACTGCAGTTCCCTTCAAGATCTATCCGATAATTTACGTAGCTTGAAAATGAAAAAGCCTCCCATAATCGGGAAGCTTGTGGACGACTCATAGATACATGTGCGTTATCTACGCCTCATCGCCTGGGTAGACCTTCAAATCCGATAGCGTAAATCCGATGTCGCCGTCGGAGCTTTTAGTCGTGTCGTACAATTTATCGAACCGAATGATGAACAAATGCGAATCTTCCGGATCGGATTCGAAAGTAATCGTCTTCGTCGCTCCGGCGTTCACCCTAACTTCGTCTTCCCCCGAACCTTCCGCCGTAACGTTGAGATCGGATGTGCCCGTGTTCGTGAATTTGAAGGTGACTTGGGTAGCGTTCGAATCGGAAATGACGATCTGCGAGAAAAATTGCTTCTTATTCGTGAACTTGCCGTTCGAATACTTTAATTCTTCGTAAGTCAACATGCCCGAATCCAACAGATCTTCCGTCGTTAAGTAATCGCCGGCGTTGCCTGACGAACCCTCGACGTCGATATCCGAGCCTTCTTCCTCCAAATCGATTCCGCTATCGTCCGCAGCCGCCAGATTATCGAAATAATCTTCCCCGTACTTATCCGTTAGCAAAGTACTTAGCTTGGTTTGCACTTTATCGGACAGGGAATCCACGTCTTCGATCACCGTGCTGTTTCCCTGTTTCTCGGTAACGAATTTAACCGCGCCTTTGGAATTAAGCAGATAGACATAAACCGTATAGTCGTTCACCGCAAATCCTTCGGAAGTAGCGGCTAACAAGTACCCCTTCAGCTTGAAACCCTGGCCGAGAGTTTTGGATACGTTACCGTATTTCGTAATATTCAAATTAAAATGCTTAAAGTAGCCGTCATTTTCCTTGATGAAGCTTCTGATCCCATTAAACGTCTCGACGGACGTAGCGGTCACTTTGATCGACGGGTGCAAAATCTTCTTGATCAGCGCCATATCCCCTGTCTCGACGGCGGTCAAATACTTCGAAATCACGGCTAACTGGGCTTTACTTGGGGCTGTAGACGTAGCTGCAAATACCGAGCTGCCGCTTCCCAGCACCATTACTAACATTAATAATACGGATACGACTTTCTTCATGCGTACAGACAACTCCTCTAGTTTTGATTTCCAATTTATACGTATACGACATATCCCTCTATTTTCCTTTTTAAACATCCATTTATTGGTATATAAAATAAAATAAAATAAAATAAAAAACCCGCCGTCTGGTTAATAAGACGCGGGTTATCGCGATGATCCCATATGTTTAGACGATTGGAGGCTTTATTGTTTAACCGTTCTTGTCGTACCCCTAACAATCAGCTTAGGCACGATTTCGTCCTTCACTAGCACGTTCGGATTTTCCGGAAGCTCGTTCAGCAAAATCTCGATGGCGCGTCGACCGATCTGAGACGTATTCTGGTTGATCGTGGTCAAATGCGGATAAGTGAAGGAACTGATCCTCAAGTCGTCGTACCCGACCAGACTGATATCGTCCGGAACGCTTAGTCCCGCATCCTGTGCGGCTTTAAGAGCACCCATAGCCTTCAGATCGCTAGTTACGAAAATCGCCGTAGGCGGATTATCCGTACGCTGGTACAACTGCTTAAATCCGTCGTACCCCATGTCTATGCTTTCGTTCGAGCCATCCATTACGCAGACCAATTCCGAATCAAACGGAATCTTATGCTGTTGCAGGGCGAGCCGATACCCTTGCAGCCGCAGGGAGAATTCTTGGTTCAAATCCAGCATCGATTTCCCGGTCAGAATAATTCCCGTGCGTTTATGTCCCAAGCTCAGGAGATGATGGGTGGCAAGGAACCCCCCCGTCAAGTTATCCGCGATAACGTAAGGAATGGACAGATGCGGGTAATAGAACTGGACCGTGACGATGCGCCTGCCCTCGTTTTTCCACGCTTCCAGGTACGGTTGATCCGAGTTAAACTGCGAAGTAACGAGAACGAACGCGCCATTAGGATCGTCGGGCAAAGTATAGTGATCTCCGGAACCGGATGCCCACAAATAGAAGTTAACCCCGTTCTCGTCGCACGTCTCTTTCATCGTATCCAGCATATCGCTCCAATATCGGCGATTCAACGCATCGACGGATAGATCGTTATAGACGAAATAAACCGTGCGAATGGCGGATTGACCCGTTTGCTCCGACTCTTCGTCTTTGATGAAGCTACCCTTGCCCCGAATACGGAAAATAATTCCTTCGTTCGCCAGCTCAGCCAATGCGCGACGCGAGGTGATCTCGCTCGTATTGTACATTTTCGCCAAGTCGATCTGGTTGGGAATCGGCTTGTCCAGCTCGAACTCTCCGTTCTTAATTCTGAGCTTCATGTCATCAATAATATGTTGATACATCGGAACCGATTTGTCCGACATGCGATTATCACCTCTGAATTCTGATCTTAAGTATACTTTAAGGGATAAAACCGCGCAAGATGTCGATAAAACAATAGCCCGCACTTACCTCGTCCGGTAACTGTGGGCTAATTATTTTTTGCAAGGCCGAAGATCAGCTTACATTTTCAGCGCTCCTTGGGTCACCCCTTGGATGTAATATTTCATGCCGAAAGCGAAAGTGAGAACGAGCGGAATAGAAGATATCGCATAAGCCGCGAATTGCGGACCCATCTCGACCATCCCGAACTTATTGAATGCCGTCGTCAATCCGACGGAGATGACTTGAATGGAGCTATCTCGAATCGTCAGCAACGGCCAAACGTAATCATTGTAAACCCCTACGGAATGCATGATGAACAAGGTCGCGAGTATGGGTAACGAGAGCGGCAGCACCATGCGTAAGAACACGGTCATTTCCGATGCTCCGTCCATCCTCGAGGCTTCGAACATTTCGTCGGGAATTCCGGCCATCGAGCTTCGGCACAGGAAAGTTCCGAACACTTGACCGCCCGCCGCGCTGGCAATCAGAATAGCCCACGGCGTATTGGTCAAGCCCATATTCTCGTACAACACGTACGCGGGAATGAGCGTCAGTACGCTTGGAATCATCATCATGGCCAGCATGAGCAAGAACAACGTTTCTTTCCCGGGAAAAGACTTCTTGGCGAAAATATAGCCGGAAACCGCGGATAACGCCATGACGAGAACGCTCGCGCTTGCCGCATAGAGAACGGTATTGAACATGTACCTCCATATTTTCGCGAATCCCGAGCTATAATTTTCCCACAACGCGGGAGAAGGCAGCGACCAGAAGCTGCTTAAGATTTGGGAGTTGTTCTTCAATGAACTGACAACCATGAATAGAATAGGAACCAACGTCAACAGTACCAGTACGCTTAGGATAATAGCGATAACGGTTTGGTTAATCGCGGGCCACGGCATACTGTTTCTCCCTCTGCTTGCGGGAGGCATGGTTGCCGGTTTCGCCGCATTCGTCTTTTGTGTCATCGACGCCGCTCCCTCCCTTTAGTCCTCATTCGTTTTTAACACCTTCATATTAACGATCGTAATGGCCAATATGACCAGGAACATCATTACGCCAAGCGCGGATGCGTATCCGAGATCGTCGAACTTCGTCGCCGCGTAGTACATTTGCAACGCCGGAACGTAAGTCGAATCCATCGGACCTCCGCCCGTTATGATGAGTATCGCGTTAAAATCCTGAATAATGCCGATCAAACTCAGAATGATCAAAAACTTGAATTGGCCCGACAACAGCGGCAAGTGTATCGAACGAATAATTCGCGACAGCTTCGCTCCGTCCATCTTGGCCGCTTCGATCAATTCGTTCGGAATCGAAAGCAACCCCGAATAGAGAACCAGTAACTGTAAAATGCCGACGAACGGAAAGCCTATGAAAATAATGGCCCACAATGCGGTCTTCGGATCGCCCAGCCAACCATGCGTCCAGGAACCGAGTCCCAGCAACTCGAGCAAATTATTGACCAGACCGACATTGGGATCATAAAGGTTCTGCCAGATCAGCAGCATCGCGACGACCGGAATAACCATGGACGCAACGAATGCCGTACGGAAACCGTATTGCATTTTCTTGCTTTTCAGATGATAGATCAATTCAGCTACGATTAACGGAGGCAATATCGCCTTGATTAATCCCGTAACGATGAGAATGCCGAGATTGCCGATTCCCTTGGTTACGTATGGATCATGAAAGATTCTATTGAAATTGTCCAGACCGATGAATACGGATCTTCCGCCCGGATTCCAGTCGTATAAAGAATGATACAGTCCCGACATCGCGGGGACATACAAGAACACGATCAATAATCCGAATGCGGGCAACAAGCACAAATAAATATACTTCGAGCGCCATACTTTAACGAACACGCCCAACTTCTTCTTTCTCTTCATCGCGAAAAGAATCGCCGCTATTGCGGCAACTACGAGCACGCAGAGCGCGATAACGATAAGCTTATTCACGAGAGCTTGCTTCTCCGCTCCCTTGACCGCGGACGCGACATCGTATTGATGAACGTAGCCTTTATCCGTCCCGCCGTACAAGGTTAACGAGTCCTTGCTGAACTCGACTACTCGTCCGGCGCTTTCCCCCCGGGTTTCCCATAACTGCTTGCCCTCGCGATTAAAAACATAGAAGTTGCCCGAAAAATCGGCTGCCGCGATCAACTCGCCATCAACGGACAACGCTACATCCATAACGTCATCCTTCACGGACAACACGCGAATCCGCTTGCCTTCCTTATCGTAAAGTTCGATCTTCGACCCCGATGTACCGATCGCGACATCCCCGTCATCGGATATCGCTACCGCGGCGATCTTGCCGCCGGCTCCGATTTTACCCGTTCTGGCGCCTTCGGCATTCAGGA